>CAYOLR010000111.1:0-9262 GCA_964404815.1 uncultured Halobacteriales archaeon
CGCGGCCGAGGTCTCACTCTACGATGGGGAGGTCGGCCTGCAGTACTCGCCGAAGGAGGCCGAGACGAAATACATCGCCGAACACTGCCCGATCATGCTCGACGGGGAGGCCACAAGCGACGGCGAGGTGTCCGGCTACCGCAACCTCGAGCGGGTCGATACCAACCGGGCCCGGGGCGGGATGTGTCTGGTCCTCGCCGAGGGTATCGCGCTTAAGGCCCCCAAAATCGAGCGGTATACCGGGCAGCTCGACGAGGTCGAGTGGCCCTGGATCGCGGACCTCATCGGCGGCGGTTTCGCCGACGACGAGGACGCCGACGATGCCGAGGCCGGCGGCGAATCCGAAATCAGGGCCACGGACGATGCGCCCCCCCGTCCGGAGCCCGCAAAGAAGTACCTCCGTGACCTGATCGCCGGCCGCCCGGTCTTCGGCCATCCCAGCGAGCCCGGCGGGTTCCGCCTCCGGTACGGCCGCGCAAGGAACCACGGGTTCGCGACTGGGGGTGTCCACCCCGCCACGATGCGGCTGGTCGACGACTTCCTGGCCACGGGCACGCAGCTGAAGACCGAACGGCCGGGCAAGGCCGCGGGCGTGGTCCCGGTCGACTCGATCGAGGGGCCGACCGTCAAGCTCGCGACCGGCGAGGTCAGGCGGATCGACGACCCAGACGAGGCCCGAGAAATACGCAACGGCGTCGTCGAGATCCTCGACCTCGGGGAATACCTCGTGAACGTCGGCGAGTTCGTCGAGAACAACCACGCTCTCGCCCCCGCTTCCTACACGGTCGAGTGGTGGATACAGGAGCTGGCGGCAAGCGGCGCCGACGTGCAAGCGCTCGACGACTCGGCGCACGTCGATCTCGAATCGCCGACTGCAAGCCAGGCCATCGACTGGGCCACCAGTCAGGACGTTCCCCTCCATCCGGCCTATACCTACTGTTGGCACGACCTCGCGGTCGAGGAATTCGTCGCGTTGGCCGACGCGGTCGAGGGTGCGAGCTTTGCGGAAACCGACGGGGCGGCCGCCGCCGGGGAGATGATGGGCGATCGGACGCTCGTCCTCCCGAACGAGGAGCCGGTCCGGACCGCGCTCGAAACGCTTCTCGTCGAACACCGGCAGGGTGACGAGACCGTCACCGTCCCCGATGCCCTCCCGTTGCTCCGGTCGCTCGGCTTCACCGAGGGGCTCGACCGGGAGTGGTCCACCCTGTCGACCGAGGCCCGCGAGTGGGCCGACGGTGACAACGCCATCAAAGCCGTCAACGAGGTCGCCCCGTTCACCGTTCGCGAGCGTGCTCCAACGCGAATCGGGAGCCGGATGGGTCGCCCGGAGAAATCGGAAAAACGCGAGATGAACCCCGCCGTCCACACCCTGTTCCCGATCGGCGAGGCGGGTGGAGATCAACGCGATATCACCGCTGCGGCGGCCTCGTCGGACGGGCCTGGCCCGGCCGGGACGATCGAGGTGTCGATCGGCCGACGGACCTGTCCGTCCTGCGAAACGGAGACCTACCGGTCGACCTGCCCCGAGTGCGGCGACCATACCGAGAAGGACGTCCGATGTCCGGACTGCGACATCGCCGTCACGGCCGACGAATCCGGGCATCTGACCTGTCCCCGGTGTGGCGGCGAGGCCACCAGCGCCCACCGGCGGTCGATCGATCTCAAGGGGGCGCTCCAAGAGGCGCTCGACGCCGTCGGCGAACGGGACACCGCCTACGAGATCCTCAAGGGCGTCAAGGGGCTCACGTCGGCGGCCAAGACCCCGGAACCCATCGAGAAAGGGGTACTCCGGGCGAAACACGGCGTGTCGACGTTCAAGGACGGCACCGTCCGCTACGACATGACCGACCTCCCCGTGACGGCCGTCCGACCGGCCGAGATCGGGGTCTCGGTCGAGCAATTGCGTGACCTCGGATACGAGACCGACCTGGACGGCGACCCGCTCCGATACGAGGACCAGCTCGTCCCGCTCCGGGTGCAGGACGTCGTCCTTTCGGAGCGTGCAGGCGACCACCTCGTCCAGGTGGCAGACTTCGTCGACGAACTCCTCGAGGATTTCTACGGGCTCGAGGACTTCTACGACGTCGATGACCGTACCGACCTGGTGGGCGAACTGGTGTTCGGGCTCGCGCCCCACACCAGCGCGGCCGTCGTCGGGCGGATCGCCGGCTTCACCGGGGCGTCGGTCGGGTACGCCCACCCCTACTTCCACGCGGCCAAGCGGCGGAACTGCTTCCATCCGGAGACAAAGGTCTGGTATCGGGACGAAGCCGGCGAGTGGCACTACGAACGGATCGAACGGCTCGTTGAGGACCGGCTGGAGGACCCACGAACGGACGACTTCGGTACCTTGATCCAGGAATTGGATGGCGAGGTTTACGTACCTTCGATCGACGAGGAGGGGAACTTAACCCGAAAACGGATCGAGGCCGTCTCGAAACACCCTTCCCCCAACTTCCTTAAGCGGTTCAGGACCGAGAGCGGACGGGAGTTGAAGGTCACCTTTGACCACGAAGTCCACGTTTTCGACGGGGAACGCATCGTCTCGAAACCCGCTACGGAGGTCCATGAGGGCGATCACTTGGTCAGACCACGGCATCTAAACGAGCTGACGGTATCGGAGGAGACTTACACCTACGACCTCCTTGCGGATTTCATCGAAACGGGGATGATCGACAATGAGTCCTTGATGGTGAAAGGGCTCGACAAGGACGAGCTATACGAGTTATTCGAGTCCTCGCTCGCGGCCGACTGGGACGGTGACTTCTACCCGCTCAAAAGCACGGCGTCGTATCTCGGATTGACGAAGAAAGGGCTGAGCAACTACCTCTACCGCGAAAGCCTCCCCGTCTCCGTGCTCCTCAATCTCTTCGATTCCGTCGACGAACTTGTTCAGTACGTCCCCGACGACGTGAGTCTCGGGATGAAACGGGATACGACCACCATTGATCGATACGTCGAGGTAAACGACCGTGTGGCCACACTGCTCGGGTATTACGCCGCGGAGGGGTTCGCTCGAGAACAGAAGACGCCGAAGGGGACGATCCACCAGACGACGATTTCTGGGACCGAGTCGGAGGCTCGGGAATTCTACATCCGGGTATTGCGGGAGGAATTCGGCGTTGACCCATACCGGGAAAATGACGCGAAGATCACGACCTCCGGCCGTTTACTGCGGACCTTCTTCGACACCGTTCTCGATGCGGGTATATCTTCACACACTAAACGCGTCCCTCAATGTATCTTCAACTCCCCTGATCACATCGTCGGAGCGTATTTAAGCGGCTATTTCAGTGGCGATGGATCTGTCAATACCAACGGCACATCGATAACCGCCAGTACGGTGAGCAGGGAGTTGAAGGAGGACATAATTGCACTCCTAACCCGTCTCGAAATTGACCCATCAGTGCGGCGTGTGGGTCGCGTCCCGCTCAAGGATAAGTTCCCAGACTACTACGATTCTGGTGATCCCTCTAGATCTTCGACCAGTTGGGTCATTAGACTATATAGTGAACAGTCGACAAAATTTGCCGAAAGGGCAGGGTTCCACCTCCCGAGGAAAGACCAGCTCTTGAGGCGTAATCCCCGATTACAATACGACGATAGTGTGACGGCGAGATCGGATGGGGGTTCTGGTGATTATCAGATTGACAAAGTTACCAGGGCGACAATTGTTGGGGCCCGCACCGATTCCGTTTATTGTGTAACGGTTAAAGACACGCACTCCTTGCTCGCTAATAATGTCAGTTCATTGAACTGTGACGGAGATGAAGATTGCGTGATGCTCCTCATGGACGGCCTCCTCAACTTTTCGAAGGACTACCTCCCGTCGAACAGAGGCGGTCGCATGGACGCCCCCTTGGTCATGTCCTCGCGGATCGACCCCTCGGAGATCGACGACGAGGCCCACAACATGGACATCGCCGACCGGTATCCGCTCGAGTTCTACGAGGCGAGTCAGCGGATGGCCGACCCCTCGGCGGTCGACATCGAACTCGCCGGGTCGACCGTCGGGACCGACCGGGAGTACGCCGGCTTCGATCACACGCATGACACCTCGGATATCGCCCTCGGGCCCTCGCTGTCTGCGTACAAAACGTTGGGCTCGATGGAGGAGAAGCTTGATGCCCAGCTCGAGCTCGCCAGAAAACTCCGGGCGGTCGACGAGTCGGACGTCGCCGAGCGCATCATCGAGTACCACTTCCTGCCGGACCTCCTGGGCAACCTCCGGGCGTTCTCACGCCAGGAGACGCGATGTCTCGACTGCGGGACGAAGTACCGGCGGCCCCCGTTGACCGGCTCGTGCCGAGAGTGCGGCGGGAACGTCAACCTGACCGTCCACGAAGGGTCGGTTTCAAAGTACCTCGAGACGGCGATCCGGATCGCCGACGAGTACGGGGCCCGGGAGTACACCAAACAGCGGCTCGAGGTGATCGACCGCTCGCTCGAGAGCATCTTCGTCAACGACAAGAACCGCCAGAGCGGCATCGCCGACTTCATGTGAGTGGGTCGGCGGTCGATCACCGTTAAGCCCCGACGCCCCCAAGGGGGCATATGAACAAGGAGCCAGACCCGGCCGTCGTCGACATCGGCGAGCCGGTCTTCGACCGGGACGGCAACCGGCTCGGCACGATCCGTGGGTTCAACGAGGACGGCCTTTTCGTCACCACCCGCGAAGGGATCGAGGCTCTCTCGATCGAGCACGAGCGGTCCGGCCACGAGTTCGGCCAGGCGGAGTTAATGTGGCGGTGTTCGGACTGCGGCGCCGTTGGCGACCTGGCCGAGTTCCCCGAGTCCTGTCCGGACTGTAACGCGCCACGCGAGCACCTCTATTACTGGATCGAGGACTAGGCCCGCGCGATGACGTAGAGGGAGGCGAGGCCGCCCACCCCGAGGGCGAACCAGTAGCTCGCGACGCGGTAGACGGTGGCGACCGCGAAGGCCTCGCCGCCGCCCATCGCGGGCACGAGTGCGATGAGCAGCGCGACCAGCGTCGCCTCCACGCCCGCCAGGCCCCCGGGGGTGGGCATGAGGCCGGCGATCGTGCTGGCGGGCACGATAAAGAGCACGAGCAGGGGATCGATCGGGAGGTTGAGCGTCAGCGACGCGAGGTAGAGCGGGAGCGCGAAGAACACCCACCCGGTGTAGGAGAAGACGAGGGCGTAGAGGAGCTTCCGGGGTTCGGCAGCGATCAGCTCGAGCGACTCGTAGAAGCGGTCGATCCGCCGACGGATCCCTTCGACGGAGAACCGCTTGGTGCGACCGACGACGGGGGCGAGCAGCCTGAGAAGGGCGTTCTCGACGCCGTTGCGGTGGTTCCAACCGACATAGGCGATCGCGGGGACGGCGATCGCGATGGCCGTCAATCCGAAGGCGAGCGGCCGGATGACGTCCGGGAGCCGGGCCCGCCAGACGAGGACGGCCAGGCCGATGGCGGCGAAGTTGAAGAACGGCAGCAGGTTCAGGACGTCGGCCGTGACCACGCTCGCGAGGCTGTCCTCGAAGCTCGCGTCGGTGTCCTGGGAGAGCACATAGGCGATGAAGGGCTCGCCCCCGGCCTGGCCGAAGGGCGTGACGTAGTTGGCGAAGGTGGCGGCGAAGTACGTCACGATGAGCCGCCGGAAGGAGACGCCGATCCCGACGACGCCGAGGACGACCTGCCAGGCCTTGCTCCAGGCCACGAGGCCGACCAGCGTGGAGCCACAGGCGACCGCGAGCCATCGACCGTCCGCGCCCGACAGTGCGCGGGCGACAGAACGCCACCCGACGGCGTAGCCGAGCAGGAATACGAGGATGCCGGCGACGACGAACCCGATCGCGATCTTCGCGAGGGTTTGCCGCTCGGCGAACTGGTCGTACAGTGCGGCGGCGCCGTTCTGTCGCGTCACGGTTATTCCAGATAGCCCAGGTCGCGGAGGCGGTCCTGGGCCTGGTCGCTCATGTCCTTGAGGACGTCGTCAGCATCGCCTGTTTCGCCCCACGGCCCGCCGACGCGCCCCTCGAACTCGGCGAGCGCCGACGCCAACGCTTCCTCGCCGGGGTCCCCGTCACCGTGGCGGTTGTCCGTCTCGCCGGGGTCCTCGTCGAGCCGGTAGAACTCGTCGGGGATCCGTTCGTTCCGGATGTATTTGGCGTCCGCCCGGCGGGCCGCCCGCATCCGCGAGTAGAAGCGGGAGTTTTCGTCGAGGGTGATGCCGGCCTTCTTGGCCTTGGTCTCGAGCTGCTGGAGTTCGACGACCGGCCGGAAGTATTCGATGAAGGCGTGTTCGCCGGGGTCGTAGGCCTCGGCGATGATCGACCGGTCCGGGTCGAGCGGGACCTCGGCGTCCGCCGCGTCGACCCCGGCGTGATCTAGCACCGTGTGATAGAGGTCGAGCAGCTCGAGCTGCTCGGTCCGAACGTCGGCGTCAATCGAGGGGTGCTTCAGCAGGAGAGGGACGTTAACGAGCGGATCGTAGATACAGAACTCGTGGCCGTAGAGGTTGTGTTCGCCATGGAGTTCGCCGTGATCCGCACACACGACGACCATCGTGTCCTCCCACTCGCCGTTGGCCTTGAGCCAGTCGAACAGCCGGCCCAGTTCGGCGTCAATGTGGTGAATTTCGGCGTCGTAAAGGCCCTTGATGGCCCCCCATTCCTCCTCGTCGATATCGCGGGCCCCGGCGTTGTACTCCTTCGAGTTCTGGCAGACTTCGCTCGAATCCACGCCGGGGGCGAACTCGTCGCGGTACTCCGCTGGTGGGTGATACGGGAGGTGTGCGTCCATCAGGTTGATGAACGCGAAGTAGGGCCCGTCGGCGCCGTCGATGAAGTCGATGGTCCGGTCGATCACCTGTGGCGTTTTCGAGTCCGCCCGCTCGCTCCCGGCGAGGTACTCGTGGGCGATGTTTCCGAGGGCTACCAGGCGGTTGGCGATCGTCCGGAGGACGTCGTTGTCGTTGAGGGTCTTCCACGCCCGGGCGAGCGGGCCGGAGAGGAGGTCGCCGGGCATGATCTCGAAGAAGTTGTCCTGGTCGGTGAACCCCCGAGTGAGGCCGGTATAGGGCGTAATCCAGGCGTTCGAGGAGTAACAGGCCGTCTCGTACCCGGCCTCGGCGAGGGTCTCGGCCAGGGTGGTGGCCCCCTCCAGATAGGGGTTCTCCTGGTTGGCGCGGTGCTGGCCGGGATAGAGGCCGGTGAACAGGGAGGCGTGGACGGGGAGCGTCCAGGGGGCCGGGGCGATCGCCCCGTCGAACCGGGTGGCCTCCTCGGCGAGCCCTTCGAGGACCGGCGTCGTGGGTCGGTCGTACCCGTAGACGGACAGCCGGTCCTTGCGGACCGTGTCCATGACGACGAACACGACGCTCTGGCCACCGCTCTCAGCCATGGGAACCGTGCCGACCGCGACGGGAATAAATGCCCTGATCCGCCGGACCGCGTTAGAATGGCGCGCTGGGGCCGCTGTCGTCGTCCCGACCCTCGTCGTCGAGCGTCTCGCCCGGGAAGGACGGTGACATCCCGTCGCCACCCATCCCGTGACCACCGCCGCCCATGCCGGTATCGGCGTGGACCTCGTTGATCTCGGGGATCTCCTTGACCATGCGGCTCTTGATCGCCTGGATCGTCATCGGCGAGATGCCACACCCGCTGCAGGCCCCGCCAAGCATGACCGTGACCTCGCCGGATTCGAGGTCGAGATTCTGGATGGCCGCGCTCCCGCCGTGCATCTGGATCTGCGGGAAGTTCCGCCGCAGGAAGTTCTCGATGCGTCCCCGGACCTCGTCCTCAGACGCTGCTTCGGTGCTCATGGATCCCGATAGGGCATCGGCCTCCTTAAGCGCTCGGACCGATCCTCAGTCGAACCCGAATTCCTGGCGGATCTCCGACTCGAGCCTGTCGACGTACGTTTCGAGGGTGTTCGCGAGTTTCTCGTCGTCGACGAGCACGCCACGCACTCGTTCCTTCGGGTTCGGGGGGAGTTGGACCCGGAATTCGCCATCGCCCTCGTAAAAGGGCTCGCTCTCGTTGAGGATCTGCTGGTCGATGGCATGGATGAGCTCGGAGTCGTACTCCTCGTTCATAACGTCGAACGCCCGCTTGTAGGCGTTCTGCAACTCCGTGAAGTAGTGGACGTATTTGTCCTGGAACTTCTCGGGGTCGAAATCGCTCATTACTCACCCCCTCCCACCCCGAGGGGTTAAATGCGGCCCTTCACGGGGTCCAGGCGTGCTGACATCGTGCGGATGCCGGTGCGGTCCCCGCGACCATCCCCGCTCAAACCTCCGATTCGTACTGCAGGTCGATGAGATCGGAAATCTCGATCGTCCCGCTCCCCCGGTAGAGCACCTCGACCGTGTCGGGATCGTCGAAATGTGCATTGCAGGACTGGCAGGCGTAGTTCGTGTGGTACTTCGGCATCCGGCCTGGCCCGGATTTGTCGGCCTGTTTCTTCCGAATGGCGATCGATTGACATTCTGGACAGCACGGTTTTTCCTCCGTCCGGCTCATGGTTTTCCCCCGTCGGTCCCCCGATCGTGCCGATGGCGCGCGATTTCCTTCCCAGGAGTATCGGCCATGGCCCACCGTTTATCCCGCGACTTACTTAGGTTTAGCTCAGGAACCCTCGGCTGGGCGATATCAACACTGGAATTCGAACGCTCGGATTTTTACCATCGAATACGTTCAGTAAGGCCAGCTTCGGCGAATGCGGTTGATCGATCAATGTTTCGATGGCCCCATCTCATCGCGGTCGGGTTCCTCCTGTTCACCGTCGTTACCGGGTTCATCGCGACCCTTGGGCTGAATACGCAGGTCATCCAGTATTTGGGCTATATGGCGATCACCGGCTACGGCCTCGGGGTGGTCGGGATGGCCGTCGCCCTCTCGCGGGCCGGGAGCGCGGGACGGTTGATCATCGCACTGATCTTCGGCCTCGGGACCGCAAGCGTAGCGGCGTTGTTCATGGTCCCGAGGTTGTCTGTCCAGCTCAGACTGCCGTTTTGAGGGTGAACGGGGACGACACCACCTCGGATACTCGTGATCTGAAATTTTATCCGCTCCTTGAAAATTCACTAAACGTCCGATAGAGAAGGTGAGTTGATCGAATACGGGGATTCGCCGTTTATACCCATTAAAACATCGACCGAAAAGTGCATCAGATCGAGGAAGCTTGGGTGCTGGAAGGGAAGGTATTCGATATAGCGATATTTGGTTTATACCTATGATATCGCCGATCTCACCGATAGCAGCAAACACAGTTATCGACGTTCTAAGCACGAAT
>CAYOLR010000112.1:0-3028 GCA_964404815.1 uncultured Halobacteriales archaeon
AAGGCCCCGGGCCTCGATGGCGGCCGTCCATCACGCCACACCCGTGTCATCCTATTGTGCGTGATTCCGAGGTGTCGGCGAGTGCCGTCGTTGAACGATGGTGGGGTATTTCCAGCTCCCTACCATGCTAGCGGCCATGCCTCCCTTCGACTCGCTGATCGAGGTCATCGTGTACGTCGAGGACATGGATCGGATGTTTGCGTTCTATTCCGAGGTGTTCGGCTTGGACGTCGTCGAGGGCGAGCCTGAGCACGGGTTCGTGAAGCTCGACGTCGGCGGGACCACGCTCGCGCTTCACGAGGGCCGGGAAGGTGAACTCGGCCGGTTCGCCCCGAAGCTCGTTTTCGAGGTCGAGGATTTGGCCGCTGCCCGGGACCACCTGGTGGCGGCCGATGTCGAACTCGGTGAGCTCCGCCACCCGGCGCCCGATGTCTACGTGATTGACGGTCGGGATCCGGAAGGCAACAAGTTCGCAATCGAGGCGTCAACCCCGCCAACGTAGCGGAAGGGTTGCTCGTTCGTCGTTGGGAATCCGTCCGACCGGCTGCTGGGCTCGCGGCCTGTCGGCAGGTGCGGTCCACGGGGGTACATTAGAGGGAGCGTTCCCGAAACGCTCGAAAAAGACGATGAGGGTCTCGACGGAGATGGCGAGACGCCGTGGCCGGTCTCTGCAGCTTGACTCGTTCTTTGAGCAGGGGATCGGTAGCCGTGGTGGGTGTGTTGGGGCGATCAAGGGGAGACGCGCTCGATGCGGTCTGCCGGTTCCCCCAAATCTGTGACGGATCGCCGTTCGCGTCAGGTCATATGTTCGTTGAAGCGTCGGATGCCATCGTCGGTCCCCGCGATTATCAGCTCATCCCCCGGTTCGACGCGGAAGGCTTGTCCCACGTCGGTGATGATGGTCCCGTCACGCTCGACGGCGACGACGGTACAGCCGGTTTGCGATCGCACCTGCGCGTCGCCGATCGTCCCGCCAACCATTGCCGGGGCGGTCGTGCGGACGACTTCCACCTGCTGATCCAACGAGAGCACAGCTTCGTCGATGAGGATCTTCGACGCGATCATCCGGCCACTGACAGTGGCGAGCGAGAGGACGTAATCACCGCCAGCCCGGTAGACTTTCTGAACGTTTTCCGTTTCCTCAACCCGGGCAATAATCTCGGTTTTGTGGCTTATATCTCGAATGACGAGCGTCGCGAATTCGGTCGTCGTGTCATCTGGGAGTGCGAGGATCACCGACTGCGCCTCCTCGATGCCCGCCTCAAGAAGCGTCGCCTTTTGGGTCGCATCACCCACGACATCGACACCCTCCATTGCATTCTGGTCGAGCACGGTATAGGGGAGGTCGGCTTCGTCGAGGGCACTGGTAATCGTGCGGCCGACCTGGCCGTATCCGATGACGATGGTGTTCCCGCGTTCGAACCGTCGAACTTCTGAGAGGGTGAGTTCCTTGAGGTGTTCGAGTTGATCCTCGCGGCCGGTGACGAGTAGTACCGTGCCGTTCGTGAGTGTTGCGTCCGGGGAGGGTGGGGTTTCAAATTCGCCTTCGAACCACGCCCCGATGACGTTGACGCCAGCCTGTTCCCGGATCCCACTCTCAGCGAGCGTCTTGCCCACCAGCCGGCTGCCCCGTCGGATGGGGAATTCCGCGATGTCGAAGTCGTGGCCGATTTCGATCGCCTCTCCCAGATCGGTCGTGACGGATGTCGTCACCTTGGCGGCGAGACTCCTGCCGAGGATCGGCCGGGGGGAGAGCACCTCGTCGGCACCGGCGAGCCGATGATAGGCCGTTCGATCGGGATCGTCGACGACGCTGATAATCGGCACGTCGGTGGCGACTTCCTGGGCAGTCAAGACGATGCTCGCATCCACTTGGTCGGAGACGTCGGCGACGATCGCTCGGGCGGCGGGAAGTGCCGCCTGTTCGAGACCGGCCACTGATTCGGGGTCCTCGTGGATGACGCGATAGCCATTCTCGAAGAGTTCGGTCGCCCGGTTCCGGTCCGGTTCGACGATGAGGTACTCCACGTCCCAGGACTCAAGCTCGGCGATGAGCGCCTCGGCGCGTGTCGTATACGAACAGATGACGACGTGGTCCGCAAGCCCGGGGTCGGCCGATTTCGGGACACTCGTCGAGAGGATCTCATCGAGCAACGGAAACGCCAACACGGGCAGGGCCATGAAGATGAGGATCACGCCGGTGAGATCCATGACGATGACTAACGCGTTCATGGCCGGGGTGTCCCAGGGCGCATCCGAACCGAACCCGGTCGTGGTGAAGGTTTCAACGACGACCTGTAACGAATGGAGGAACGTGAGGGACTCTCCTTCGTAGATCCGCATGCCATGATGGTACAGAACCGCATAGACGAGCATTATCCCGACGAGAAGGAGCGAATAGAAGATGGTTCGTCGTTGCCACTTGTCCATACGGGTGCCCACACAGTCATCCCCATTAAACCGTCGTGAAGCGGTTACCGGTCTCTGACAGCCCTCGCTCACGGCCAACTTCACACCTGGACCAGTCCGTACCGAGCGGTCTGCGCCACCGAATACTGTTCGATCTTATGCCCCGGACATTGCCATTCCGCTGGCCTCGGGAGCAGCTGCTCCCCTCGAATCAGCATTGGCACCGGAGTAAACGGTGGAAAGCGCCCGGTCGACATGCTGATGAGCGCGTAGTGGTCCCGCCACTCCGGTGGAAACAGGACGCAGTCTTTACCACGGGTCGAATCCGGACTGCGGAACAGGTACGATGACTCGCGATCCGTCCCGATGGTGGTTCGCGGTGGTCCCCTTTCCGGTCCTCGTGGGGCTCCAGCTCGGGCTCACGTGGTTGACAGCCCGGGTGCTCCCGACGGCGGGTCCGAGCCGCTCGACGGCCTTGCCGGTCTTGCTCCTCGGCATCGGCGCGTCGTACTACGGCGAGGCGACGGCCGGTGGCGTCATCGTGCTGTTCGCGGTCGGCATCTACGTCGCGAGCGTCGCCATCGGGAAGGCACAGGACCGACGGCGCACGGACGCGAGG
>CAYOLR010000112.1:3038-6249 GCA_964404815.1 uncultured Halobacteriales archaeon
CGGCGCGTCGCTTGCGGGCGCTCTCGTGCTTGTCACGGCGCCGCTGTTCGCTGCCGGCATGGTGCTCGACATCCGTGCACTCAGGGCGTGCTCGTCGTGGACGCCCCACTGGGGCTATGGGCTCCTGGGGGTGCTCCCGGTTCTCGGGACCGTCGTGAAGGAGGTGGCCGTCGTCTCGATCCCGGTGGCGATCGGGTACCTCGCACTCCGACGACGCCGGGTCGGCGCCCCGTTCGGGTCGGGGGTGACGGTGGACACGGCTTCCCCGTCCGCTACGAAGGCTTCCCCCATCCCGACACCGACGACGCGGTGGTGGTACGGGGTGGTGATACCGCCCGTTCTCGAGGTCACGGGGCTTGTGGGATATCAGGCGTTCCGGACCACTGGCGTTCTCCGGCAGGGGAGCGAGCCATTGACGCTCCTCGCGCCGATGGCGTTCATTGTGATCGCCATCGCACTGGTCCCGCTGTTCGCAATAAGTCTCTACAAGGACGCGAAGGCGCTGCGTGGGACATCGAATGGGCCGTCAATCGATCCGCGAGTCTGGGGAGCGGTGGGACTCGTGTCGCTCGTTGGGATCGTGGTGGTTCGGATCTCGTTCATGCCGATCATCGCGATTGCGTACCTCGTTCGTCGACGGCTGGCCAATAGGCGGTAATCGGTTGTTCGCGGTCGTATGCTCGCGGTGAGGTCGGTTTGTGACCCCGACCGGCAATAGCGGATTCCCAAGAGCCATCCGACTCGTGATCATTCGGCATCGGAATCGAGGAGGGTCCGACCGATGCAGCTATCCATCAGTATCGAACGCAGAGGAAATCCAAAACGGACGGTGAACCGTCGTTCTTTCGACGACAAATCGGGAAACCCGATGGTCGGTCCATCGATAGCCAAGGAGGATCGGGGCACGACCGGTGAGCGGCTTCGACGGGACCACCCTCTTTACCGTACGGACCAGAATGACTTGCATGGTCCCCTGGTCGACGCTCAAACGAGTCCTCCTGGGTCGCGAGGTCGCCGTGGTGTTCGCCCTCCTCGCTGGCCTCTACCTCGTCCGATTCATCCAGTTCCGGCCGCTTCAGATCCCGGCCTATTTACTGATAGTGATCTACGACCTCGTCGAGGCGGCACAGCCGTTTCTCACGCCCTACCATCCGATCGCGTTCCCACTGTTTCTCTACCTGCTGGCGCTCGGTGGAGGAGCGGTCGCTCGAGGGGTCGGTTCGGCGAACGGTGCCCGGGGCACGATGGTCCATGCCGCCGCAAGCGTTTGTTTGCTGCTCGGGTCGATTTCGCTCGCCTTCGGCCTTTTCGTCGGTGGCCCGCTGGTGGCGCCCGCCGACAACCCGACACCGTTGGCGATTACCGGGGCGACCGGTGTCGTCCTCCTGGCCGTCGGCTGGTGGCTCCTCGGTCGGCCCACGGGGCGGCTGACGGTTCCCGAGTAGGGGCATTCGATGCCGGCGAGTCGTGGTTCGTGCGGACGGCCAGGCCGGGCGGGTCCCATGACGGTATGCCCGAGCGGCCTCGGTTCGTACCGGTGTCCGCTCACAAGATATCGACGAGCTTACTCGCCCATCGCTGTCGGTTCCGTCGGAACCCGAGCCCTTCGACGGCGTCACTGAGCCAGGGCCAACCAAGGGCGAGTCCTAGGGCCCAGCCGTCAAAGAGGCCGACCGAGTGGGTGGTGAGCCGATAGGGGGGGCGAAGAAGTCGATGGCGACCCGGTCAGACGGAGGCAGTAATCGCAGTAGAGTGATGGTACCACAACGCACGACGACGGATGCGAAGAGGTGGACGATCGAGAAACGGGCGAGGTTCCAGCCGAACTCCCGCCGGTCCAGGCCGGCGGCCATCATCCGTTCCCCGTTGGCCTTACTAGTGGCCCCCCGGTCGGTCCGGTCAGGTGAGCCGTTCGTCGTGGGCGAACCATTGGTGACGATCTCTTCGGGAAGCCTCGGGGCCTGACTCCAAGGCGGTTCACGCTGTGATGGCAGATGAACGGCTACCCGGATACTCAATCCGTAAGAACCGGCCGGGCGGCACGGTTCCACCGGCTATGCCCGCCTCGGTGGCTGAGCCGGGCGTGACGCAGACGAAGTCGGGGTGCCTGTCGAACTCCGAGCCCCCATCCGAGGGGGTAGGCCGGCAAGGCTCCGTCGGGGGTGGATGACGGATTCGTCGACCGTGGGCTTCTTACCACCCGAGAATTGGCCTCGTCCGTTATTCGGTCACCGGTCGGAGGGGTTCCTTTGGAGAGCCGTGAACCTCACCCCTGAGCCGAACTCGGATCGAACCATCGCCGGACTCACCCTGCTGTTCGCCGCGACCATACTCATGATGCGGTGGGTCTTCGGCCTCCCGAACTGGGACGCGACAATCAATCAGGTCTATTCACTCATCATGTGGTTTGCGATGCTACTGATGGTCGGAACGATGCTCCTCGCGGTACGCCGGCTGGCGAATCCTGATCGAACACCGACCGGTGGGGTACTCGCCCTCGTGAGGTTCATTCACGCCCCGAACTTCTTGGGCATGCGATTCGGTCTCGTCGAACTCGAGACGATGTTCATGGACGGTCGAGTCTCACAGACCGGCATGTATCCCGCTCTGTCGGTACTCGCGATGATCGTGCTTGTTCGACGGTTTTTCATGAGGCCATGGGGGCGACGAGACCCAAAAGGGCCATCGAGCCAAATAGCCGTTCGACCGATATGATCCTACTTTTCGGTGACGGTGGCCGGAACGCTACGGGGAAGAGAAAACCACCGAAATCGATCGAACGGGCCGAAGTTCTTCGAACAAACGTCGAATATCACCAATTCGCCGTCCGTAATCTCACACCACGGCGTGGAGCCGGGCCGTGGTCCGGCGACCGTTCGGCTCGTTTTGGAACTGTGCCGTTCGGACGTACAACCGCCCGTTGACTGGCCTCGGCGGCCCCCTCATCACGGCCGGGAACCGGTGGATGCCAACCGTCTCCCCGGATGTTCCATCGAGGGCGTGCAGAACGCTCACGTAGTCGTCCTCGGCAACCTCGATGTTTCGTCGGGCATAGGCCACGTCGCCGGCGGCGACCGGGTCTCCGTGGAGGTCGCCCCGACGCCACGAGACCTTGCCCGTATCGGCATCGACGCCGTAGATGCCATCCGTCTCGTCCGTCGCGCTGAGTTCGATGAACACCCGTGAACCGGTCGTTGCCAGGGCGGCGATC
>CAYOLR010000112.1:6259-9256 GCA_964404815.1 uncultured Halobacteriales archaeon
CGATCAAGGGCGGACGGTTCTGGCTCCCGGTGTCGGGTCCGATGGAGGTCCGCCAGCTCCGGTTGCCTTCGTGGTCGAACGCGGTGAGGCGGTTGGCGGCCGGAACGTACACGCGATGGGCGTCCGCTACGACCGACGATGGGACGTACTCCCGGACGGCGAACTGATCGCTTTTCCAGGTGGCCTCGCCGGTCCGGAGGTCAAAGGCGGTAAGCCAGTAGCGAAACGTGTTGTCCGGATCGTTCGGCGATCGGACCGAGACGACGAACAGCCGGTCCCCCTGCACAGCCGGCCGAACCTGTGGGGTCCGCCCGCTGAACCACCGGGCGAGGACCCCCTGGCCGTGGAACCGCTGACATACCCGTCCGGACATCGGGTCGATCGCCTTAACGGCCGCATCCGTCCTGGCGAAGGCCATGTCGGCACCGAGGTGCAGTCCGTCGGCCCTGACGCCCTCGTGGATCCATGCCCGCTCTCCGGACGAGCGATCGATGGCCACCAGCCGGTTGGGAACGCGTTCGTCGAAGGTCCGTTGGACGGCATAGACGTGGCCGTCGTCGACGGCGATGGCCAGCCTCAGCGTGGCCTGGCCGGGGTCGTCCTCGTAGACTATGTCATGGCGCCACCGATGGTCGCCGGTAGATACGTCGATGGCAAAGACAGCCGGTGGCAGCTGTCCGCCCTGCACATCGTCCGTGTCGACGCGGGGGCTCGCCAGGTAGAGGGTCCCGTCGCGGATGACGGTCGGCCCGAGCCGGCGGCGAAACTCGGTTGTCCAGGCCGTTGCGGCGTTTGTCAGCCGTGGTGCCGCCTCGGCAGGGGCCGCACGACTGTTCCGGGGGTCCCGACCCGGCAGCGGCCAGCCGCGCATCGTCCGTGAGAAATCGAACGCACAACTGTCCGATCTGCCGAGTGTACTGCACCCGGCGATGGGGGATACGGCCAGGGCGAGGAACGCCCGTCGACGGAGGGGCAGCACCATACGTTCGTCGACTGAGGGTTGCAGTTAATAGGCACCGAAGACTTCGACGACAGCTGTACATACGCAGCCCCGATTGCGAGTTTCGAACAGGACCGGACCCTCTGGGTCCCGTTGCCGTCAGTTACGGGGGTCTTCCTGGCTATCCGGGGTGGTCCACTCGGTTCGGACTCCCGTGCCGGCAACCGGCCGGACGTGACGATACCAACGCCCGTCCGACAGCGTCACCCCCGATCGATCATCGGAAGCGACCGCGTGTACCGGCAGATGTGCGATCCGTCTGCCGCCAGGAGCTCGACCCGGAACCGCTTCGTCCCGGTGACCGCCTGTAGTTCGGCCCGGGGATGGTACACTCGAACGGTGGCTTGTCGTCGACGACCAGCGTCCGGTCGCCGGTCTTCACCGCGATCCGGGCGACCCCTCGGAGTCGGTCAGATGACAGTGGATCTCCGTGGTTGCATTCGCGGCCCCATCCTTCAGGCAGGCGAGATCCAGGTGCGATATCGGGACCGCCCCCTTCGAAGGTTGACTGGAAGTCGATCGTCATCGGCCCCACCGGGAACGCACCAACGAGCACCATGATGATCAGCCATACCGCCAAGATCACGTTCGATAAATGAAAAATCTCACCGGGGAGCGCCCTCGTGCGACGGCCGGTGTCGATGCCGGTCGGGACTGTCCGCGCGGGAGCCAAAATCGCCCGCGCTCGACGTTCGTCCTCGATCGCTAACAAAACGAGTATTGAGAAGATCGTCGGCCAATAACCGTTCTGAACTGATCAGCGGGGAAACCGCCTGTCACGCCCGACTCGTCGCTCAAAGATGATTTTGAAACGGTTTTGATAAATTATCAATTTTCCGATATATTTATGGGGGCGAACGGGAATGCTCCGGATGCCATGACGGCGATGATCGACACCGAAACGGAATCGCTTTCTGACTATGTCCACCGGCTCGCCGAGACGCACGGTGTGTCCGGCTATACCCGGACGGCCGCGGGGACCCTCGTCTTCGCGGCCTACGACGTTAGGTCATACGACCTGCATACGCCGACGGGCCAGCTGACCGACACCGACGCCGACATCACCGAACCGGAGTGGCTCCGGGGCCGGGAGACGCTACTCGCCTACCGGGATGAGGCCGGCAATGAGCAGTACGACCTGCTCGAGGTGGACCCGAAGACCGGAGCGGTCACCGCCCTCCTCGACGATCGGTTCTTCAATGCCAAAGCCCGACAGCATCCGACCGATCCCGACCGGATCGCGTTCGTGTCGAACCGCGACCGCTCGCTAGACGTGTACACCTTGGATCTGTCGGAGGGAACGATCACCCGGCTCTCCGAGGCCGACGAACCGGTCATGGGGTACGCGTGGTCGCCCGACGGCGACCGGATCGCCTACCAGGCCGGGACCTTCGAGGAGTCGACCATTCGGGTCGCCTCCCTTGGCCTTAACCGTGATGACGTCTTCGTCGACGAACCGGGCGCCGAACAGTCGTTTGCCTTCACCGACGACGGTGCGGGCGCGTGGTCCGACCACGGGTTGGTCTTCACCACCAACCACGCGACCGGCTACCGGGAACTCGCGGTTGCCGATCCCGGCGGCGACTACGAACTCCGGTACGTGAACAACCGCGACAAGTACGACCCGCAGTGGACGGCCGACGGGGACATCGTTTTCCTCGAGGCCAGGGGTGGCGACAGGGCCGTCCGTCGGCTCAGCGACGGCGAGGTCGACACCGTCGAACGGACCGGGATGAACATGGACGTCCAGCCGAAAAACGGCGATGTCTACTACAAACACTGGAGTCCTGCGACCGCGGGTGACGTCCGTCGGAACGGGACGGCCGTGATCGATGAAGGCCGGGTCGAGGTCCAGACGGTTGCCCCGGAGGAGGTCACCTATGAGTCCTTCGACGGCCAGGAGATCGCGGCCCGGCTCTACCGGCCGGCCGGCGACCCGATCGGCGGCCTCGTTAAGGCCCACGGGGGCCGGAGGCCCAACACTACAACCGTCTCGA
>CAYOLR010000113.1:0-2943 GCA_964404815.1 uncultured Halobacteriales archaeon
ACGAGTGGCACCCCGCCATCACCGGGTGTACCATCGAGGACGGGCTGGCGCCCGACCAGGTCGGCGCCGTCCGGAGCTTTCAGGCGGGCGAGAAGTCGCTCCGGGAGAAACTCCTCGCCCACTCGGACATCGAGCGCTACTATCAATACACCATTCTCGACGGCGCCGGCGCCAAGACGGACTATCTCAGCGAGCTGCGCGCCATTCCGATCACGGAAACTGACGAGACGCTCGTCGTTTGGACGGGAAAGTTCGATGCGGAGCCGGGGGCGATGGCAGACGAGACCGAGGGGACCACCAAGGTGTATTCGGCGGGACTCGAAGGGCTGTCAGAGGCGTTCGAGTAACGACGGTCTGGTTTTCGTCAGGCCTGTCGGGCCCGTTCTTCGACCGCGGCGAAGTACTCCTCGATATCGGCTTTGACTTTGGGCTTGACGAGCGAGGAGCCGAGGCTGGCGAGCTTGCCCTTGACGTCGGCCGTGACCGTGTAGCTGAGTGTGGTCTCGTCGCCCTCGGCGACGAGGTCGATCGCCATGTCGGCGGAGACCTTCGTCCAGGTCCCGGCGCTGTTGTCGCCGGCTGAGACGGTGGCGGCCATCCGGTCGTAGGGGTCCTGTTCGGTGAGTTCGACCTCGCCGCTGAGGCTGAGTGTGAAGCCAGCGACCGAGCGGGTGATGGTCCCGGTGTAGGTGTCGTCGTCGACGTGATGGATGTCCTCGGCCCCCGGGATACACCGCGTCAGTTCTTCGGGATCGGTGATGATCCGCCAGATCTGCTCGGGCGTGGCCGTGACGGTGAACTCGCCAGTGAACTCCATGACGGGTGTTCGCCGTCGGGCAATATACCGTTTTATGCCTGGCGTTCGGCGCGTCAGGAGACCCCGGTGATTCATAATACCTTTAGGATCCGGAAAAGTGGGTGATCACATGGTAGCGAGCCGATTTACCCATGCCAGCATCCTGGCGACCGACCTCGAGGAGTCCGTGGCGTTCTACGAGGAGGTGTTCGGGATGGAGCGGATTCCGTCCCCCAACTTCACCACGCCCGTCGAGTGGCTGCGGGTGGGCGACCTCACCCTGCACCTGTTCAAGCGCGACATCGAGGCGGCCGATTTCTACCACGTCGGGCTGCACGTCGACGACTTCGAGCACGTCTACCGGGAGGTCGACGAGCGCGATATCGCCACCACGTTCGACCCGGAGACCGATGAGCCGGTCGTGTACGAGCTCCCCGAGGGGGCCGTCCAGCTCTACCTCACCGATCCCTCCGGGAACCTCGTCGAGGTGAACTACCACGACGTTGACGACCTCGACCGGTCGGTCGTGACCAACATCGTGCCACGGTCGGCGGAGGTCGAACAGGACGAGGAAGCCATGCGCGCACGGCTCTACTTCGAGAACACGGTGCCGCCGACGGTTCAGTAGGACGCTCGGTTCGGAGGATTAAAGTATTCGAAAGGGAACGCATTCAATTATTCATGAGGTGGAAACACACATGGCACTTTTAGGTGAGGTGGTGAGATTCACGTTCCTCTCCTTAAGCATCACCTCTATCTACGTGCTGGTGGCAATCGGGCTGTCGATCGTGTTCGGGTCGCTCAAGTTCGTCAACATGGCCCATGGCGCGCTGTACCTTCTCGGCGCCTATGTGGGGGTGTTCATCGCCTATTCCAACACCCAGGTGGGGGGCAGCCTGGAATCATTTGCCCCCCTCGGGCTCGACTTTGGGTTCGGCGCGGCGCTGATCCTGACACCGATCGTGCTTGCCGTCATCGGGGTCGTGATGGAGCGGCTCATGGCCAAACCCCTCTACGACCGCGATATGCTCGATCAGTTGCTCATCACGTTCGGGGTGCTGATCGGCCTGCAGGAGGCCGTCGGGATCGCGCTCGGACGTGAGAGCTACACCTATACACGGGCCGAGTGGGCCCAGGGCCCCATTCCGCTCCCGGGCATCGGAACCGCGTCACGCTGGCGGTTCTACGTGATTTTCGCGACGATCATACTGCTGGCGGTGATCCTGGCATTCTACAAATACACCGACTACGGCCTCGCCGTTCGGGCCGGGACCGAGGACGCGGAGATGACCCAGATGCTCGGTATTCGGATCACGCGGCCATACCTGTTGATCTTCATGATCGGGGCGGCCTACGCTGGCCTGGCCGGCATCCTGGGGGGCTCGACCTTCGACGTGAACCCTCAGATGGGGATCGAGATCGTCATCCCGGCGCTCGTGATCGTGATCATGGGCGGGGTGGGTAGCATCCGCGGCACGATCATCGCGGCGTTGCTGGCCGGAGTGACGTTCTCCGCCGTGACGGAGATCATGCCGTCAATGGCGACAGCGAGCATCTACATTCTGGCGATCATCGTCCTGAGTTACAGACCGCAGGGGATCGTCCCATCGGTGGTGTTGGAAGAATGAGTACGGACTTCGACCTTGGCGACGGCGACGAACCGCTGCTCAGCTGGGACCGGTGGGACCGGATCAAGCGGTCTGAACTGTACGTTTTCTTCGCGGCCGCGGCCTTCGCGGTCCTGTTCCCCTGGCTGTTCGTGCGGGCGCCTGTCACGAGCGATATCATTACCGGCTACGACTCGCTCGCGAAAACCATCGTCATCTGGTCGATCTTTGCGATCGGGTTCAATATCCTGCTGGGTGAAACCGGCCTGTTGTCGTTCGGCCACGCGGCCTTCTGGGGGATCGCCGGCTACGGGGCTGGTTGGGTCGCTATCTACAGTTACGGCCATCCGGTCCTGATGATCCTTGTGGGTGCGATCCTGGCCACGCTCTTCGCGGCGCTCATCGCACCGATCCTCCTCAGGCTGCACACGGTCTACTTCGCGATCGTCAGCCTGGCGATCGCCCAGACCCTGTTCTGGCTCTCGCGGGAGCCGTTGAACGAGTGGACTGGAGGCGAAAACGGGTTGACCCGCATGCAGG
>CAYOLR010000113.1:2953-5285 GCA_964404815.1 uncultured Halobacteriales archaeon
CCTCGACGACGTTGTCCTCGCTGTCGTAGGCGGTGGCCGAGAAGTCGATCGTGTTTCCGGCGGTGATGGTCTGATCGGATGCAGGTGTGATCTCGACCCTGTCGGTGTCACCGGTCTGGACAGTCACCGCGGTTGCGTTGGAGGTGGTGCTGTCGATCGTGGCGGTGAACCGGATCCGGAAATCGCCCTACGGCTTGATCTTCCAGGCGATCCGGGAGAACGAGACCCGGAGCGCGTTCGTCGGGATGAACGTCTGGCGGTACAAGTTCTCGTCGTTCGTTATGTCCGCGTTCTTTGCCGGGCTCGCCGGTGCGCTGCTCACGGTCGACAAGTCGTTCGTCGGGATCCGTCGGTTGTGGTGGTCCGCGAGCGGCGACGCCGTCGTGATGACGGTCATCGGCGGCCTCCGGACGCTGTTCGGCCCGGTCGCCGGGGTCATCGTCTACCAGTGGTTCGGCGGCGTGGTCGACGGATACGAGCAGATCGGGCAGTACTGGCTCCTGATGCTGGCGGTCATGTTCACGGCCATCGTCTGGTGGTACCCCGACGGCATCTGGGGGCTCTTCAGCCAGATCGGTGATTACCTCCGCTCACTGGGGGATGATGAGCAATGAGCCTGCTGGAAGTACGTAACGTGACGATGGAGTTCGGTGGCCTCCTCGCCCTCGACAATGTCGATATCGAAATCGAGGAGGGCGAGCTCGTGTCGCTGATCGGGCCCAACGGGGCGGGCAAATCAACCCTGATCAACGTGATTACGGGGATGCTTACCCCGACAGAGGGGAGTGTGACCTACGGCGGAACGAATATCGTGGACAAGGATCCCTACGAGATCGTCCAGCTCGGACTGGGCCGATCGTTCCAGACTGCCGAGATATTTCCGGAGCTGACGGTCAGACAGAACGTCGACGTCGCCGCCTTCATGACCGAACACGGATCCTTCAGCATCAACTTCTTCCGCCGCCGCGACAAGTACGCGGAGGTTCGGGAACGGACGAACGATATCCTCGAGGCGCTCGAGCTCGAGGACGACGCGGAGCTCCCGGCGAAGTCGCTCCCCTACGGAGACACCCGACGCCTCGAAGTGGCGGTCGGGATGGCGACCGATCCGACCCTCATGTTCATGGACGAGCCGACTGCCGGCATGTCGCCCGGGGAGACCCAGATGACGACTGACCTGATCAAGACCATGCAGCAGGAGTGGGGGATCACCATCCTCCTGGTGGAACACGACATGGACGTGGTCTTCGACGTCTCCGATCGGATCATTACGCTCCATCAGGGGAGCATCATTGCCGAGGGAACGCCGGAGGAGATCCAGGACGATCCGGCCGTCCGCTCGGCCTACCTCGGAGGTGGTGGCGCATGAGCCTGCTCGAACTCGAAGGTGTACATTCGTACTACGGTCCGAGCCACATCCTCCGCGGCGTGACGATGTCGGTCGAGGAGGGTGAGATCGTTACCCTGCTCGGCCGGAACGGGGCGGGCAAGACCACGACCCTCAGGAGCATCGTCGGGGCGGAACCGCCGCAGGTCGAGGAGGGAACCATTCGATATGAGGGGACGGACATCACCGACTGGCCCACCGACGACATCGTGCTGTCCGGCGTCGGTATCGTTCCGGAGGAACGTCGGCTGTTCACCGAATTGACTGTCGAAGAAAACCTCGAGCTGTCACGCATCTCGCAGAACTATTGGAACGTCGTCAAGCGGCGGATCCTCGGGAACGGCGGGGGCGGAATGACCGTCCAGGACCTGTACGACCTTTTCCCGGTCCTCGAGGAGCGCCAGGACCAGAAGGCTGGCACCCTCTCGGGCGGGGAGCAACAGATGCTTTCCATCGCCCGGACCCTCCGCCTGCCGAACGTCGACCTCTTGTTGTTGGACGAGCCAACGGAGGGGCTGGCTCCACAGATCGTCGAGGAGCTCATGGAGGCGATCGAACAGATCGCCGGGGAGGGCACGACGGTACTGCTGATCGAGCAGAATGTCCAGGCCGCCCTCGAACTCGCGAACCGTGGGTACATACTGGACCAGGGAGAGATCGTGATGGAGGGCGACATCAGCGAGTTAGACGACGAGGAGCTCGACAAGTACCTCGTCATGTAGGCGCTGCGGCGCGAGCGCAGCTCTCCTAAACGTCGTTCCCCGATCGGGCCTCAGGCTTCTTCGAGGGCGTAGACGTTGTCGTCGGCGGCGCCGAAGTAGAGCACGCCGTCGAGGAGTGCCGGGCTGGGGCCCACGCCGCGTTCGGTGACCTCGAAGAACCACCGACGGGCCCCGTCCTTGGTGAGTGCATAGACGCCGGTCCCTGGCTCATCGACCTGGGAAT
>CAYOLR010000113.1:5345-9247 GCA_964404815.1 uncultured Halobacteriales archaeon
GGGAGCCGATGTAGATGGTATCGGTAGTGACGACGGGGCTGCTGCCGATCTCGAGGGCATCCGTCCGGTAGGTCCACCGTTCATCCCCGGTCTCCCGGTCGAGGGCGAACACCTCCGCGTTTTCCCGAGTGGTGTCAGGCGGCGCGTTGGCCGGTGTATGTCCGAAATAGACCGTGTCCTCGTCGACCGCGGTCGACCCGGAGATGTAGGCGCCGAAGGAGTTGTAGGTCCACTGCTCCTCGCCGGTCGCCGCGTCGAGGGCGTAGACCTTCGAGTTCCAGTCGGAGAAATAGACCGTCCCGAACGCCAGCGTCGGGGTCGACCAGATCCAGTCGCGGGTGCGATAGCGCCACTGCTGCTCGCCGCTCGATCGATCGATGGCGTAGAAATACCCGTCGGAACTCCCGATGAAGAGGTTCCGGTTACCGACGGCCGGTGTGCTCACAACCTCGGCACCACGTTCGAACCGCCACGTCACGTCGCCCGTTTCGGCGTCCAGTGCGTAGACCCAGCCCTGCTCGCTCGTCTCCTCGGCGTACCACTCACAGGCCAAGTTGTTACAACCGACGCCGATGTAGACGGTGCCGCCGACCACCTTCGGGGACCCGCGGATGAGCCCGTCCGTTTCGACGTCCCATACGACATCGCCCGTATCGGCATCGAGGGCGTAGATGTGCCGGTCATAGGAACCGACGTAGACGGTTCCGTCGGCAACGGCCGGGGTGCTTTCGATGCGGTGATCGGCCTGAAACGACCACGCCTCCTCGCCCGTTTCGGCGTCGATGGCGTAGAGGTGGGTGTCGGCGCTCCCGGTATAGACCGTGCCGTCGGCGACCACGGGACTGCCCCAGAAGTCGTCGTCGGCCGTGAAGGTCCACTTGACGGAGGGCTGTTCGATGTCGGTCGCGTCGGTCGCGTAGCCCGTATTGTACCGATCTCCGCGGAACTCCGCCCATCCCGGCTCGGTCTGGAGGGTGGGGGAGTTCCGCGGTGTGGGGGCGGCACACCCGGCGCCGAATGGAACGGTGGCGGCCGCGGCGGCCTTGAGGAACTGGCGCCGGTTCGTCGACGTCATTTCGTAGGGCTCGCCCGGTTCCGCAATTAACCTTTACTCATCGGTGCTGGGCGGCCGTAAAGGGGGCCGTCAAACGGTCTGCGTAACAATTATATAGGACGCCATCAACCCGCACAAACATGGTTCGAGAGAACCAGGAAGACAAGACATCCATGGATAACTCAAACAGACGGACGATTCTGAAAACGCTCGGCGCAGCGGGGGTTGGCGCCTTCGCCGGCTGTACGGGGGGCGACGGCGGCGACGGTGGCGATGGCGGTGACGGCGGCGATGGTGGTGTCGGTGGCGACGGCGGAACGGCCACGGACACACCGGGCCCGCAGGAACGCTTCGATCCGATCGGCAACTGGCCACCGGAGGGAGATTCGGTCACGATCGGCTACAACGCGGATCAGTCCAGCGCCCTGGCACCGGAGGGGAAGCAGGGCCGCAGGGGCTTCTACCTCGCGATCAAACACCTGAACAACAACGAGGGCCCGGTCGCCATGACGGACAGCCTGTCCGGCAACGGGATCCTCGGCTACACCATCGAGGGGGTCGATTCGGACGGACAGGCCCAGGCGGAGCCCTCGATCGAGAACATCAACCGGATGATCGACAGGGACGGCGTCCAGTCGTTCTACGGGGGTATTTCGAGCACGGTCACAAAGGCCGGCATGCCGATCGCCCAGCGGAAGAAGGTCCCATACAGCGGGGCCATCTCGACGTCCGGTGGGATCAGTGGGAAGGACTGTACCCGCTACTACTGGCACAAGTCGGGCCACTCCGAGTACTTCGGGCGGGCGGCCGGCCAGTTGCTCCCAGAAGTCATCGGGGAGAACAAGTCCATGTACCACATCTACGTGGACTACTCCTACGGGAAGTCCAATCGTGACGCCCACAACAAGTGGCTGGCCGAGGAGGGGACCTGGGAAAACCTCGGCGGTACGAGTATCGCGGTGGGCGAGCTCGACCACTCCGCCCAGATCGCGGACCTCGAGGAGTCAGGCGCGGACGTTCTCGTGTTCACGAGCTTCGGTGGACTCGCCCGTGCGGGGATAAAGCAGATGCAAGATTCGGGGATCCTCGGGGATATTGAGGTGGTCATCCCCCACATGACCGGCTTTACCCTCTCGGCGTCCGGCCCCGAGGCGCAGGGCGTTATGGGATTCGCACCGTGGGTCCGGCAGTACGCTGGCAATAACGACTTCGCGCAGGAATTCGTCGACACGTTCCAGAGTGAGTACGACCAACCGTGTACTCAGAGTGCGGCCATGGCCTATACGGGCGTCATCCAATGGGCCGCCATGGCGGAAAGTGCCGGCACGATGCACCCGCCGAGCATCATCGAGGAGCTCGAGGCGGGATGGTCCTGGAACAACGTCATGGGACCGGAGGAGTATCGCAAGTGCGACCACTCGGCGAAACGGCCGATCCACTTGGCCAAGGCTCTTGCACCAGAGAACCGTGACGACACCAACTACAGTCTCGAGCTGGTCGATTCGACCGATCCGTTCATCTATCCCTGTGATGAGTTCCCGGCGTCGGACTGCGACATGGACTCCTACAGCCTGACGAACTAACGGCAGCGGGCCCATTCGGGTTCCGACAAGCGGGCGATTCTGTTTCGGTTCGTTCTGCGATCTCCTGGATGTCGAGCCACGTCCGTGGCGACGTGCCGCCGATACTGCGACCGGCAATTTCCGGCGGCTGCCCAGTCTGGCCAGCCGAACGGGCGATCGTCCGGATTACGGCTCGCTCATGCGGATGATCGGTTTGATCGTGTCGCCCTCCTCGTGATCGTGGACGGCCTGCTCGATCTCCTCGAACGGGTAGTAGGTCACGATCTCGTCGAAGGGGAACCGGCCCTGCTGTTGGAGCCGGACGAGGGTCGGGATGAACTCGTTGGGGACGCCGCCACCCATCAGGATGCCTTCGACGACCCGTCCCCGCATCACCGTGTTCACGTCGAGGCTGACCTCCGTCCCGAGGCGGGGGGCGCCGATGATCCCGGTGAACCCCTTCTTCCTGGTGCTGTCGACCGCCGTCCGGAGGACCGACGGCTGGGCGGTGGTTTCGAGCGCGTAGTCGGCCCCGCCGCCGAGGTGGTCCTCAACTGCCGCCTGGACATCGTCGGTCTGCGTAACGTCGATGGTGTGGGTGGCCCCGACCTCGCTCGCCTTGTCGAGCCGGGAGTCGAGGAGGTCGACGGCGACGATGTCGGTACACCCGACGGCGTGGGCGGCCATCACCGCGCTCAGGCCGACGGATCCGGAGCCGAAAACCACCATGGACGCGCCGGCCTCGGGTTCGCAGACGTTCATGACGCCGCCGGCACCGGTCTGGATCCCACACCCCAGCGGGCCGAGCAGTTCGAGGGGGGCGTCCTTGTTCACCGGGACGACGTTCCGTTCGTTAGCGATCGCGTATTCCGAGAACGACGACTGACCGAAGAACATCCCGCTCACTGGTTCGCCGTCGTTCGAGAACGGCTTCGTCCCGTCAGAGACCCGCTTGCCGCCGAAGTTGTAGTCGTAGAAGCGCTCGCAATAGGCGATATCGCCCCGTCGGCAGTTCTTGCATGTCCCGTCGTAATCGAAGGACATGACCACGTGGTCGCCCGGTTCGACCTGCGTCACCCCGGGTCCGACCGCTTCGACCACGCCCGAGCCCTCGTGGCCGAGGACGGCCGGCATCGGAACCGGTTTGAACCCATCGCGGACGGAGATGTCGGTGTGACAGATCCCGGCTCCGACAACGCGAACCAGGACCTCGCCCTCCTGGGGTTCGTCAAGCTCGAGCGTCTCGATCTCGAACGGGCCGGATTCCTCCTTGATGACTGCAGCTT
>CAYOLR010000114.1:0-5751 GCA_964404815.1 uncultured Halobacteriales archaeon
GTCCGGTGGGCGACCGTCGAGAGCCGGACGATGTAGGCGGCCAACAGGACGATCGGACCGAGGCCGACCGTCACGACGATCGGGACGAGCACGCGAACGAAGCCGTCCGTGACGATCGGCCGGGTTCCGGCGGAGAACAGCAGCATCACGACGATCAGGATCACGACCGTCGGGATACCGGTGAGGAGCAGCAACCGTGACAGCGAGGCCAACTCGGATTGGATAAAAACCGTCTTGAAGGTCCGTCGGGCGATGTCAACCTGTTCGAGCGTGTCCACGAGGCGATCGAGCGCCCTGGCGGCCGTCTCGGACAGCTCATCCTGCCGGTCGGCCTCGATCGACCAGACCATGTGGATATACGTCTCGTAGTTCGCGCTCAGCGATGCGTAGAGTGCGTGTCTGAGGCCGGTCTCCGGCCGTTGGAGGATGTCGATCACGTACTCGACGTGGGTTCCTAACCCCTCGACAACGGTATCGAGCCGGGTCTGAATCTCGTCGTTCTCGGTTGTCGAACCCCGTCGATCGACGACTCCGAGTTCTCGCCGGATGCTCTGGAACAGCGTGAGGAAGAAGTCCGATGGTGAGATCGGAATGACGCTCTGTTGGGCCGTCTCACCGACCTCCTGACGGTACCGGATCATGTCGTCGATCTTCTCTCTGATCTCGCCAGGTGTCTCGAGATGTCGGGCGAGCACGAACTGGCTGAGCGAGACGACGATCGCGATAAGGGTGAAGTTCCCGCTGATCAACGCAAAGAGGACGAACAGGATCGAGGTTTCCTCGATTAACGGTGTCAGCCCGACCAGGACGGCGATCTCCAGGACCAGGTAGAACGTCAGGAGGATCACGGAACTCACGATCAGTCGATTCCCGCTGAGCAGGACGTATTCGGCGGGGCGGTGGGTGAAGACCCGCCATTCGAGGGCCACACGGGCAACCAGCGTGCGGTCCTCGTCGCTCATATGTCACCCATCATTGATGGCCGTCAAAGGGATTTCCATCCGGCACAACGGCGTGGGCTAGTCGTTCTGTGGTGGCTCGATGCCGTAATTCCCCTCGACTTTGGGCAGCCGATCGATCCCTTCCCGAACGATCGATGTATGGCCCCCTTCCTCCCGACGGAACGTCACCGTCAACCCACCGAGGGCCACCAGGGAAAGGACCGCGAACGGGCCCCCCGTGAGGACGGCGAGGGCTTGAAGGGTGCTCCCCCCACCGACGAGGAGGACGGCGACGGCGACCAGGCCCTGGAAGACACCCCAGAAGATGATGCTCCACGAGGTCGGCGCGCGGTCCCGCTTCGTCCCGATGATCGAGACGATGAGCGTGGAGGTATCCGCGGAGGTGCTTATGAAGACCACGATGAGTGCGAGGAAGAGGAAGATCAGGAGTTGGCTCAACGGCAGGGCGGAGAAGATGGGGAATCCGGCGACGGCTTCGGAGCCGCCTCTGGCGGCGATGGCGCCGAGGATGTCGGCGAGGCCGGTGTGCTGGACCTGCAGTGACGTGGCGCCCATCAGGATGAACCAGACCATCGTGGCGGCCGACGTGGCCACGACGCCGGTGAATACGACCGTTCTGACCCGTCGACCCTTTGAGAGCGCCGCGAGGAACAGCCCCGCGAACGGCGCCCAGGAGAACCACCACGACCAGTTCCAGACCGTCCAGTTCGCGACCCAGTCACCCCCGAGGAAGAGGCTCATTGGTACGAAATGGACGACGTAGCTGCCAACGGCAGCGGTGCCCCAATCGGCGATGGTGGATCGCGGACCGATGCCGATCAACAGGAGGATGAAGAGGCCGAAGAGCACCACGTTGAGGCTTGCGATCCGGCGGATCCCCCGATGGACGCCGGTGGTTGCTGACAGGACGTAGATCAGGGTCAACCCGCCGACGAACACAATGGGGCCGAGGGCGCCCGTCGATACCCCCCATTGGTAATTGATTCCCGTCAGGAACTGCTGGCTGACTAGCGAGATCGACGTCGCCAGGCCGCCGATAGTCGCGAAGATCGCCAACATGTCGACCAGTTTCCCCCACACCGAATCCAGCCCATCGACCCCGAGGACCGGGGCGAGGATCGTCGAGACGCGGAGCGGTGCCCCACGTTGGTAGACGAAATACGCGATCGGCACACCGATGACGGTGTAGGCGCTCCATGCCGAGATCCCCCAATGAAAGAGGGCGTAGGTCAGTGCCGAGAGGATCGCGCCGTCGGACTGGGGCGTCGTCCCGAAGTACGGTGGTGGCGTCTGGTAGTGGAACAATGCTTCGGCGGGCCCCCAGAAGACGATCCCGGCGGCGATACCCGCCGTGAACACGAGGGAGAAGTAGGTCGGGTAGGTGTATGCGGGCTCGGCCTCCGGCCCGCCGAGCTTGATCTCGCCCCATGGCCCGAGTAGCAGGAACAGGCAATAGATCACCGCCAGGAACATCGCGATCAGGAAGAACCACCCGACATCGGTGAGGAGGAAGTCCCGGATGGCGTTGACCGCCGTGACGGATGCCGAGGGGATGAGCAACTGCACTCCGAAGAAGAGCGCGAACACCACGACCGGAATTCCGAACACGATCGGGTCCTGCCGTCCGAGGAACTGCGAAAGCGTATCAGTCAGCGAGAGCCGCCTGATGCGAAGGAGATACTGTGCGCCAGAATCGGATACGTCGTCGGCGTCACGGGCCGGCAGGACGGCCAGGTAACCCAGCACGGAACCGAAGAACAGCAGGGCGACGACCAACCACACCTGGCCAGAGATGACGGAACCGACGAACGCCGGGAAGAAGAACCCGCTGAGGACGATCGCGCCCGTGATGGCACTGACCGGCGCCAGCACCCGTCGAAGAAACCGCTCGACGGCGCTGGTCCCTTCGATTCCCATTGTCGGATCAATTAGGATAAGGGACTATATTACTACCGCCGCCTGGCGGCGTCAACGGGCATCGCACCTCTAAACGGGAGCTCAAGACGATCGATCGGGAGGGTCTCCGTCACTCCGCGTCCCCCGGTTCGTCCGCCGCCTCGTCCGACTCGCTGGAGTCGAACCATCCCTCTGTCTCCTCGCCGAGCACCGACCGACCGAGCAATCGGCCGCCGATCACGGTCGGGCTGATCACCTTGTCGGCGCCCACCTGCGTGAGCTTCTCCATGTGTTTCCGGTGGTTCGCGGCCGCCACGACCTTGACGTCGGGGTTCGCCCGTTTCGCGGCGAGCACGGCCAGGACGTTGTCGGCGTCGTCGCGGGTCGCGGCGATCACCCCCAGTGCCGCGTCGATGCGGGCATCCAGGAGTACCTCCTCGTCGGTCGGGTCGTCAGTGAGGACTTTGACGCCCTCGTCGTTGAGGTCGGAGGCGACGTCGGCGTCCGGGGTGATCACCACCACGTCGGCCTCGCCGGTGAGTTCTTCGAGGATCGATTCCGTGATATCGCCGTGCCCGAGGATGAGGACGTGGTCCTCGAGGAGTGTGAGCTCCGAGGCTGTCATGTTTCCGAAGGCCGCCGCCATCCGCGATTCGATCGCCGGGACCACCAGGGCGCCGATGGCGGCCGTGAAGGCACCAGTCCCGAAGAGGATCACCGAGAGGGAGAACCACCGGGCCTCCGGCGACAGTGGCGTCATGTCGCCGTAGCCCACGGTGGCGATCGTTACGATGACGTAATAGACCGCGTCGCTCCAGGTGATGAGGTCGGCGAACTGGTCGCGGAGCGCATAGGATCCCACTGTCCCGTACAGGACGACCCCGACGATCGACGAGAGCGAGGCGATCTGGAGCGGCGAGAGATCAAGCGTCTGGTCGAACCGATCGCGATTCCAGACCAACAACGGGAGCGTGATGAGCACGAGCAGGAGCAACGGGATATCAGTGGTCTGGAGCGTAATGAGGGGGAGGAGCGCCAAGAACGGGAGAACAAGGACGGCGCCGTACCAGGCGATCCGCTTTCGCCGCTGGAGGAACACCGAGGTAAGCCCCAACACGAAGGCGAAGAGGACGCCAGCGAACTGGGCGTAAACCCTGGCTCCCGGGATGATCCCGCCGAGCGGCCCATCGAGCACAAGCGTGCCCTGGGACAGGTTCGAAAGCCCAACGACGAACGACAGGATGCTGATCAACCCGGTCAGGAGGACCGTCGGTTTCGCGCCGGAGAAATCGCGCCAGTAGATGAACCTGACCCGGTCCGTATGGTAGAACAGCTTCTCGAGCGACGAGTCCGACGATGCTTCCGGGATATCTCCCGCCACTGTGGGACCCTCTTTGTCGCTAACCTTAAATATTGCACAGGGTGCCGACAACCACCGATTGACCCCGGGTGGAGATCGGTTGACCCCCACGCCGTCCTGGATATTTTTCTCGATCTATTGGAAACTTTTATACGATTAACACTGCTAGTTATAGCAAGGTGACCCTTTCAGATGGGGGATGAAGAACAGGATGAATATCTGGATCAGGCCGACGAACGGTCGGGTGACGTGGACGACCCGCTCCTCCTCGAGATTCAACAGGCAATCATTGATTTGGAGGAGGAGCGGACGGAGGAGCTGACGCTGCAGGCGATCGACGAGGGCTACGATCCGATCGACATCCTCCAGAAGGGTCTCACACGCGGCGTTCGGACGGTTGGCGACAAGTTCGGCCGTGGCGAGGTGTTCCTCCCGGAACTCGCAATGTCGGCCGACTGTATGCGGGCGGGCGTTCAACACGTCGACCCGCTGCTCGCGGAGATGGACCTCGGCGACGACGAGAAGTCCGGCCTCTTCCTCATCGGAACGGTCGACGAGGATATCCACAACATCGGCAAGAACATCCTCGTCACGATGTTGAAGGCCAACGGCTTCGACGTGATCGACCTCGGCGTCGAGATCCCGAACGAGGAGTTCATCGAGGCGGTTCGGGAACACGAGCCGGACCTCCTCGGGATGTCCGCCCTCATGACGATGACGATGGACCACCAGGAGGAGGTCATCGATTTGTTGGAGGAGGAGGGCCTTCGGGATCAGGTCAAGGTGATGGTCGGGGGCGCCCCGACGTCCCCGGAGTGGCGTGACGAGATCGGTGCCGACGGGTACGGCGACAACGCCGATGCGGCCGTGAAAGTGGCAACGGAGCTGCTCGAGGAGATCCGGGCGGAACGGAAGCGCCAACGCGAAGCGGCCTGAGTTACGGCCGGTTCGGTCCGGTCAGAACAACCCGGAGATCGAGCCGTCGGCGTCGATATCCATATCCGCTGCCGCCGGGCGGGAGGGGAGTCCGGGCATCGTAAGCACGTCGCCTGTCAGCGCGACCACGAAGCCGGCCCCGGCTGACGGATAGAGTTCGCGGACTTCGAGTTCCCACCCCTCGGGAACGCCTTTCAGACTCGAATCGTCGCTCAGTGAATGGAACGTCTTCGACATGCAGACCGGGACGTCCCCGAAGCCCAGCGACTCGAGCCGTTCGATGTCGTCCTCGGCGTCGCCCGTGTAGTTGACGCCGTCGGCGCCGTACACCTCGGTCGCGACGGTCTCGATCTTCTCCTTCAACGGCGCGTCGATGTCGTAGAGCGGGCTGAAGTCCGATGGTTCGTCGGTTGCCGCCACGAGTTCCTCGGCGAGACTTGCGCCACCCGCGCCGCCGTCCGAGAAGACGTTCGACTCGGCGGCTCGAATACCCAGCTCGTCCCGGCAGTAGTCGAGCACGGTCCGGACCTCCGCCTCCGTGTCGCCGGGGAACCGGTTGAGGGCGACGACGACGGGGACGCCGAACTTCTGGAGGTT
>CAYOLR010000114.1:5761-9208 GCA_964404815.1 uncultured Halobacteriales archaeon
CAGATTCGTTGCGTGGTGTTCGAGGTTCGCGAGACCCTTCTCGACGGCGGCGACGTCCTCCTTCTTGAGCTCGTCCATGTCCGGCGGCCACATGTCCTGGCCGTGGTACTTCAATGCCCGAACCGACGCCACGAGGGTCACGGCGTCGGGGGACATGTCGCCGAACCGGCAGACGATGTTCATGAACTTCTCGGCACCCAGGTCAGAGCCGAACCCGGCCTCCGTGATGACGTAGTCGGCGAGGCGGGTCGCGACGTCGTCGGCGAGCAGCGAGTTAGTACCGTGGGCGATATTGGCGAACGGCCCGCCGTGAACGAACGCGGGCGTGCCTTCGATAGTCTGGACGAGGTTCGGTTGGAGGGCGTCCCTCAAGAGCATCGCCGCGGGGCCCGTGGCCTCGATATCGTCGACGGTGACGGGATCGCCGGCCTCATCGTAGGCAACGATGATCCGGCCGATACGGGTCTTGAGGTCCTCGATGCTGTCGGCCAGACAGAGCACGGCCATCATCTCTGAGGCGGCGGTGAGAAGGAAGCTCTCCTCGCGCGGAACGCCCATGTTCGGGCCGCCCAGCCCGATGACGTCATCGCGCAGCGCCCGGTCGTTCATATCAAGCGCGCGGGGCCATCTGACCTCCCGCGTGTCGATGTTCAACTCGTTGCCCTGGTGAAGGTGGTTGTCGAGCATCGCCGAGACCAGGTTGTGGGCCGCGGTGAGGGCGTGGATGTCACCGGTGAAGTGAAGGTTGATGTCCTCCATCGGCAAGACCTGGGAGTAGCCGCCACCGGCGGCGCCGCCCTTGACCCCGAAAACCGGCCCGAGCGATGGCTCCCGGATACAGATCAGGGCGTCCTCTCCGATGTGGTTGAAGGTTTGGCCGAGGCCGACAGTGGTCACGGTCTTGCCCTCCCCCATCGGCGTCGGTGTCATCCCGGTGACAAGGATGAGCTTCCCCTCCTGGTCGCTTTCGGACCGCAACTGGTCGATAGTCGACCGTTTCAGTTTGGCCTTGTATTCGCCGTACAGTTCGAGGTCGTCACGATCCAGGCCGAGCGGTGCTACGATGTCCCAGATGGGCTCCATGTCGACCGACTGAGCGATCTCGTAGTCGGTCGGAATCCCACCGTCATCTCCGGATGTCATCTCCCCTCCGGATTTCCGTCCGGCGGTATTCAAAGTTGGCGTATCTGTTAACCAGCCGGCATGTCGAGGTTTGGGCGAATCTCAATAGGCGCCTTCGATACCGTCCTCGACGTAAGCCTCGAGGTCGGCCTCGATATCGGGATCCATGGCGGGTCGTTCGTAGGCGTCGAGCTGGGCGTCGACCCGATCGCGACCCATCTCGAAGGCCGTCTTCTCGCCGTCCTCCGACCAGTCCCCATGGGAGCGTTTGTCCACGATCTCGGGGCGGAAGAACTCCGTTTTCGAGTGTTCGAGCGTGTGCCGCTCGCTGAGGAAATGGCTCGCCGGATCGACGTCCTCGATGAGATCGAGCGCGAAGTTCTCCGTGTCGATTTCGAACCCTCGCGTGAACCGATCGAGGTATCGCATCATCTCACAATTGAGGACGAACTTCTCCGGCGAGATCGTCGAATAGGACTCGAGGATGCCGGCTGAGTGGAGGACGTAATCGATCCCGGAGAAGGTCGTTGCGGCGAGCGTCAGCATGGATTCGAACCCGCCTTGGTAGTCGATCGTCTTGGTGTCGGAGAGGCTGCCGCCGGCCCGGGAGGGCACGCCGTAATGTCGGCCCATTTGGCCGGCGAAGGAGATGAAGAGCGCCGATTCGGGGCTGCCGATCGAGAGCGATCCGTAGCGGACGTCGATGTTTGACGAGGGGACGCCATAGACGACGGGCGTCCCGGGGTTGATGAGCTGGGCGAGGGTGATCCCCATCAGGTTCTCGGCGTTGGCTTGGGCCATCGAGGCAGCGAGCGTGGCGGGGCCTGACGCCCCGGCCATCGTGAAGGACGAGACGATGGGCGGTTGACCGCGCTCGGCATAGGTCATCAGCCCGCCGAGCATCTTCGTGTCGAGGCTTCGCGGTGGCACGGTGTTGATGAGGCCGGCGGCGTAGGGCTTGCTGAGGTCCGGATCGTCGACCGCGATGCCGACCATGTCGAGACAGGCCGCCGCCCGGTCGGCGCCGTAGGTCGACGCCATCAGGGGTTGATCGCTCAACATCAGCGACCGCTTCACCATCTCGTAGTGTTTGACCTCCTGGTCGATATCGTTGGGCTCGCAGACATTGTAGCCGGTGCAGTTGATCACGTCTTCCATGTGAGCGAGCTTCACGAGGTCTTCGTAATCGGCCACCTGGGAGGATCGCCGGCCATCGGAGACGGTGCGGATGTTCGGGGGGCCGTACCCGGGGGCTCGCACCTGGTCGCCGCCGTCACCCCCGACCTGAATGGTCTTCTCCGGATCTCGACCGTGAAGCGTGAAGGACGAAGGGGCCTGATCGACGCGCTCCTCGACGATGTCACGGGGGAGCCTGACGAGGTTTTCCTCCCGGTCGACCGACCCGCCGTTGTCCTCGAACACGTCGAGGGCGTCCTCGTGATTGATCTTGATGCCGATGTCCTCGATGATCTCCATCGACGCCTCGTGGATGGCTTCGACCCCCTCCTCCGGTAGCCTATCGAGGAAGGGAACCGGCTGGGTCGTCAAATCGTATTCGCGCATACACCTCAGAGGGTGGGCGCCCTGACTCAATATAAGTATGCAAATACCCCACGTGGATCGACAACACCCGGCGTGTGGACACCGCGAACCACATCACTTTGCCTCGCTGTCATCATGAGGGACGCAGACTCGACGGTCGATCCCGGCTTGAGCCGTTTCTCCCGCGACAATCGTCTGCTCAGGATTCGTCCTCGATCAGGGTGGACTGGATCAGCTTGTCGATCCCCCGCCGGAGCCGGCCGCTCGCGGCCGTCGGGGAGATTTCGAGTTCGTCCGCGAGTTCGGAGAGCGAGAACGATCGGGGTTCCTGGAAATAGCCCCGCTGCTTAGCCAACACGAGTGATTCGCGCTGTTCCTCCGTGAGTCCAAACGACCCCCCAAAGACCGTATCGTCGTGTCGGTAGAGTTCGAGAATCTCGAAGTTGAACGAGGTGTCACGGGCGTGTTCCCAGATCGAGTGGAGGGCCTCACGGCTCGGGAGCTGCCAGCGTTCCATCCATCCATCGTTCAGGCCCTTGGCTTCGAGGGAAAGGCCACCGGCCTCCGTGACCCGGGGGGCGAGGAGCTTGGTATCGTGGTCGAATTCGACCGCGTACAAGCGTTGGTTGGTGAACTCCGACATGAGGTCGTTCTGGTTGACGGTATGGTCGGCCTCCAACGCGGATTCGAACGAGGACAGATCCTCGCCCTCGACGAGGATGAAGTACATGTCGTGTTCCGGATCGGTCCCGACCTCGGGAACGACGCGGATCGACACGTCCG
>CAYOLR010000115.1:0-9191 GCA_964404815.1 uncultured Halobacteriales archaeon
TGCGGACTGGCTCCGGGCGGCGGGGTTCCGAGTCGATACGGGCGGTGACCGCGTTACCATCACTCGCGACGATGCGTGAGCGTTTGGCCGGGTCCCCCCGGGGCACGCTCGCCGGCGTGTGGTTGGTAACGGTCGCCGCCGCGGCTTACGAACTGAGCCCCGCGAGCGTCCAGCCGCTGCTTATCGATCGGTTCGGCGTCGGGCCGACGGCCGCCAGCCTCATCGTCGGCGTCATGTTCGGGACGGCGGTCGTAACGAGCATCCCGATCGGGATCAGCCTCGACCGGGTCAACAGTCGATATGCCATCATGGGAGCCGCGACCCTGCTCGTCGGCAGCGGCCTGTGGGGCTGGCAGGCAACCCGAGCCGGTGCGTTCGCCTCGCTGCTCGTCTCGCGGATCGCCGGCGCGGTGGCGTTCACGGTACTCTGGAACGCGGGCGCCGACCTGATCGGCCGAAGTTTCGACGCGGCGACGCGGGCGACCGCCATCGGAGTGTTCACCGCCAGCGGCACCGCCGGGTTCGCCATCGGACAGTTCGCCGGCCCTCACATCGCTGCCGCCATGGGGACCGGGGCCGTCTTCGCCGCTTTCGGGCCCTTCGCCATCGTCGGCGGCGTCGTCTTTTGGGCGACGAGCAAGGACGTCACCCCATCTACCGAAACGAGTTCCCGGCCCGACGCCGCCGATTTCCGCCGGGTGTTGACTAGTCGGCAGGTCTGGCATGTTGCCCTCATCGCCTTCGCCGCCTACGCGCTCTACCTCTACATCAACAGCTGGATGCCGACCTACCTCTCCCAGGAACTCGGCATTTCGCTCGCCTCAAGCGGCGCGATCGTCGGGATGTTCGCCGGCGTCGGGATCCTTTCTCGAGTCGGTGGTGGGGCCATCTCCGATCGAGTGTTTGACACCCGGCGGCGGCCCGTCGTCATCGGATCGCTCGTGCTGACGACGCCCTTGATCGCCGTTCTCTGGTTAATTGAGGTCGTCCCCGTCGTGATTGGGACCCTCCTGCTCTCCGGGTTTACGATCCAGTTGGCCATCGGGTTGGCATTGGCGTATGTCCGTGAGCTGGTCGACCCCTCGGTCGCGGCCACGGCGGTGTCGATGCTCACGGCAGTCAGCCTCTCAGGGGCGTTCCTGGCGCCGATCGTCGCCGGCGCCCTCATCGAACGGTCCGGGGGATTCGAAACCTCGTTCATGGCGGCGCTCGCGGTGGCCGTCGCCGGCTCCGCGCTCGCCTGGGTCGCGCCCGAGCCGGAAAAGTAGTCACTCCAGTCGGACAGCCGTCCCGTAGGCGAGGATTTCCGCCGCCCCCTGGGCAATCTCGGAGGTCTCGTAGCGAATATTGACGACGGCGTCTGCGCCGAGGGATTCGGCCTCCTCGGCCATTCGGGACAGCGCCTCGTCCCGGGCGTCGCTCAGGAGGTTGGAATAGGACTTCAGCTCACCACCGGTGATGTTCCTGAAGGCCTGAGTGATGTCACGACCGACGTTCTTCGCACGGACCGTGTTCCCCTTAGCGATGCCGAGTATCTCGACGATCTCGCCATCCGGAACCGTCTCCGTCGTTGAGAGTTGCATACACCAAATTACGAGGACCAGCGGGAAAACCCTGTGCCGATCAATCGAATGTCGCCGCGTCATCCACCCGTGCCGGGCGATATTCACGGACCGGCTGACCAGTTAGAACCCGCGGACAGGGCCGCCGATCAGAACCCCTCTTAAGGGTTTGTGTGGGATCAACGGTCCTTGTTGCTTCACTTGGTTATACAAATACCGTGTGCAAAGGCTCGGAGTGCATGTCAATGGATCCACCAGACGAACAATCGTTGGTGAAACGGTATGGTCCGGTGGTGATCGTGGCCATTATCGTTGGAGCCGCGGTCGCCCCCGTCGCCTGGAGCCGGACGACCGGCCCCGAAGGAACGGTCGCGGTCATCGTCATGGACGAGACGATCACCGGGACGACCAGTGCCGATATCATCGAGGAGCTCAGGAATGCGCGGACGAACAGCTCCATCAAGGCGGTCGTACTCGCCGTGGACAGCCCAGGCGGGCTCGCGACCGCCAGCGAGGAGCTCTACATGGCGGTCCGGAAGACGTCCCAGGAGATGCCGGTCGTGGCTGCGGTCCGCGGGATCGGCGCTTCGGGGGCGTATTACGCCATGCTCCCGGCGGAGACGATCTACGTGACGCCCGCCTCCCTCGTCGGGAGCGTCGGTGTGCGTGGGTCCGAACCGTTCTCGGGTGACATCCCCGGGCAGATCGAGACCGGGCCCGACAAGAACGGCGGGTTCACCGCCGACGAGGCCCGGGCACAGATCGAAACGATGCGCGAGGCGTTCATCGGCTCGGTCTTCAACCATCGCGGTGACGACCTCGAGCTCACCCGCGAGCAGGTCTCCTACGCGAAGGTCTACTCGGGGGCCCACGCGGTCGAGAACGGCATGGCCGACGAGATCGGCACGACCAGTTCAGCCATCCAGGAGGCCGCCAACCGGGCCGGGCTTGAGAACTACAAGGTCGTCCGGAAGAACCCCGAATCGCTCGGCTTCTTCTTCTTTAGCGCCCAGACCGAGGGCGGCGAGTCGGTCGTCGTCCAGCGCGAGCCGTTCGACTTCGAGACGGTCGATACGGTCCGCCCGCTCATGCTCTATGGCCAGATCGAGGATCAGGAGGTGATCGGCAATGCGTCCCGATAACCTCGCCAAGCAGGCCGTTCTGTTCGTCGTGATCGCCGGCGTGATCATCGGCGGCTCGGCGATCGCCGGCACGACGTCCACGCCGACGCCGACTGACTACAGCGAGACGATCCCGAGCCAGTTCCAGCCGGACACCATCCTGACGACGCCCAGCGCCCAAGACGGCCAGATCGAGATCGAGGACGACGAGGACAAGGTCGTCCTCATCGATCTGAGCCACGAGAACGACTTCACCCGGGGCGAGATCGACACCCTGGTGTCGAGCCTGGTCGAGAGCGGCCACACGGTCAAGTTCTACGGATCACAGAACTCGCCCGGCCGTAACCTGAACGAGTCGCTCCGAGATGCCGACGCCTTCGTGGTCATCAACCCGACGGCAAAGTTCCGCTCTGAAGAAATCGCCGGCATCGAGTCGTTCGCTGACGGCGGTGGCCGGGTGCTGATGATGAGCGATCCGTCGGCGCTCCGATTCTCGTTCTTCTTCAGGTCGACCTCGATCGATCACGACCCGACGGACCTCTCGTCGGGCTTCGGCGTGGCCTTCGGGTCGGGGTACCTCTACAACATGGAGGAGAACGCCTACAACTATCAGAACCTCTACGCCGAACCTGCGACCGACTCGGCCCTGACGGAGGGCGTCGACCGCGTCATCTTCAATGACCCGGCACCCGTGTATACCTCCCAACGCGGTGACCGGCTCCTCACCGGCCTCGACGGGACCCGGTTGTCGACGTCGCGTGAGCCCGGGAACTACGCGCTGCTCGTGCGGAACGACAACGTCACCGCGGTCGGCGACACCTCGTTCCTCGCCCCGGAGGACGCCTACGACGCCGACAACGAGGTCCTGATCGGCAACCTCGCCGAATTCCTCGTGACGGGCGACAAGGGCGACTGCGTGCCACCCAAACCGGAGGATGGTGGTGACGAGCCGTTCCGGCCGGCCCCGCAACCCGGCGAGGAGGAACCGCCACAGCCTACAACTGAAACCCCTACCGACAGCCAGCAGTCCTGCTGACGGCGGGGGATCGATCTCCCTTCCTTTCGCGAGCGACCTGCCCGGAGTGACAGGTTTTTGGTCGGGCGGGGCGATCCGTCCACACGATGATCCCCGGGGGCGCGGCCTACGATACCGACCTCGATATCGACCCGGACCACGTCGACCGACTGCTGGCCGTCACGCCCATCGACGTCGACCCCGCCCCCGAGCTCACCTTCGCGAAGAACGTCTTCATCCCCCTGACGACGGCCTGCCGGTACACCTGCACTTATTGCACGTATTTCGATCCGCCGGGCGAAGCCTCCCTCCTCTCGCCCGAGGAGGCCATGGAGATCGTCCGGACGGGCGTCGACGCCGGGTGTACGGAGGCGCTGTTCACCTTCGGCGACGATCCCGACGACCGGTACGACCGGATCCACGCTCAGCTCGAGGCGTGGGGCCATGATTCGATTCATAGTTACCTCCGCGAGGTCTCGGCCCTCGCCTTGGAGGAGGGGCTCCTTCCCCACTCGAACCCGGGGGACCAGACCGCCGAGCAGATGGCGACGGTCGCCGACCTGAACGCGAGCATGGGGGTCATGCTCGAAACCACCGCGAATGTTGCGGCCCATTCGGGCCCCCGGGCGAAATCCCCGGGCCAGCGGCTCCACACGCTCCGCACCGCCGGCGAGCTCCGCGTCCCGTTCACCACCGGCATCCTAGTCGGCATCGGCGAGACGATGCAGGATCGGGCGGAGAGCCTCCTGGCCATCCGCGAGCTCCACGAACGGTACGGTCACATCCAGGAAGTCATTATCCAACCCGTGGTCGAAAACGATCGGTGGCAAGGTGGTTCCCCGTCCGTCGAGACGCTCCGGACGGTAACCGCCATGGCACGGGCGGGGCTCCCGGAGGAGGTTTCCGTCCAGGTCCCCCCCAACCTCGCCCCGGTCCGCAACCTCCTCGACTGTGGGGTTGACGATCTCGGCGGCGTTTCGCCGGTAACTGATGACCACATCAACCCCGACTATGCCTGGCCGGCCCTTCGGGAGCTTGAGCGGATCGCCGAGGAGGCGGGCGTCCCGCTTCGAGAGCGGCTTCCCGTTTACGAGCGGTATCTCGAGGCTCCCTGGGTGTCCGACCGCGTCCTGAGCGCGATCGAAGGCGATGACGAACCGGGCCAGCGGTACCGCCGCGTGCTGGGGGCGGATTAACGGCCGACGACGCCCTCATCGATTGCCGCGAACTCGAGGACCTCGCCGCCGAACTTGGCGGCGAGCTCGTCCGCGTCGTCACGATCCGAAAACGGGATGAAATCCGGGCCCATTGCGCCGACGACCCGGCTGCCGACGACATAGCCGAGGTCCTTTGCCGGCGCGAACGCGGCCGCCTCTGGATGGGATGAGATATACGGCTTGTCGGCACCGGTCTCGACGGTGTACTCGACGGCCGAGTAGTCGGTGACGAAGAGGCCAGCCGCCGACCACCCGCGCTGCTCGTGCTCGAAGAAGTACGGGAAGAAACACTGCTTGAGGGAGTCGAACCGTGCCGGGTTACCGTGGCCCGCGGGTGACTGGTCCCGATAGAAGAGCTGGCCGTTCGGGCCCGGGTGTTTCTCAATGATCATGCCGCAGACGTCGCAGGCTTCGCCCTGGGTGAGAGACACCGGCTCCGGCGCACCGGGTCCACCGAGACAGCCGGCGAGGCCGATAGCGATACCACCACCGGCGGCGGCCAGCACCGATCGCCGACCACACTGAAGACCGGATCGGTGATCGTGGATATGCATCGTAGATATTCGATGTAGGCGGTCGGAGCGGAAATATACCGTCACGATTCTCACCCCGTAGGAATGTGTGGGCTTACTTAGGGTCGGTAGCGCTTATATTCCGCGAGAATACGATGCGCATCGGCGTCACCCATGTCCTTGCCCTCCTGGCAGCGTTTCTGGTCCTGTCGAGCGGGGCTTTCGCCGTGAACGTCGCGGGCGGTGGGGCACCTGAACCCGTCCCGTTCGACGAGACGGTCAAAATGGGCATGACTGGCGTCGAGACCATCCAGGCACGGGCGGGCGATATCGCCATCCCCCGGGCGGAGGTGTTTTATTCACAATACCGGTACGTTGTCGGCTATTTGGGGGTCGGCTCGCTCGTCGACGAGTTGCACCGGCCCGGGAACGAACGCCAGTTCGGCCGGCCGCTGACGGTCTACGTCACGGACTTCGCCGGCAGCGGAATCGAAGTTGACGAGGCCGGTTTCTTGCGTTACGCCGAACACCGCGACCGGACGGTCGACTGGGTGCCAGCCGAGTCGGCCGTCTTCGTCGTCGAGAGCGAGGCCCGTACCACGGCCGGCCCGACGGTCGTCCCCTTCTCAGGTCGCGACGCGGCCGACCGCTTCGTCGAGGCCAACGGTGGCCGGATCGTCGAGTGGGAGGCGTTACGATCGATGCGGTTCGGGACGGCACAGGCCACCCGGGCGGGGATGCAGCAGGCCAGAGAGACCCGCTCGGCCTGGGCTGACACCGCCGTCGACCGGGCCCGGCCGCTCCTCGACCGCCCGGTTGCGGTGACGGTCGGCGAGGGGTCCGGCGGGCTCCAGGCGGCGATCGATGCCGCCCCACCCAACACGACCGTCCTGGTACCCGCGGGCACCTACCGGGGGAACGTGACCATCAGAAAACCGATCACACTCCGCGGCGCTGGCCGGAGCACCCACCTCGAAGGTGACGGCAACGGGAGCGTCGTCCGGGTCCGCTCGCCCCGGGTCGCTGTTACCGACCTCCGGATCACCGGCGTGGGCAACAGTACGTCCGCCAGTGCCGTACCTGGGAACGAATCGGAGTGGGATTACCGGGTGAAACTCGGGTACGGCTATGGTGACGCCGGGATCGAGTTCGATTCGGCGAACAGCTCGTTCGTCAGGAACGTCGCGATCGACACGCCGGCCAACGGTGTCCTCTTCCGTTGGAGCGACCGCTCGGTCGTCGAGGACGTCACCGTCAACGGGACCGAGAGGTGGGCCGACGGGTTCATGGGCGTCATGGTGTTTGACGCCCGCGTCGTCGTCCAGTCCTCGACCTTCCGCGGTGGGCGTGACGGGGTCTACACGCACCGATCCCACGGCCTGGTCGTCCGGGATAACCGAATGACGGGGATGCGGTTCGGCGTCCACGAGATGTACACCTCCGATGCGCTGATCGAGAACAACTCGGTCAGGGACGCCAACGTGGGCGTCATTGTCATGACGCGGCCGGTGGGCAACATCCTGGTCGATAACGACGTCCGGGAGAGCCGGGCAGGGTTGAGCGTTGCCGGCGCGACCTCCTACGTAGCGGGCAACGTCGTCGTCGACAATGGCTACGGGCTCCTCATCCCGTCCAGGCGGTCGATCTACGAGCGGAACGTGATCGTGGGGAACGACATCGGCATCCGCTCGTCGACACTCATTCCGACGAACCGAATCACCGCGAATGACCTGGCTGACAACCGGGACCACGTCCTGGCCGTGCTCGGCCCGCTCCGGATCTGGTCGGGTAACTACTGGGCCGGCGCCCCCGGGATCGATCGGGACGACGATGGGCGGATCGATCGGACGTTCAAACCCTCGGGCGTCGTCGACGGTCGCGTCCACCGCGCCCCCGGTGCTGCGACGCTCGTCCGGTCGCCAGCCGTGGACGCCATCCGCAGCCTCCAGGAACTCGTTCCCGGGCTCCGATCGACGGGCGTCATCGATCCCGCCCCCCGGGCCACACCGACGCGGCCACGCGCGCTGAAGGGGGCGACATGACCGAGAACGAACCGGTCCTCGCGGTCGACGGCTTGGGCCACGCCTTCGGCCCCGTGACGGTCCTCGAGGGAGTTTCCTTCGAGTGTCGCCGGGGGTTTGTCACCGCCCTCGTGGGACCGAACGGGTCCGGCAAGACCACCCTTCTCCGGATCATCGCGAACGTCCTCCGCCCGCGAACCGGGACCGTCGACCGACCCCCAGGCACCCGGCCCGTCGGCTATCTCCCCCAGGAACCTGATTTCCGGCCGGTATTCACCGTATACGAGACGGTAGGGTTCTACGCTGACCTCCTCGGTGACGGCGCCGACGTGGACGCGACGATCGAGCGGGTGGGCCTTGGTGCTGTCGAGGATCGGCGGGTTGACGCCCTCTCTGGCGGAATGAAACGTCTGCTAGGTGTGGCGTTGGCGATCGTGGGCGACCCGCCGCTCGTGCTGCTTGACGAGCCGACCGGCGACCTCGACCCGCGGATGACCGATCACATCTTCGAGGTCATCCGGTCGCTGGCCGAATCGGGCACGACGGTTGTGTTGGCGACGCACGACCTCGACGGGGCGGCCATGGCTGATGAGGTCATCGTTCTCGACCGGGGGACGATCGCGCTGCGGGGCACCCCGGACAGACTGTTGGCTGAGACCGGCGCGGAGACGCTGGCCGCGGCGTTCTTGTCTGTCGTCGGTCCGCAACTGACCGTCCGCGCTGGCCGGGAGGCAGGAGAATGAACCGCAGCGGCTTCGTCGCAATCGTCGATCGTGAGTTCCGGACCGTCCTCCGGACGCGGATCTACGGCCTGTTGGCACTGGGGTTCGTGGTGCTCGTCGTCGCGCTCGCCTGGGCGGGTGGGGCTGCGGGGTACGTCCCCGTCGCGCTCGGCCTGCTCACCCCGATCGAGGTGCTCATCCCGGGGTTGGCAGTCGCGTTCGGCTACCGGGCCGTCCTCGGCGATGTCCATCGCGGCGAGCTAGAACTCCTCCGGACGTTTCCCGTCTCGCGGGCCGGGGTGATCCTCGCCGTCTACTTCGGCCGGGCGGCCGTGCTCCTCCCGGTGGTCATCGTCGGCTTGCTGTTGGCCGGCCTCCTGGTCCCGTTCACGGGCGGTGCCAAGACCTCCGTAATCGCCTCACACGCCGGCGCCGACACCGTCCTGCTCTACCTCCGGTTCGTCGTGTTGACCGCGATCTTCACGCTCGTCGCCCTCGGCGTGGCGATCGTGGTCTCGACGATCGCCCGGTCGATCCGCGGGGCGATCGTCCTCGGGATCGGATTCATCCTGCTATTGGTGGTGGGGCTCGATCTCGGCTTGGTCGGTGCGTTGGCCGGCGGCGTTCCGGAATGGCTCCTGCCCTGGCTGCTCGCCGCCAGCCCGAACAGCGCCTATCGGGGACTCGTTCTCGTCTCCGTGTCCGGTCCGGTCACGACGTCCGGCATTCGGACGGCCGAGCCACTGGCCAGCCTCCTGGGGTTGCTCGTCTGGTGGCTGGGCCCGCTCGCGCTGGCCGCACGGACGGTCTGGGACTAGTCCGCGCCGGCCTCGGCGAGGCCGCCCGCTGGCGCCCGCTCCAGCATCGGCGTCCCGTCGGCACGGGGTCCGAGCTTCGGGCCGAACGGCGGGTCATCGGGATCGATCCGTCGGCGCCGTTCGTAATCGGTCGAGCGCTCGACCGGCGGCCGGCCGATCGCGGACAGCATGTCGACGTAGTCGGCGACCGACCGGAACTGGCC
>CAYOLR010000116.1:0-7200 GCA_964404815.1 uncultured Halobacteriales archaeon
ACCCTTCTCAATCGATAGCCGTTCTAACGGCGTGAGAATAGGCAGTCTGGTTTTTCTCCTTGGCCGCCCTACAGACGTAACGGAGAACCCAATTTATGACTCCCCGAAGCAACCCATTCGACGAGATCGAACGACTGTTCGAGAACATGAGCCGGCAGTTCGACAACGCCTCCTGGAGCTGGGGCGACCGCGAGCCGTTCGCCCGCTTGTCGACAGGCATCGAGACGATGGCGATCGACGTCGTGGACCACGACGACGAGTTCGTGGTCACGGTAGACCTGCCGGGGTTCGACCGCGACGATGTCGACGTCCGCGTCATGGACCACCGCCTCACCATCGAGGCCGATCACGACCAGGAGACCGAGGAAGGTGACGAAACCTATCTCCGCCAGGAACGCAGCCACCGCGAACTGACGCGGACGATCACCCTCCCGGACGCGGTCGATGAGGACGCTGTCACCGCCCGGATGACGAACGGCGTCCTGACCGTCACCTGCCCGAAGGTCGAGGTCGAAGAAGCCCACGAGATCGAGATCGAATAGCCTGACGGCCAGTACGCCGTCTCACTGTCCCTTGCACACGGGGCCAGGCTCGACCGGCCGAAACATCGGCGGCCCAACGGCCCCCGTAACTGTCGATCGACTTCTTCCCGTGGTTAACCCATAGGGCGCCCGATGAACGCTCTCCGGAACCATCGTTTTGCAGGCCAGATCCAGGCACTTTCGTCGGGTAACCCGGTACTGGCGCCATAGTCGCCCGCGGTAGACGGGGTCGATCCGCCAATCGTTCGGAAAAGCAGTGGCGAGTCTTCTTAGGATGTGAGAACCATCGTGACCCCCTTTTACCCGGACCTGCTAGTGTAAGTAAGGCGGTCGTCACGGATCCGTCTGACTCGACACCGCCAAAGGGAAGAAATACTATGGACATCAGCAACATGGTCTCGACTGACTTTGTAGAGTTCTCCTCGGATACCCCGGCCTCCAAGCTCGTCGGCGCGTTCGACGACCCCATGCTCAAAGGCATCGTCATCGCCGACGATGGGGAGTACCAGGGGGTCGTCACCCGGCGGCAGCTCGTGAGCTCACACCGGAATCCGGAGGAGAAAGCCGGCTCACTGGTCTGGCACGTTCCGAAGGTCGAACCGAAGGACGACGTCAGGGACGTCGCCCAGCTGATGATCGACAGTCAATCACGGGTCCTGCCGGTCTACGAGGGACGGACGATGGTCGGTGTCGTCACGACCGATACGCTCCTCAAGGAGGTGCGTGATTTTCTCGACGCCGCGAGGGTCGAGGACGCCGCGTCGACGGACCTGCGAACCGTGGCTCCCGACAGCACGTTCGGGGAGGCCCTGAACCTCCTCCGGGAGCACGCCATCACCCACCTCCCGGTGATCGACGGAACCACGCCCGTCGGGATGCTGAGCCTGCACGACGTGACCGGCCTGTCGGCCAGGGCGATCTCGGCCAGTCAGGGCGGCGACGCCGGGGGGTTCGACGCCCATGGCGGCGAGGGATCGGGAGCGGGATATCGATCACACGGCGGGTTCGGCGCCCGCGAGGGTGAAGCCGACAGGATGTTGGACTTCCCCGTCCGGGACGTCATGGCCACACCCCCCAGGACGATCGACCCATCGGCCGGCTTGGACGAGGCGGTCGAGGCCATGTTCGAGTTCGACACCTCCTCGCTGATCGTCCTGGGTCCCGACGGTACGGTCACCGGGATCGTGACGAAGACTGACGTCCTCGACGCGCTGACCTGGGGGGCCGAGGGCAACCGGGCGGTCCAGATCTACGGGACGGACCTGCTCCACGACATCTCCTATGAGGACATCGTCGCGATCGTCGACGGGTTCGACGAAAAGGACGCCGGGATGAACGTCATCGACGCGAAGATCCACCTCCACGAACACGACGAACAGCTTCGCGGGACGCCGCTCCTGCTGGCCCGGATCCGTCTCTCGACGGACCGGGGGTTGTTCATCGGCACCGGCGAGGGGTACGGTGCCCGCCATGCGATTAACGAGGCCCGCGACGTGCTCGAACGCCGGATCCGGGACGACAAGACCTACGGGCAGTCGAAAAAACACCCCGACCAGGAATTCTGGGACCGACGGTTCGGCTGGCTGCTGGAGGGGTAAGCCGGCCGTCCCGGGTCGGGCGGGATGCATCGGGCGAGGTGTTCCGGAGGTCAATAGGGGATAGTCACCCCGGTACCACGACACGGAAACTTGATTGACCCGGTCGTCCTTCCCTGGGTATGTTCAGACTCGGTGCACACGTCTCGATCGCGGGCGGCTTCTCGAAGGCGGTCAACCGCGAGCTCGATATCGGTGGGAACTGCGGTCAGCTATTCGTCGGGTCACCCCGGGGATGGGCGGTCGGCGAGGTCGACGAGGACGAAGCCGCCGGCTTCAAAGACGCCTCGGCGGACAACGACGTCGGTCCCTGGATCGTCCACGGCACCTACCTCATCAATTTCGCGACGCCGAAAGACGACCTTGCCGAGAAATCGATCGAGACGGTACAGGCCGAGCTCGACGCCGCGGCTGCCCTCGACATCCCGTACTACGTGTTCCATCCCGGGGCGCATACGGGCGCAGGGGTCGACCAGGGTGTCGAGAACATCGGCGCCCGACTGTCCGAACTCGATATCCCCGACGGGGTAACCCTCCTCCTCGAGAACACCGCCGGTAAGGGGACGACACTCGGGAAGAGCTTCGACCAGCTCAACGGGATGGTCGAAGCCTCGTCATACGATTACGGCCCGATCGGTATCTGTCTGGATACCTGCCACCTCTTCGCCGCCGGCTACGACTTCACGACGCCGGCGGGGATCGACGACATGCTGGAATCCCTCGACGAGCAGGTCGGCCTCGCACACGTCGAGTACCTCCACCTCAACGACTCGAAACACCCGCTCGGCTCCGAGAAGGACGAACACGAGCACATCGGCGAGGGGGAGATCGGCTCCGAGGGGTTCAAGCTGTTCGTCAACGACGACCGCCTCCGGGACAAACCGATGGTACTGGAGACGCCGGAGAACGGCAAGGGGTTTGCGGAGAACATCGACGCCGTCCGGGAGCTCCGGGAAGACGACTGAGCGGTCGGCCCTCAAGAGGCGGAAACCGGCATGCAGACTTCGGATGTTCCTCTCCAACCAGGGAGCGTAAGCGTCGTATGAGAACCCATAACGTTCGGGAATAACCCGGCGTGGTCCGTGATCGAGCGGACGCCGGTGCGTAAGCGACCTCCTGGATGATCCGGATAGCGACACGGACACCGTGCTCGCGATTCCTCGGTGGGGCCTCCGCGCCGTTACCACGGCAGTGGCCTGGGGAGCGCGGTGAAGGGAACGATCGGCGGTCCAGCAGTAGGGGTCGACGCCGTCTATCGATTATGGGGGCGTTATGTGCGAAACATTTATATAGTAATAGACCTTACCTTAGGTTAGCTTGGGTGCCCCGTGGGCATGTCCCCGGGAGCCCGACGCCCCCCACCATGAGCACGGCAAAAGTATTCACGGAGAGTGAGCAGTCGCGAACCGACACGGCGGAGGAAACGGCGCAGGAAGGCCTCTCCTGTCCGGAATGTGGCGGCCACCTGACCACGGATGACGAGCGGGCGGAGACGGTCTGTGAGAGCTGTGGGCTCGTCGTCCAGGAGGACCACATCGACTATGGCCCGGAATGGCGGGCCTTCAATCCCGGCGAGAAAGACGAGAAGAGCCGGGTCGGTGCCCCGACGACCAATCTCCTCCACGACAAGGGCCTGTCCAGCCAGATCGGCTGGGAGAACAAGGACAGCTACGGCAGGACGTTGAGCCCCCGCCAGCGCCGCAAGATGCAGCGGCTGCGGACCTGGGACGAACGGTTCCGGACCCGGAACCACAAGGAGCGCAACCTCAAACAGGCGCTCGGCGAGATCGAGCGTATGGGCAGCGCCCTCGGGCTCTCTAAAGATATCCGGGAGACTGCGAGCGTGATCTACCGACGGGCCCTCAACGAGGATCTCCTCCCGGGGCGGACGATCGAGGGGGTCGCGACCGCGGCGATCTACGCGGCCGCCCGTCAGATGAACTCCCCGCGGTCGATCGACGAGGTCGCCGCGGTGAGTCGCGTCGAGGAGATGGAGTTCAAGCGGGCCTACCGGTACATCGTGCGGGAACTCAACCTGGCCGTCGCCCCGGCCAACCCCCAACAGTACATCGGGCGGCTGGCGTCGGCCCTCGAGCTGGATAACGAATCCGAGAAATTGGCCCGGGAGATCCTCAAATCGGCCGAGGGTACCGGGACCTTCAACGGAAAGAGCCCGGTCGGGCTGGCCGCCGCGGCCATCTATGCGGCCTCGAACCTGACCGGCAACGACCTCACCCAGGACCAAGTGGGCGATGTGGCCGACGTGAGCAACGTCACCATCCGCAACCGGTACCAGGAACTGCTCGAAGTCTACGATTCGGCGGTACCGGCCCAGTAATCCTGACCGCCTTTCGACCCCGAATATTGCGGCCCTTCATCTATGAGTCCCTGACCGGGATGGCCTGCCGTCGATCCATTCTCTGACGTTTTGCGCTGACGACACCCCGTCCATAGAGGGGGTAGCACTTTACCCCGTCAGGCCCAAAGGGCGGACATGGGCAGCGGTATCAGGGCTGAGGTTCGGGTCAACGCCACCGACACCTGTCCGATCACCCGGTTATCGGGCACAACCGGTGCGGACAGTTATTCGATCTCCCGAAGCATCGATCCGGCAGCCCCCGACAAGGTCACCGAGGAGTTCATGCTGGATGCCGATGCCTCCATCGATGAAATGGGGATCAGTCAGGACGAGGTCTCTGAAATCTTCTCCTACGGGCAGAAGAAGGTGTACAGGTTCAGTCGCGAACGGGGTCGCGGCTGTCCGTGTGAACTGGTCGAACAGTTCGACTGCCCGGTTATCGACGTCCACACCCGTGACGGTTCGCTGTTTCTCGTGTTCCACGCCCGGGATATGGACGAACTCCAGCACGTCATCGAGGAACTCCGAGACCACTATCCGGAGATGGACGTCCAGCGGCTCCTGCGATCCCAGGAGGACCAGGCGGACCACAACCTGGTGTTCGTCGACCGGGGCGACCTCACCGAGCGTCAGCGCGAAGTCCTGGAAATGGCCCACGAGATGGGCTACTTCAGCCACCCCAAGGGTGCTAACGCCGGCGAAGTCGCCGACGCCCTGGGGATCACCACCTCGACCTTTACCGAACACTTAGCCGCCGCCCAGTCGAAGCTCCTCGGATCGATCCTCGAAGCCTGATCCCGGATCGGCTGCGAGCGGTGGGTTAGAGGCCGAACCCCAATCCGAGCAGGGCTGAATACATGAGGAGCGTCCGGCCCGTTGCTGGGGACATCGGGAGAAGTTCGATATAGGTCCGGGAGTTCCCCAGCCGTTTGGCCACCATAACGGCGTAGGGCAGTGACAGCATCGGCAGCAGGACCAGCGGGTCGCCCAGCAATCCCCAGAGCCCGATCGGGATGAGATAGGCAACGGCGAGGAGTCCGTAGTATTCGATACGGCTCCATCGTTCCCCGATCACGACGGCGAGCGTCGGATCGTCCTTGTCGCGGTCGAACTCCAGATCCCGGATGTTGTCGACGACCAGTATCGCCGCCGTGATCGTCCCGACCGGGACCCCGGCGATGACGGCAACTGCCGGGAGCGATCCCGGCGGGAGAGTGGTCGGGAAGGGTACGTCCGCGACGGCCTGGATGTAGAAGGCGCCACCGACAGAGATCGGTCCGAAAAAGAGGAAGAAGTACACGTCGTGGAGGGGGATATCGGTAACCTCGATCGAATAGAGGAGGCTGACCGCGATACTGGCGAGCCCAACCACGATGACGGGGACGCCACCCACGAGGACCAAGTACCCCCCGACGACCGCCCCGAGGGTGAACACGCCGATCGTGACGCGTTTGATCTCGTCGAGCGTGAGGATGCCCGATTCCAGGGCGTGAACCAACGCCGGGTGTTCGGAATCGTTGTGATATCTGCGGAGGTTGAAGTAGTTGTCCGCGAGGACACCGCCCAGTTGGACGAGCCAACCGAAGACGAAGACCGCCACAGCTGGACCAGGGGCGAAGACGCCCTGATCGAGCGCGAGGCCGATTCCGACGAGGACCGGCGCGGCGGCTGTCGGAACCGTATGGGCCGGATAGAGGAGTTTCTTGATCCAGACGTCCCGGCGAGAATCCGGATCGACGCCGGCGAGTCGGGGGTTTTCGCTATCCATTCTGGGCCCGTATATTCGGTTCGATGTCTCCGCACGGATACAAGCCGATTACGGTACCGATCGGAACGCAGCAAACCACCGAACGAACAGCAGACCGGTGCTAGGCCGGGATTTCGCGCCCGGTGTCGACCGTGGGGACAGGGGTCACCAGGTCGTAGAGGACCGCGACGGTCCACATTACGAGCGCCACGGCGATGAGGGTCGGCATGAACAGCATGCCGAGGACGAACAGGATGCCCCCGATCGCCATGATGAACTGTTCGACGATCGTGACTGAGTTTTGGGTTTGTGTCATGTTAGTTCTCACGTGGTTAGCCGAGGAGGTACCGCAGCCGCGGGTGGTTCTTGACGAACTGGGTCTGTTCCAGGTAGGCGTCGCCGCCGAGGATCCGACCGGCACCGAAGATCACCAGGCCGATGAACAGCATGACGCCGGCGAGTTCCCCGTTGACGATGCCGTGAGCCCAGTCAGCGTTCCCGAAGTAGAAGAACGCGAGCAGGGCCGCGCCGAAGAACGACGCGAGGCGCGTCGCCACGCCCAGGATCAGCCCGAGGCCGATCAAGAGCTCGCCGACCGGGATCATGAAGTCCGTGAAGGCCAGCAGCCAGGGGGTGTTGATGGTGAAGTCGAACAGCGCCTGGAGCCAATCCGGCCGCAGCTGGGCGAGCAGCGTGCCATCGGCAGCAGCTGGGAACTGGCCGCCGAGCCAGCCGCGTGAACTGAATGGTTCCGAGGCGAAAGCCCAGGTGTATTTCTCGAGGCCCCCGTACAGGAACCACCATCCGAGCAGGAATCTGGACATCACGATCCAGTAGGACCCCCACGGGCCGGAGAAGTCGAACTCGACGTTCCGGCCGAAGAGGCGTGTTTGAACTTGATAGGTCATTGTTGCATCTCTCCTACGTATTCATATTGGGTTGACTAGGTGATTAACC
>CAYOLR010000116.1:7300-9179 GCA_964404815.1 uncultured Halobacteriales archaeon
GGCGTTCGACCAGGTGTCGACCTACGATTCGAACAGCCTCCTGAGCCCCGACATGGTCGCGCTTATCGTCTCCAATACGTCGGATCGGGGGCCGAACCTCATGACGGCGGCCTGGTGGATGCTCGCTGGGTACGACCCCTTCCGGTACCTCCTCTCGGTGGATCAGAAGACCTTCACCTACGAGCTGATCGAGGAGAACCCGGAATTCGTGATGGCGGTGCCGACGACCGACCTGATCGACGCGGTCACACTCTGCGGTCTCGTTAGCGGCCGAGACGTGGATAAGCTCGAGCGACTCGACCTGTCGACGGTCCCGGGGCTCGCCGTGGACGTCCCCCTGCTCGCCGATGCGGTCGGGAACATCGAATGCCGGGTCACGGAATCCTTCGAGTCCGAGGGGAACACCTACTACTTCGCCTCGGTCGAGGAGGCTCATGTCCAACCCGAGGGGCTGGAGGGCCGGATCCTGTCGCTCGACACCGAACCCCTGGCGTATATGGGATCAGACTACCTCGATGCCGGGGCCGAGGAAAAAGCCCGGTTCTACGTCGACCTCGACGGCTGCGAACTCCGGTGGTTCCCCGATGCTGAAGTCCTCGACGACGATTAACCGGCCAGGGCCCGACGTATAGGGAGTGAGCGTAGCCCCTCACCGGAGGATTGCTGACGGATTAAACATGTAAGGGAGCGTTTTCACTTCCTGAGAATCGGCCGTTCCGTTATAAGGGCTCCCGGCAGAGAAACCGTAAGCCGAGTCGTGTCCGAACCCGATTACCGGAGCCATCGATCCACGCTTTCCAACCCATGAAGAAACAGGAACTCCTGCACATGCATGCGCTGCTCGTCGAGATCGCCGACCACGTCACCTCGACCGGATCCGCGACTGACATCCCGGCCTATCGATCCGCGACGGTACGACCGACCTCGCTACACCGCCCCAAGGCCGATCACGAGGACGCCGTGATGACCCTCGCCCATGCGATCACGGACGAGATCGCCCCCGAACGCCGCACCGAAGTCCCCCGAGCAACCCCGAGCGACTGAGCGTCCTTTCGAAGTATCGCGTCACGGACTGAGTGAAGCGGACACCAACCGGATGCTCAGCATGAACCCGATCCCGACGAGGAACACCAGGAAGTAGAGTAACGATCGAACGATGTCGTCGGTATGTTTGATCTCCGGGATGAGGTCAGAACTCGCGATGTAAATGAAGCTCCCCGCGGCGAAGGGCAGTAGCAGGGTCGGTGCGTCTTCGAAAACGTTCGTTAGATAAAATCCCACCACCCCACCCAGGATCACGGTGGCCTGTGTCAGGTAGTTGAGGACGAGGGCCCGCCGTCGGTCGAACCCACCGTAGACCAACACGCCGAAATCCCCGATCTCCTGGGGGATCTCGTGGAGGGCGATCGCGATGGAGGTGACAACCCCGACAGACGTCCCCGACAGGAACGAGCCCGCGATGACGAGGCCGTCGATGAAGTTATGGACGGCATCCGAAACCAGGACGAGATAGGTCACTGGCTCGTGTTCGTGGGTCGAGGAGTGGTGGTGATGCCAGCTGATGAACGATTCGAGGACGAAGAACAGGCAGAATCCGATGATGAGGTAGATGAACGGGAAGAGCAGATCACCGCCGGCCGCCGCGACGGTTCGCGGGATGAGATGCAGGAAGGCACCGCCGATCAATGCCCCGGCGGCCAAAGCGACCAGCACGAGAAGGATCCGGTCGAGGAGTTCCTCTCTGAGGAACAGCGTGAGCACCCCGATCCAGGCGAAGAGGCTGATCGCGAACGTGGTAAGCAGGATCTGAAGGAAGGGACTCATCGCCGTTCGAAATACTCGACGGTCCCAATGATTATTCTACCGGCTCGGAGGGCTG
>CAYOLR010000117.1:0-9117 GCA_964404815.1 uncultured Halobacteriales archaeon
CCGCCGGACAGATGCAGGCCCAGGGCCCGATCATCAAGGGCATGAACCACGCCGTGACCGCCGGGGCGCTGGCCGCCGAGGCCTTCGTCGAGGCCAAGTCCCGCGGGAATCCCACCCGCGCGGGCGAACTCTATACCCGGAAGCTTCGCGACGAGGGCGTGATGCAGAAGCTCCGACCGCCCCGTTACCGCCTCGCCAGTGCCATCGGCGAGAACGGTGCGGTGTCCGGGCTGGTCGACAGCGTCGTGAAATCGCCGATCGGCCGTCTCGGCGTCCGCCTCATGGGTGACGGGATCGAGCGGCTGTTCAACTCGCCATATCTGGTCGGGATGGCGCCGGATACCCGGACGTCTTACGTTACCTTGCCGACGGTGATCGGTGATGTCCTCGGCGATCGGGTCGTTGGCGAGAACACGGTCGACCCCCCGAGTTTGGCCGACCGGATCGGCGATCTCACCTACGACGTCGGCGACCCACACATCGAGGTCCAGGACAACTCCTGGGCGGCCAGCGGGGCGGCCGTAACGGCCTGTCCCGTGAGTTCGATGGACTATGGTGGCGGCTGCTACCGGGCGGAGACCGTCCAGACCAACGGCGGCGATGAGCAGGTCGTGAGCCTGGATACACAGCCGTGTGTCGAGTGTGGCACGTGTGCCGTCGTCGCCGACACCCACTGGACGCACCCGAGCGGCGGGAAGGGTGTCGAGTACAAACAGGGCTAACGATGGACGAGGGCCAGGCCGTCGACCGGATCGCCCATCTGGCCAGTCGGGCCTCTGCCGACCGCCAGGCGTTCGAGCCCCCGAACGCCGTGCCAGCCGAGGAACGGGCGCTCGAGTACCTCCGGGAGGGGGTCGGACCGGCGGTCTGGACCTACGTCGAAGCCCGGACGAACGGGTTGGTGGCCATTGCGCCCGACGACTTCTCGCGCCTGGAGGGTGCGATGAACGACTGGTTGGAGCTGTACGCGCGGTGCTACGGCACGGAGATCGATGCCGATTTCACCGTCCGCGCGGCCGCCGAACTGCTGCTCGAAACCCGGAACATTCGGGACGTCGCCCAGCTGCTCACGCACGTGCCGAGTCGGACCGCCTGAACGGGGCCGTCACCGATAGCTCCTATACGGTTTGCCCGGTAGCTACAGCCATGGCCAACTGTTCCGAGCCCGGCTGTGACGAGACAGCGGCCGTTAGGCTCCACATCCCGTGGGACGAGGACCGGGTCGTCTGTCCGTCCCATGCCCGGGCAGTGGCGACGAAGGATGGGGTCGTAGCCCGACCGCTCGAGGAAGCGGACGGTGAGTGGCCGTGAGGCGGTCAGGATGGGCGCTCCGGCCGTCTGGGCGGGTTCAAGAACAGCGCGTCGACGAGCACGAGGGCGCTGATGAAGGCGGCGATTACCAACGTACTTCTGGCCGGAAGCGAGAGGAGGTTCGCCGTGAGTAACGCGGTCAGGAAAGCGGTCGGGATCACGGCGAGGACCAGATCGTACCGGGAGACGGCGTCTAGGTAGTCGATCCACTTCATCTTGGACCACCTCTCAAGTGTTAGTAGCCGATTCATCGACAATAAAAATTTCTCTTATTACGTTGAAAAAACACACATTATAATTCCAAGTAACCATATCCAATCGTCAATAAAACTTAGAAGTGTGTTATCCATTCGGCCGTCAAGCGGATGCTTTCAAGCCCGTCCCGATTCTATCAACGGATATGTACCGCGCTATCCTCCCCGACGGTGACATCGAGTGTCCGACCTACGAGCAAACCGAGCGTGGTTTGGAGCTGTACACGGATGCCGAGGAGCTCATCGCGTTCGTTCCGTACGAAAACCTGCACGCCCTGATTAACGAGGAGGTCCAATCCCGCGACGACCGTTCGGTGATGTAACTTTCGTACCGTAGTCTCCCGTTTTTGCCCAAGGATTAAGTGTGGTCTCGGCCAATTATTAACCGCTATGATCGGTGAGTCATGGTTCGTTGGGGCCATGCTCGCCCTGATCGGCCTCCAGGTCCTGACGCTCGTCGCGGCCTACTGGCGTGGCGAAGGGCCGTTCGACTCGGCGAAGCCCGTGTCCGATCGCCACGAAACCCCCGGGGACGGCGCGCTACGCTGTCCCGACTGTGGCGCTGAAAACGACGTCGAGTACCGCTTCTGTCGGCAGTGTGTGGCCGAATTACCCGGGCAATATCACACCGGCGAAACCCCCGTCCCGCCCCTGGGCCGGGGGAGTCGGTGATTCAGTCGCCCTCCACGCGCTGTCGCCGCTGGCGGGCGTGATCGCGTAACGAGTCCGAGATGGCCGGGGCCGCGACCCCATCGGCCGTTTCGAGTTCGTCGACCGAGAGCGGGAACCGGCGGAGGTCGTAGTTGATCGAGATACCCGCCTTGGCCCCCTCACCCATCGCGACCGGGATCTGGTTGTGGCCGGGGGTCAGGTCTCCGACGGCATACACGCCATCGACGGTGGTTCGGCCGTGGTCGTCCACGGCGACGGTCCCGTCGTCGTTGATCTCACAGCCGAGGTCACGGGCGAGTTGGTTGTTGTAGTCGGACCCGTACATCGCGAACCCGCCGCGGTATTCTCGTCGGGACCCGTCATCGAACTCCAGCGCCTCGAGCCAGCCGTCCTCGCCGTTCTCCACACCCGTTATTTCGGCGCCGATAACGTCGACCGGGTGACCCGCCACCTGCCGGGCAATCTCGTCGCCCCAGGTCGGCTCGTCGCCGTCGAGCAGGATATCGACCTCGTCGGTGAAATTGAGCATTATCATCGCGACTTGGGCGGCGCTGTCGCCATGGCCCATCACGTAGACTGGTTCGTCGATGAACATGTAGGCGTCACAATGGAGACAGTAATGGAGGCCCTTTCCGGTCCGGGGAAGTGGTGGCTCGGGCCGTTCGTCCGAGAACCCCGTCGCCAGGACCACCCGGTCGGCGAACCACTCGTCGCTGTTGGTCTCAAGCTTAAACCGGCGGGGGCCGTCAGGTACCTCCTCGATCGCGGTTACGAAATCGCGGAGGTAATCGGTGCCATACCCCTCGAGCTGATCGACGGCCGTCTGCAGGAATTCCTTCCCGGAGATCTCCTCGGGTACCCCGATCACGTTGTGTGTGTCCATCATCATCGCGGCCCGGCCACCTCCCCGGTTGATGACGGCCGTATTATGGCCAAGCCGAGTTGTATAGAGCGCCGTCGTCAATCCGGCTGGCCCCCCGCCGACGACGATCACGTCGTAGTCATTCGCATCCGCCATTGGATCACCTTCTGTAACCTACTAACTATTCGTAGGTATATAAACACTGGGATCACTGGCTTGTGGGTTCCCCGCCGTTACTGGCCTAAGGATCGCGATGAATTCCCGACGACGACAAGGCTGCTCGTCGCCATCGCGATGGCCGCGAACAACGGGTTGATCGCTCCGGCGGCGGCCAGGGGGATCGCGATAGCGTTATACAGAAAGGCCCAGCCGAGGTTCTGTCTGATCCGGCGGCGCGCCGACCGGGTGAGTTCGAATACCCGGGGGACGGTCCCGAGGTCATCGGTCGTGATCACCGCGTCAGCCGCGTCTGCCGCGACTGCGGTCCCGCTCTCCAAGGCGATTCCGAGATCGGCGGCCGCCAACGCGGGCGCGTCATTAACCCCGTCGCCGACCATGGCGACCGTGCCGTCGGCTTCGAGCCGCTCGATAACCGCCGTCTTGCCCTCCGGCGGGACCCCGGCGAACACCTGCTCGATCCCCGGATGGTCACGATACCGGGCCGCGGCCGCCTCGGAGTCCCCGGTAAGGACCACGATCGACCGGTCGTCGGACAGCTCGCTCACAACGTCCTCCCACTCTGGACGCGGTTCGTCGCCGACGATCGCCACGCCTCGGACCGCTCCGTCCCACCCGACATAGGTCGGCACTTTCCCCGAACGCGCCGCTGCGCGAGCCCGGTCGACGAGTTCCGCCGGCGTCTCCCAGTCATCGTCAGCGAAGAGGTCGCGGCTCCCGACACGCACCCGGTCACCATCGACGGTCCCCGCCACACCCCGTCCCGGATGCCGCTCGAAGTCGGTCGCCGCGTCGATCGGACCGGCGGCTTCGACGATCGCATCGCCGATCGGGTGATCCGAGAAGTACTCCACTGCGGCGGCCCGGGCAAGCACCTCGTCATCCGTAACCGAATGTACCCGCATCCGGCCGGTGGTGAGGGTTCCAGTCTTATCGAAAGCGATCACATCGGTTTCCCTGGCCCGTTCGAACACCGACCCGTCGGTGATCACGATACCCTCCTTGAGTGCGCCGTTGACACTCGAGGCGACTGCCAGGGGAGTGGCCAACCCGAGCGCGCAGGGGCAGGACACAATCAAGACCGCCAGCCCGGTAAGGATCGCGGCGGTTCCATCAGCGCCCGACCAGAGATGCCATCCCGTTGCGACGACCGCGGTGGCGAGCACCACTGGAACGAAGACGGCGGCCAGTTTGTCGGCCAGCCGTTGGGCCCCCGGTGTTCCGCTCTTGATCTCCCACAACAGATCGACCAACCGGTCGATGGTGCTCGAGGCGTCGGCGGCGACCTCGATAACCAATGCCCCGTCGGTGACGAGTGCCCCGCCGACTACTGGGTCGCCCGGCATCCGCTCGACGGGGACGGATTCGCCGGTGATCAGTGATTCGTCAACCGCGGCCCTCCCATCCAGGATCGTCCCGTCAACGGGGACACGTTCGCCCGGCCGAACCACGATCTCGTCGCCGCCCTTGAGGGCGTCCAGCCCGACGGCGTCGACGGTGCCGTCCGTGCCACGTCGGCGGGCGGTATCGACCCGTTGTTCGGTCAAGGAGGCGAGTCGATCGGTGGCCCGGAACTTGACGCGGCGTTCGTAATAATTGCCGATCGAGACCGCCATCACCACGACGACCGCGATGTCGAAGTAGACCTCCGTCCCGCCGAGCAACGCGATCCCTGAGGAATAGAGATAGGCGGTCCCGGCCGCGAGCGCCACCAGGAGGTCCATGTTCGGTTGGCCCGCCCGGAGGCTCACATACGCGCCCCGGAGAATCGGGAACCCCGTATACCCGAGCACGAACGTCGACATTACCCAGAGGTTGGCAATCAGGTACGTTCCGGCCGGCGAGGTAACGTCCAGGAGGAGGGTTCCGGGGTCGACGCCCAGGTAGGCGGGATACAGGAACAGCCCGTACCAGAGCATCGTCATCATTGCGAAGAACCCGCCGATCACTAACCGACCGGTCGATTCGACCCGATCGGCGGATGGTTCATCGGTGGGTCGTGCCGAGTACCCCAGGCCGTCAACGATGCCGGGAAGGTCGGACGCGTCCCGCTGGTCCGGGTCGTAGGTTAGTTTGACTGTTCCCGACGGATAACTCGCCTCCGCATCGAGGATCCCGTCGCGATCGAGCGCGGTGGATTCGATGAACGTCTCACACGTCGCACAGTGCATCCCATCGACGGAGAGGTACATGGTTTCACCACCCTCGATCGACGACGCCGGATCCGTCTCAAGGGCGGATCGAGCTTCGCCCGCGTCGTCGACGGCCGTGTCGCCGAGTTTGCGGTGTACCTCGAGACACCCTCGACAGCAGAACTCGCCCTCGACCTTCGTGTCCGTGACCGGGGGGTCTGGCGTCGGCAGGTCACAGAGGGTGCAGGCGGTCATCAGAGTGGTTGGAAGATCGGGATCGAAACCAGTCGGGGTACCTCGATACCGATCGACCGGAGTCCCATGGAAAACGGGAGGTACCCGAGCACGATGAATGCCACGCCGAGGACGCGATGGAGGCGGGCCCGCTGCCCGGCCGTGAGCGTCCCGACGGCGGTCCCATACAGGAACAGCGTCGGAAAGGTTCCGAGACCGAGGACCCCCAGGGCGATCGCCCCTTCGATGGGCCGTCCCCTGGCCAGGGCGTAGAGATAGGCCGGATACAGGATCGGACACGGAAGCAGTCCGTGGAGGGCGCCGAGCCCGATAATTCTGGGGCCCTCGACCCATTCATCAACCCGGGCCGTCATCACGTCGACGATCCCGAGCGTGGATCCGAGCCCTTCGATCCGGGCGAGAACCGAGGGGCCACCGAGCAGATAGCCGAGCCCGGCGGTGGCGATGACGATCCCGATGACGACGCCGGTTACCGCCCGGATCGATTCACCCAGGGACACGATCGCTGCGGTCTCGAAGACGACCATTCCGACGAGTCCCATGGTCGCGCCGATCGAGGCGTAGCTCAGGGTTCTGCCGGCATTGAAGAACGCGTGTTGACGGAGGTCGTGCCAGGCGATCGCGTTCGACCGGCTCCCGAGCCGATCCGCGTACATCGTTACCAAGGGGCCGCACATCCCGAGGCAGTGGGCGCCACCGAGGAGACCGATCACGAGGAAGACGAGGATCCCGGCACTGCCCGGATCCGAAACAGCCATCGACTAATGGGTAGCCACGGTCGGCTCTTCGCTCCCCGAGAACATGTAGTAGAGGCTGCCCGCGATCAGGAGCACACAGCCGGCCGAGAGCAGCACGCGTGGGTCAGACCGACCGGCAATGAAAAGGGCAACGGGGACGAGCGCGATCAGTGACAGGAGCGCGATTTTCAATGGCGACGCGGTTGCCATACCCCGACGTTTCCCGCGTTCGGATAAATAAACTCCGGGGTCGCTTTCACCGGGTGAGAACCCGACAGGCCCTTTATGATGGCCTCTACGCCAATCGATACCATGGATCGAGTTGCCCCGCTGGATATGTCGGGACGGACCGGCCGGACCCCGATCCCGCCGTCCAGCCGTCACCGATCTCCCGCCCCGCTGAGAACGGTGTCAGAACGTATTTACCCTGGGCGCCGGATTGGCCACCCAAACCGGATTCTTCCATGAGTCGATCGGATTCGCCGACAACCCGTCGAACCGTTCTCAAAACCCTTGGCGCTGCCGCGGCCGGCCTCGCGGCCAGCGACACGGCAGCCGCCCAGGAAACGACCGAAGGTGCCGTCCAACCGGACTGGGGCAACTGGTTCACCGGCCAGGCCCGCGGCGGCGAGGTCGGAAATTACACCGGCTCTACCGTCGACCGACGTGGCGAGTCGGAGATCACTATCACGGTCGGGGCCGAAGGCAACGACGGCTTCTTCGCGTTCGATCCGGCCGCCGTCTGGATCGATCCCGGGACCACCGTCAAGTTCGAATGGACCGGGGAGGGAGGTGGGCACAACGTCGTCTCTGAATCCGGACCGGCCGGGGTGGACAGCGGGGCACCCGTGGCCGAGCCTGGCGTTCACTTCGAGCATACGTTCGAAGCCTCCGGCATCAATACCTACTACTGCGTCCCTCACCTCGCGCTGGGGATGAAGGGCGGGATCGCCGTCGGGGACGACATTCCCACGGTCCAGGCCGGTCCCGCAGACGGTGGTGGCCGCGAGTTCGCCCCGCCAGGGGGCGTGGCCGGCTTCACCGTGATGGCCCTCATGCTCGGCCTGTCCGCGGTGGCGGCCTTCGGTGTCCTCGCCGGCGAATCGCTCAGCTCGCTCCGGCGGCTTCCAGAGGGCGAGACCGGGGAGGTGGTAGAGGCCGAACGGTTCGAGCCCGAGCGGGAGATCGGCCATGACGAGTTCGACCCGATCGGGACCGCGTCGTTGATCGCGATTTACTTCCTGATACTCGTGATCATGTGGGTGTTCGTGTACTTCATCGAGTTCCTGGGCGGCGGACCGACGGTGATCGGCTAGGAGGTAGCAAGCATGGAAATACACAGATTCGAATCAGTGTGGATCCTCGTTTCGATCGTCCTCATTCTGGGGTTCATCGGCACGGTGACGTACGGTGCCGTCGGAATCGGCATACAGATGGTCGACGACTCGGGGGGTACGATCGCTGATCCCTCCAACCCGACGGCCTCGGACGCGTTCCGAGATCCGGGGGTGTACGAGACCGGACAGAACAGCTACGCGGTCTATATCGTCGCCCAGCAGTTCCTCTTCAACCCGGGAACGAGCCAGCCCATTCGGCTGCCGGCCAACAGCCAGGTGACGTTCTACATTACCAGCAGCGATGTCGTCCACGGGTTCCAGCTTTCCGGGACCAACATCAACGTAATGGTCATCCCCGGTCAGATCGCCGAGATCACCGCTGAATTCGACGAACCCGGGACGTACGGGATCGTCTGTCACGAGTATTGCGGCGCCGGCCACCACACGATGGAGGGTCGGGTCGAGGTCGTCCCCCAGGCTGAATTCGAAGGAGGTTCACAATGACGTTCGTCGAGGAATACCCCAAGGAAGCGAGGATCGTCCGCTGGTGTTTCCTGGTCGCCTTTACCGCGCTCGGACTCGGAGGGCTGTTCGGCTTCATTCAGGCCCTCCACCGGACGGGGATGTTCCGCGGGTTCGTCAGTTCGTCCGACTATTACACGATCCTGACCGGTCACGGGGTCCTCCTCGTGCTGGTCTTCACGACGTTCTTCATCGCCGGCCTGTTCACGTGGGCCGTCACTCGGAGTCTCGATAGGAACCTGTCCTACGGACTGGCGGTGACATGGTTCAGCATGATGTTGGTGGGGACGGTCCTTGCTTCGATCGCGATCCTCGCCGGTCTCGTCCCGGATTCGGGGATCAGTGCCGACGTGCTCTTCACCTTCTACGCCCCACTGCAGGCCCACCCGATCTTCTACATCGGGGCTGCGCTCATCATCGTCGGGTCATGGATTGCCGGGTACAACTACTTCCGGGCCTACTGGCGATGGCGGGGGAACAACAAGGGCGAGCGCATCCCCCTGCAGACCTTCATGGTGCTGACGACGATGCTGATGTGGTACCTGTCCTCGATCGGCGTGGCTGTCGAGGTCGTTGTCTTCATCATTCCGTGGTCGCTGGGCCTCATCCAGTCGGTCGATCCGCTGCTCACCCGGACGTTGTTCTGGTACTTCGGCCACCCGGTCGTCTACTTCTGGCTGCTCCCGGCCTACGTCGTCTGGTACACGGTCCTGCCGAAACTCGCCGGCGGGCGGCTCTTCTCTGATCCGCTCGCGCGGGTGGTCTTCGTGCTCTTCCTCTTGCTGTCTACGCCGACCGGGTTCCACCACCAGTACGTCGACCCCGGCATCGCGGAGGGCTTCAAGTTCATCGCGATGA
>CAYOLR010000118.1:0-8726 GCA_964404815.1 uncultured Halobacteriales archaeon
GCTTGCCTATCGCTCGGACCTCGCCGTGAACGACGAGGCTTCCGCTCGTTTTCCGCCAAAACCAAACAGAAAGATCGAACGTTTTCTTGCGTGTTTATTGAATAGGGTTGTGGGCCAACTGTCACGCAGGTTTTTACCGTTGACCGAGTCACTACCTAACCATGCTCTCGGGGGTCAACGTCGCGTTGGGTGTGACGGGTAGCATCGCGGCCGTTCGTGTCGTCGAGTTGGCCCACGAGCTCCGCCGTCAGGGTGCCGAGGTTCGCGGTGTCATGAGCGGAAGTGCGACGGGAATCATCCACCCGTGGGCGGTCGAATTCGCGACGGGCCGACCCGTCGTCACCGAGATCACTGGGGCCGTCGAGCACATCGACCTCTGTGGGGAAAACGGCTGGGCTGACGTTCTCCTCGTCGCGCCATCGACCGCAAACACGATCGGCAAGATGGCCTCCGCCATCGACGATACGCCGGTGACGACGTGCGCGACCACCGCGATCGGGGACGGACTTCCGGTGGTTGTCGCGCCGGCCATGCACGAACCAATGGCCGACCACCCCGGTGTAATCGAAGCCATTACCCGCCTCGAGGACTGGGGCGTCGCGATCGTCGAGCCACGGATCGAGGAGGGCAAGGCCAAGATCGCTGACGACGAGGCCATCCTGCTCGAGACCGCGAGAGCGACCGGCCCAACGCCACTGGCCGGGGAGGACGTCGTCGTCACGGCCGGTGCGACCAAAGAGGCGATCGACCCGGTCCGGATACTGACCAATCGGGCGTCAGGACGCACCGGCCGTGCCGTTGCCCGGGCGTGTTACGCCCGCGGGGCGGATGTCACCCTTGTCCACGACGATGGATCGGTTTCCTATGCTGAGGTCCGCTCCGTGGAGAGCACCGCCGAGATGATCGATGCCGTAAGCCAGACTGTCACGACGACTGAGGCCGACGCCCTCTTCTCCGCCGCGGCCATTTCGGACTATACCATGGACGCCGTCGCCGAGAAGATCCGGTCGGGCAAGGCCGACATGACGCTCCCCCTGACACCGACACCGAAGCTGCTCGACCGTATTCGCGAGGCCCATCCCGATCTCACCATGGTGGGGTTCAAGGTCGAGACTAGCGGTGATGACGACCGAATGGTCGAGTCGGCCAGGGAGATTATCGACCGCGTCGGCCTCGCATTCGTCGTCGCGAACGATGCGAGCGTAATGGGGGCCGAGGACACGCGGGCTCTGGTCGTTCGGGCCGATACCGTCGAGCCGTATTCCGGAACAAAGGCCGGCCTCGGTCTGCGAGTCGCTGACGAACTCTCGGAGGAACTCAACGGTTAACTATCGGCCGTATCGGAGCTGGTTTCCGTCCCCGAACCCGGTTCCGCTTCGTCGGAAATCGGCTCCAGGAGTGGCCATGAGGCGTCCCCGTAGAACTCGACACCCATGCGCTGGGCGGACCGAGAGATCATATGGGCGCCGGTCGGAGCGGTCAGAAAGAGGAACGCGATCCCGACGAGCGACGTGAGACCCGGACCACCCGGCCCGTAGTAGACGAACCCGGCCAGAAACATCGAAGCGGCGCCAAGGGTCGTTGCCTTACTCGAGGCATGGAGACGATTATAGACGTCCGGCAGCCGGAGGATCCCGAGCGTCCCGACACCGAGGAAGAACACCCCGACGGCGATGAGTGCTGTTACGACGATGGCGGCGAGGAGGCCCGTCATGCGATGGTCACTTCGTTACACATCGGTGGATGCGGATTGTTCACTGGATGATGTCTCCTTCCGTGAGGTAGTTGGCCACGGCGATGGTCGAGACGAACCCGATAATGGCGAGCACGAGGCTCACGGTGACGAACGGGCCGAATCCTGTGTACAGTGCGTAGAGGACGGCGATAGCGACCACGTTCGTGGCGATGGTATCGAGCCCGACCACCCGGTCCGGCGTGGTCGGCCCCCGAATGACGCGATAGCCAGCGAGGAGTGTCAGTCCGGCCGAGATAACGAGCCCGGCCCTGATGGCTAGTTCGAGGAAGGCCGGGTCTTCAGTCGCCATCCGACTCACCTCCGGAGACTTCCTGTGACACGACCTCTTCCCGGACCACCTCGTCCGGGATGGGTGGGACCGGGTCGCCGGGCATCCCTTCCTCGTCGAAAATCACCAGCGCATAGTTCTCCCACGTGCGGATGGGCCGGACGACCGCTTGGCGGTCATCCATGTAAAGCGTATGCACGATCAGGGCATTGTGTTCGGCGTCGTAGTCCATCGTGAGCGTCCCTGGCGTGAGTGTGATACTATTGGCAATGGTCGTGATCGCGAGGTCAGTCCGAACTCGCAATGGGAACACGATGACGCTCGGCTTGATGGGCGCCCACGGCGCGAGGACGCGGTACGCAACGTCGAAATTTGCGATGACGAGGTCCTTGAGAAAGACGACAGAATAGAGGATGCCGTACGGGAGGACGAGGAGACTCCGGCGGACGGGAACCTGCTCGTCGTACAGTCGTCTGGAAACAAAGGCGATCGGAAGTCCGACGCCGAGGCCGATGAGAAACTCGCCGATGATCGGCAGTGGGGAGAGTGCCACCCCTCTTACGAAGAGCCAGAGGAGCGCAAAGAGCACGCCGGCGACCGGCCAAAGAGTCGTCACGAGGCAGCACCCCCAAGCACGAGGTCGACGTAGGCGGAACGGTCGAGGGCTGCCGATGCGGCAATTTCGGCCGCCTCATACACGGGGTCGAAGCCCACGCCGATGACCACGAGTGTCAGGGCCAAGGCCGCCACCACCGCGACTAACCCATGATCGGCCGTACTCGACCGAACCGCCTCGGTTTGTGGCCCCCAGAAGGCGCGGTTCCAGGCACGTGAGAAGTAGGCGATCGTGAGGATTGCCCCACCGAGCACGGCTGTGAGTCCGAGCGTCGATCCGGCTCGACCGGCCGTGTCGAATACGAGCAATTTCCCAAAGAATCCGGAGAGGGGCGGGATCCCGATGAGCGCGAGGGCCCCCAAAAAGAAGGTCCAAGAAACCGTCGGGGAGCGCTCCAACAGGCCACCCAGATGGGCAAACTCGTTCGCGCCGGTCGCATTGGCGATCACACCGCTCGCCATAAAGAGCGTCCCCTTTGCCACGGCGTGGTTGAGCGCATAGACCAACGCCGCGGTTATCGCCAAGGGCCGTACCTCCGGAACGGTCGCTCCGATGGCGAGGGGAACGACGATAAATCCCACCTGGCTGATAGATGAATATGCGAGGAGGCCGTCCATATCTGGGCGACTGACGGCCGCGACGCCGCCGAGAACGATACTTGCCACCCCCATGAGGAACAGTACCGGCCCGTAGAACGCGAGGACGGAGTCCCCTGCGATTCCCGGGAAGGACACACTGAGTTCGGCCGCCGCAAAGACCGTGAAGTAGAGCCGGATGATCGCGTAGATCCCAACCTTCTTGACCACGCTGGCAAGGACGGCCGCGACCGGAGCCGGGGCTGCCCGATAGGTATCCGGTACCCAGAAGTGGAACGGGACGATCCCCGCTTTGAGGGCGAACACCGCAAAGAGCAGCGCCGAGAGGCCGAGGACGGGTCCCACCGCCGCTCCCGAGGCAGCTGGGTCGGCGAGCCGCCTCGCCAAGTCGGCCATATTGAGCGTCCCCGTCGCGGCGTAAATACCGCCGACCGCGAGCAGCATGACCGCGCTTCCGACGAGGTTCAGGACCACGTACTGGAGGGCGGCACGTGTGTGCGTCGGCCCACCGAAGAAGACGACGAGGACGTATGAGGCCATAAGCATCACCTCGAACCAGACGAAGAGGTTGAAGACGTCCCCAGTGAGGAAAGCCCCGGAAATGCCGACCAACATTAGGTGAAAGAGCGGATGGTAAGATAGCCGCTGGCCGTACTCGTCCACGTATCGGAGCGAGAAAACCAGCGCGGCGAACACGACGATTGCGGCCAGGCCGAGCATGAACACCGAGAGGCCATCAGCCACGAGCGTGATCCCGAATGGAGCCTCCCAGGCGGACAACTGGTAGGTTATCGCGCCCTCGGTCCAGACCCGACGCACGAGGGCGGAAACGGCGAGGAGATAGCCGATTCCTCCAAGCAAGCTGACGCCACGCTGGCCAGTTCGTGACCGATAGAGCGAAAGCGTAAGGACCGCCGTTACGAGGGCGACGAGCATCGGCGCGATTGCGAGGGGGCTCCCGCTCATTACGATCCCCCCATGTCCGCGAGGTCGATCGTCCCCTGCTCCTCGTAGACCCGATACGTTAGGACGAGCGCGAACGCGGTCGTGCCGAAGCCGATGACGATGGCAGTGAGCACCAGTGCTTGAACGAGTGGGTCGGTTACCGGCCCGTGACCACCGCCGTCGTGGGCCAGCACTGGAACCGCTCCAGCGAGCCCACCCATCGTCACGAGGTAAACGTTCGCCCCCTGACTCATGATCGTGACGCCCCAGACGACCCGGACGACGTCACGGCGGAGGACAAGAAAGGTGCCGACGGCAAAGAGGACACCGAGTACGATGGCGAGGACGACCTGCGTCATTCCGAACCCACCACCGCAATGATCGTGAGCAAGGCCCCGACCACCGTCAGGAAGACGCCGACATCGAACGCGAGGGCCGACGCGATCTCGAACTCGCCGTAGATCGGGATGTCGTGGAGGATCCAAAAGGTCTGGCTGAGGAATGGTTGGCCGAGCAGCATCGGTACCATTCCGGAGCCCGTGGCGAGCAGGAGTCCACCGGCGAACACCAACCGGTAGTAAGCGACAGGACCGCCGTCCAACGACTCCCCCTCCCGCCGGATACCGAGGACGTTCCGGAGGTATTCGAGGCCACCGACGATGTAGACCAAGGCAACGGCGGTCGCCGCGAGAACAGCCCCAATGAACCCGCCACCGGGGAGATTGTGACCCTGAAGTAGAAGCGCGATCGCGGTCACGAGCGTGATGGGAACGACAAACCGCATCGCCGTCCGGGCGATGACAGTCGTCACAGACACCACCTCCCGGTCCGGACAGTCGATGACCTGGATCCAGCCCCCATAGACGACACAGCGTCCGTCATTGCTGGGCGCCCCCCCGTTGACGCATGCCGATGAGCGTCAGTACTGAGATCCCTGCCAGCGCGACAACCGTTATCTCCCCAAGGGTGTCGAACGCGCGGAAGTCGACGAGAATGACGTTGACAACGTTCCCACCGCCTCCACGTGGGATCGCCTCCTCGACGAAAAACGGGGCCAGGGCGGCCTTGGGTGTGGCCGATGTCGCGAGAAGGACCGTTATGAGCACCGTCCCACCGACGAAGACGGAGAGGAGCCCATCGCGGATAGCCCGCCGTGCCGGTGGCTCGCCGTAGAACGCCGGCAGCCTATCCAGAACGAGAAGGAAGATCACAAGGACCAATGTCTCGACGACGAGCTGGGTCAGCGCGAGGTCCGGGGCTCGTGCCAGGATGTAGAAAATCGCGACCATGAAACCGAGAATTGAGAGCGTGAGGACACCAGCGACATGTGACCCGGCTCGGGCAACGGCGATCGCCCCGAAGACGGCCGTGAGAAGCACGATTACCGTCGCGGTCTGCAGGGCGATCCCGGTAATCGGCGGGAGCTGGACCGAGGCCGAGACGTAGCCGCCAAGAGTCAACGCTGCAATAGCGCCGAGGGTCCAGCTCGCGTACGTTCGAAGCATACCGTTCTGAAGGACAGGGGTCGCAACCTCGCTAAGCCTCGTCAGGCCGTCCACGGTGCCGTCGTAGTACCAATTGGCACGGAGCGGTCCGACGGATAGGACAGCGTCGAGCCCTCGTCGAAGCCGGTCGACCACTGGATACAGAACAAGTCCGCCCCCGATCGAGAGTGCACTCATAACGACCGGCCCGGAGACGTGATCCGGAAGTCCGACGTGGAATTCGCCCGAGCCGCCGGCCGCTTCGAATACCGCATAAACAATTCCGTCGATCGCGATCCCCGGCGAGAGGCCGACCACCGCCGCGAGAACCGCGAGCAGGATCGGGGGCGTGAGCATCGAAAACGGCGGCCGGTGGACGGCTCCTAGCGTCGTTGGCTTGGGGCCGAAGAACACCCGGATGAACCGTAACGAGTAGAGAACGGTGAAGATGCTTCCCAAGACGGCGATACCGGGAAGGAGCCACCAGAGTCCACCGGCGTGGCTTGCCGTCTCCAGCGCGGCCTCGAAGAGCAATTCTTTGGAGTAGAATCCGTTGAATGGAGGGATCCCGGCCATGCTAAGACCGGCGACGACCGTCACCGCTGTGGTAATCGGCAGATCGGCCCGGAGCCCGCCGAGTTCACCGAGGGTCCGCGTTCCGGCCTCGTGGGCGACGATCCCGGCCACGAGAAAGAGGGCGGCCTTGAACAGGGCATGGTTCAGAATATGAAACGCCCCCGCCTCGGCCCCGACTTTCGAGACGATTGCGAATCCCGCGATGATCAGTCCGAGATGGGAGGCTGTCGAGTAGGCGAGCAGTTCCTTAATATCGGTCGCCGCGACGGCGAGGATCGCGGCCACGGCCATGGTCACGAGCCCGATCGAAACGAACAGCAGGGTCCACTCCGGCCCCGAGAGCAGTGGTCGAAATCGTCCGACGAGGTAGACGCCGGCCTTGACCATGGTAGCGGAGTGGAGGAACGCTGAGACGGGAGTCGGGGCCTCCATGGCGTTGGGAAGCCAGACGTGGAGCGGAACCTGCGCCGATTTGGCCGCGGCTCCGATCGCCACCAACACCAGAACCGGCAGGAAGCGGCCGGTCGAACGGAGGTCTGATTGGACGGCCTCCGGCGAGGAAAGCATCGACGCGAGATCAAATGTGCCGACGGCATCGGCGAGCAGCAGGAAACCGACGAGCATGAAGAGCCCGCCGGCGACGGTGATGACCATTGCCTTCCTGGCCGCGTATCGTGAAGCCCGTGACTCGCGGTAGTGGCCGATGAGCAGGTACGACGAAACGCTCGTCAGCTCCCAGAAAACGAACAACGCGATGAGGTCGGCGGCGAAGGCTACACCGAGCATCGATCCCATGAAGGCCAGAAGGGTCGCGTAGTACCGAGACCCGCCCGGCTCGTCGTGCATGTAGGCGCGGGAGTATGCGAGAATCAGGACGCCGATACCGGTGGCGAGGTAACCGATGAGGAGGGCCAGCCCGTCGACATAAAACTTCAGGGCAACCCCGAGCGAGGGTACCCAGGGAAACGTGACGGCTCCACGAGCAGCGTGTTGGCTTGCGACCAGGAGGAAACAGACGCCTGCGACGGCAGAGGCGTAATAGGCCGTCCGCTCACCGAGATACCGGTGGACGACCGGCGTTACGGCTGCGGCGAGAAAGGGTCCGAGAACGACGGCCAACAACACCGACGGAACGGGCTGCACATCCTGACGTGATAGGGAGCCCAGACTTAATGCTTCTCAAGCGTATCGACCACGGACGTTCGATCGAGGGTGTCACATCTCTATGGGAGAGTCCAGAGAGTTTAGGAACTATAATCGAATTATTCGACACAAGGTTTAATGGCAGAAACGGCGGTTCCGGTGGATTTACCTACCGGCCCGGAAAGCCTCGGTATGGAGCGGCTGAAGGAGTCACTCTTATCGGCACCCGTCGTCGAGAAGGAGGGCTACCAGTATTTCGTTCATCCCGTCAGTGACGGCGTGCCGATGGTTACCCCGGAGCTCCTGCGCGAGATCGTTATCCGCATCATCAGGAAGGCCGAGATCGAGAACGTCGACAAGATCGTTACGCCGGCGGCCATGGGCATTCACATCAGCACGGCCGTCTCGCTCATGACGGACATTCCCCTCGTCGTCATCCGCAAGCGCAATTACGGCCTCGATGGTGAGGTGTCACTTTCGAAGCAAACCGGTTACTCTGAGGACGAGATGTTCATCAACGATGTCTACGAGGGTGACCGAGTTCTTCTCCTTGACGATGTTCTCTCGACCGGTGGAACGATGCGGGCGATCGTCGATGCACTCGAGCACATCGGGACGGACATTGCGGACATCGTGATCGTAATCAAAAAGGTCGGTGGCGAGAATGCCCTCGAGTCGATCGACCACGACGTCAAAACCCTGATCAACGTCGACGTCGTTGACGGGCAAGTCGTGATAGAGGACGAATTCGGCGACGGATGACCGTCCAGAGGCTTCCTTTTTCCGGGATCGGTCAGGCAAAAATCAAAAGCCTATATGGTCGGTTAGTCCTTTAGGACCGCTATGCCTTTTGGCAACGGGCCCCCTGACACCGACGGTCCGGACCGGTCCCGCCCGGACCGACGTTCCGTGTTAAAGGCCCTGGCCGCAGCTGGAGTCGGCGGACTCGCCGGCTGTTCCGGGACAGCTCCACAAGCGGGGTCGACCACGACGGAAACAGGCGATGGATCGGACGCACCGCCGGCAAGTGCGTCGGTTGGTGGAAACTACATCTCCGGTTCGACCTCGGAAGCCCGGTCGATCCATCCCTACGATCTTGGTGACGAGGCGACAGGAGCTCGCCTCGACCTCCTCTTCGACGGTGGTGGGTCGATCAACGAGGAAATTGAATTCGAACCTCGTTGGCTCAAATCCTGGGAGCTCTCGGATAGTGCTGACGTCGTCGAATACGAACTTCATGAGAACCTCGAGTGGGGAGCGGGTTATGGCCAGCTCACCGCCGAGGACTACCTCTACAACATCGAGAACGTCTTCCAGGTCGAAGAAAACTGGACGGCCTATC
>CAYOLR010000119.1:0-8670 GCA_964404815.1 uncultured Halobacteriales archaeon
TGGGCCCATGCCAACGGGTTCCCCGACCGGGAACCGCTCCTCCCTCCCATCAGCCTAGCCGACCTGACGGCCGCGATGTTCGCCGTCCAGGCCTCGCTCTTCGCGGTCTTCGAGCGGGACCTCGGCCGGGGTGGCAGCGGTGATGGACAGGTCATCGACGTCTCGCTGTACGAGCCTTTGTTCCGGTTGTTCCTTTCCGATGTCGAGGCCTACGACCGGTTAGGTCAAGTTCGTCAACGGATCGGCAATCGCCACGCGAATGCGTCCCCCAGAGGGGTCTATCGGACCGCCGACGGGTATCTCACGCTATCGGCCTCTTCACAGGCCATCTTCGAGAACGTGGCCCACGCCATTGGCCGGGCGGACCTCATCGAGGATCCCCGATTCGAAACGAACGGTGATCGGGTCGAAAACGCCGAGGCATTGGACGCGATCATCGAGGAGTGGACCAGCGAACGACCGACCGACGAAGCCATCGAGACAATGTCGGCGGCCGACGCGATCGTCGGGCCCGTCTACGACATGAAGGACATCTTCGCCGACGAACAGTACGATGCCCGTGACGACCTCATCCAGGTAACGGATGAGGATCTGGGACAGGTCGCGACGATGAACGTCGTTCCGAAGTTCTCGGAGACACCCGGCGGGGTCGAATTCCTCGGGCCCCGACACGGTGAACACAACGAAGAGGTATACCTGGAAGAAGTCGGGCTTGATCGGTCGGAGTTCCAGCAGTTACTCGACGAAAACGTGATCTGAGACGGGGAGGAAACCCTACCCCTCGGGCTCGTCAACGAGCTCGAGATCCTCTTCGCCACCCAACTCTTCGACGAGTTCTTCGGCGTCGACGTCCTCATCATCGATGTCCTCAAGGGCGGCCTCCATGTCCATGCCGCCGAGCCCGCCGAGGCCCATTCCACCACCACCGAGTTCCTCCTGGACGATCACCTTGTCTACGCCGATCCGGTCGACGAGTTCACCGGCGATCTGCTGTTTTGAGAACATCCACTGCTGGTTCATGGAGAGCTGCGGCGTCGCCTCTATATAGAGGATCTCAACCTCGACGGTTTCGGTCCCTTCCTCCTCGCCCTCGTCGTTGTAAACGGTCTGTTCCTCCTCTTCGGTCTCTATCCACATATCCAGGCCGATGTCGAGGTACATGTCGAGGAGGCCCTGGGCCCGCTCTAAGCGATCGGAGACGACGTCGACGATGTCGTATTCGTACTCGATGTCCTCGCCAGCCAGTGGGTGATTGAAGTCCACCCGCGCCCGCCCGCCGATGATGGTTTCGACGTGGCCGTGTTCACCGTCCACGTTGACGTGGGCACCGGGATACCGGGAGTCCTCGGGAATCTTGTCCGCGCTCACGGTCCGGACCTGATCCGGGTCGAACTCCCCGAAGGCGTCCACCGCTTCGACCTCAACGGCGCCGCTATCGCCGACCTCCTTGCCCTCGAGGTCGGCTTCGACCGCATCGAAAACGTGGCCAGCGCCAATGACGATCGTCCGGGGGCCGAACTCCTGGTCCTCGGTGTCAATTCCCTCCTCCTCGGCGAGTTCCTCGTCGGTCGTATCGACGAGGTTTCGCTCCTCGACCGTCCAAATGGTATACGATAGCTTGACGAAATCCCCCTCCTGGAGCCCGTCCGCCTCGGCTTCCTCCTCGACCTCGACGTCCTCCGCCTCGGCCGTGTCTTCCTCCTCGACCGCCTCGGCGGCCTCAGGTTCGTCGCTCATACCCAATCGGAGGCCCGTTCGCTCCTTAACACTCACGTTTCACGGATTTCCCCTTCAAGCGCCACCTGGGATCAGGCGATGTCCCGGCTGGTGTCGACACGGACGCGTTCGGCGAGTTCCAGCTTGATCGTGTCGGTGAGGGCGTGGCCCCCACGGAACTTCGGGACGGCAAGACGGGTTTCGACCTCCGTCCCGTCGAACTGTTGGCGGAGGTCGAACACGACGTCGGCCATGTGCTCGGTCGTCATCCGGATGTCCGGAACAGCGTCCCCCCGGAGACAGTGTAACACGGCAAGACTCCCGGTGTTTTGCATATGGTTCTGAAGATCGTTCAGGAAATTCTTATACCGGGTTCGGTCGTTCCGTTCCAGGGTATCCGAGGGATCGATGATCAAGTTCGCCCCCTCCCCGAGCGATCGGAAGAGGCGGCGGGTGTTCTCCAGCGGGGCATCGCCGGGAACATGCCGGACCTCCGGATCCCCGGTCGGGCAGTTTGCCCGGCCAACGGCGTCCGAGACCGCCTCAGCGGTTCGATCGGTCGTGAGATAGAGTGTGGGCCGGGTGTTTGTCAGTTCATATAGCAATAGCTCACTCTGGCTAGCCGGGGGCGCTTGGTAGGCCACCACGCTCCCGGGCGGGATCCCGCCGTTGAGCTCCCGGTCGAGGGCATCGATCCCAATTGGGAGCCTGTCCGTCCCGAAGATGTCGGCCACACTAGTCCGATAATTCGGTGATGATAGTAAGTGTATCGCCGAAAATATCAGGGCTGATGCAGCCCACGTATCCGGGAGAGCGAATATTCAAGGGTCCGCCCGCGAGACGCACATACCGATGCGTCAACTGATCACGACGAAGGGGCTCTCGCGGGCGGCAATTGAGGAGGTGCTCGACCACGCCGCCACCATCGACGACGACATGGCCGACTATCTGGATCGTCACGAAGGGGCGATTCTCGGGCTGCTGTTTTACGAACCCAGTACACGGACCAGAATGAGCTTCGAAACGGCCATTAAGCGGCTCGGGGGGGACGCGGTGGATATGGGATCAATCGAAACCTCGAGCGTCGCCAAAGGGGAGACGCTGGCGGATACGGCGAGGGTCGTCGAAGGCTACGTGGACGCGATCGTGCTCAGGCACCCACGGGTCGGTGCAGCGACCATGGTCGGCGAGTTTGTGGACGTCCCGCTCATCAATGCCGGGGATGGAGCCGGTCAGCACCCGACACAGACCTTGCTCGACCTATACTCCATCCGGGAGAACGCCGGTTTGGATGACCTTTCCATCGGGATTATGGGCGATCTGAAGTACGGTCGAACCGTCCATTCGCTCGCCCACGCCCTCACCAACTTCGATGTCCGTCAGCACTTCATCAGTCCCGAAAGCCTCCGGCTGCCGACGAACGTCCGATACGATCTCCACGAGGCCGGGGCCCAGGTCCGCGAACATACCTCCCTTGAGGATGTGCTACCATCACTCGACGTCCTTTATGTGACCAGGATTCAACGCGAGCGGTTCCCGGACGAGAACGAGTATCGAGCCGTCGCCGGCGAATATCAGATCGATATGTCGACGTTGGAGACCGCCTCCGCGGACCTCACGATCATGCACCCACTCCCGAGAGTAGACGAAATTGCGCCGGCGATCGACGAGACGGCACACGCGACCTACTTCGAACAGGCCCACAACGGCGTCCCGGTTCGAATGGCGCTCCTCGACCTGATGCTCAGTGACTATGAGTGAACGCGAACTCCACGTCAGCAAGATCGAATCCGGTACCGTCATTGACCACATCACCGCCGGCCAGGCACTCAACGTCCTCGCCCTGCTAGGGATCGACGGATCGGCGGGGGAGGCCGTGAGCGTGGCGATGAACGTCCCGAGCGGCCGGCTGGGCCGCAAGGACGTCGTGAAGGTGGAAAACCGCGAACTCAGCCAAGAGGAGCTCGACGTGTTGTCGTTGATCGCGCCCGACGCGACCATCAACATCATCCGAAACTTCGAGGTGCTGGAGAAGGACCGGGTCGACCGCCCGGAAGCGGTGCAGGGGGTCCTCAAGTGCCCCAATCGTGATTGTATCACGAACACGGACGAGCCCGTCGAAACGCGGTTCGAGGTCCTCGACGAGGGCGTTCGGTGTGAGTACTGCGGGACGATCATTCGGGACGATATCGCCGGACATTTGGCGATCTGATCCTGATGTACCGGATCGTCACTCGGAACCGTGAGGAGTTGGAGTGGGCCGAGTTCGACCGGGGATTCTTCGAGGTCAAAGACGTCACGGGTCGCCAGACGGAACCGGTGGAGACTGGCGTGAACATGATCTCCTGTTTCGGGGATAACGCCGCAGCGGAAGCCGACCCGACACTGGTGCCGGTATCCGAGGGGGGCGAGCCCGCGACCCGCGAGCGTCCCTACTTTGACTGGGCATACATCTGCCCGACCCGTGAATCCTACACGGGTGGCCTCCTGGAGCTCATCGAGGACTGTACCGACCACAACCCTGATCTCCGGCTCGATGACGTCGGATTCCCGCGCAACGAGTACTGTTACTGCGAGGAATGCCAGGACCGGTTCGCCGAGAGCCCGTACGAGGACCGGTCCGAGTGGCGGGTGTCGGTGATCACCGCGTTCGTCGCCGAGGCGGCCGATCGGATCCCTGGACGAACGTATTTCACGTTGTATCCGGACCCGTATCCCGGGCACCTGTACGAACGATCAGGCTTGGATCTCGATGCACTCGCGACCCACGTTGACGAGTTCGTCGTCCCGCTCTACGACATGGCCTATCAGACGACGTACTGGCTCGAGGTCATCGCCTCGGGCTTCGTCGACCGGCTGGAGAAGCCGTTCAGTATCGAGTTGTATGCGGTCGACCTGGACATCGATCGGTTGATCCACGCGACCGAGGTCGCCGAGGCCTACAGCGACGACGTCTACTTCGGTTATGATGCTTCGACTGCCAGCGCGGCCATCAGACGAAAAGAGGCCGACCAGAACCCCGGCGAATCCCACCGGTAATCAACCCGAACGGCTCGTCTTGGATAATCGCATTCTTGAATCAGTCACTTTTTGGCTGCCTATGAGCAAATCGTAGCTATGAGCTTTGAAGAGGATGACGAGGTAGTTCTCCACGACGAACACAGCGAGTACGACGGCCAGACTGGGACGATCACCCAGGTGATGGAGACGATGTTCGGTGACAAGAACTTCACCGTTCAATTCGAGGAGGGGCAGGAGACCGGGGTCCCGGAAGACGCCCTCGAGGCCGTTGAAACCGTCGAGGAGTAGGTCCCGATGGGTGCGGTTCCGCTCCACTATATCGATCTTCGGACCTTCAGTTACGCGACCGAGGACGAACAACGGGTGGAGCGGGCGATCCGCACCTTTCTCCCCGAGGACTATCCCCTGGAAAGAGACGTCTCGACCGGCCATCACGGGGACCGGATCGTGCTGCTCTCGACCCGGGTTGACAACGCCGACGACATGCGATACGTACTCGACACCGTCCTGGCCTGTAATGAGATCGACCGCATCACGGCCGAGCTCGACAAACGGGTGGATGAGGACTGCGCGCTCTTTCTGCAGTTCGACAAGCAGGCGGCCTACCGGGGGGAGGTCGAGTTGGGCCGGGGGATCCTGTTCAGGGCCAAGGTCGAAGCCTATCCGGCCCGGAAGGAGGCGGCGATCGAAAACGCACGGGGCATCCTCCAGGCCTGATAGTTCGATATCGAGCCCATCGTGGGAAATCCTCATTTTGACGGGCACCTTTCGGCGTCGATATGGGCATCGGTAGCTGGGTTCGCGGTTTGGTCGGCCTCGGTGGGCCGAAATGGGAGTGTACCGAGTGCGGGGAGGCCCACCGGAAGAACCCGAAGAAGTGCAAAAGCTGCGGGAGTACAATTCTGGTCCAACACCGGGAGTAACCGGGTGATGGCATCGAAAACAGCCGGAAGCCGGTGGGGGGATTTGAACCCTCGACCTAATCCTTACGAAGGATTCGCTCTGCCAGCTGAGCTACACCGGCACGTGTTCTTATAGGTCCGAAGGGCCGGTTAAGAATTCCGATTCGACGGACTCCGGCGGGTGACTCGGGCATCGATACAGACGTTGCGTTCGTGTGGAGCGTACGAACGGACGTCCCGGCGTGTCTCGATCTCGACGTCAAACTCCGGCCCGGCCGCCTCCCTGATCTCGGCCTCACCCGGGCCGAACGGATCGTCCTCCTGCTGGATATCGTAGTAGTGGAGCACGCAGTCATCCCCAGCTAACCTGAATGCCGTGTCGAGAAACTCGTCCGCCGAATGGGGCAGGTTCATCACGATCCTGTCGGCCCAATCCTCGTAATCATCGGCCACGTCCCTGACGTCACCTGTGATAGGAGTGAGTCGCTCGGTCACCCCGTTCCTTCGGGCGTTTTCCTCGAGGTATTCGACCGCCGCCTCGTTGATATCCACCGCCACCACCGTGGCGCCGCGTTTCGCGATCGGAACGGCGAAGGGGCCAACGCCGGCGAACATATCGACAACCTGCTCACCCTCGTCGACCTGTTGGACGACCCGATGACGTTCTGTCGCCAACCGGGGAGAGAAGTACACCTCGGTGACGTCGAGGAGGAACTCACAGCCGTATTCCCGGTGGACGGTTTCGGTCTCATCGCCGCGGAGGAGATCCCAGTCTCGGACGCGTTGGGTTCCCTGAATGGGTGATGCTCGGTTGATGACCGTTTTCGCCTTGAGGTCGGACGCCATGACCGCATCCGCGATCCGGTCGGCGAGCGCAGCGTCCTCCTCGTGGAGGATGACGATGTCCCCGAGCCGTTCGTACGACGCTTCGAACGGCAGGAGATCCGAGGGCATCGTCTGCCCCTCTCGCCGATCGACGTCGCGGAGCACGACCTCGTACCTATCGGTGAGGGCCGATGGATCGGCGACCGGAAGGTAGAGGTAGGTTTCACCCCGGTCGATCTCGTAGTCGCGGTCGAGGAGTCCCCTATCAGCAAGGGCCTGCCGGGTTGCCTCGCCGTCCGTGAACGGGACCTTTACACAGGGGACCTCCATGCGTGAACCGCAGCGGACGTGGCGGGTAAGCCTGACGCTTCCCGGGGGTCTTAACCCCTCACCCGTCAATCCGCAGGCATGCTCACGTTCGTCGGGCTCGGCCTCTACGATGAACGCTCGATCACGATCCAGGGTCGAGAGGCCGTTCGGGCGGCGGACAGCGTCTTCGCGGAGTTCTACACGAGCCGGTTGGCCGGGACCACGATCGAGGCGTTGGAAAGTTTCCATGGGGTGGATATCGAGGTGCGCGACCGCGATGACGTCGAACTCGATCCGAAACCGATCCTCGACGCGGCCGGCGACGGACGGGCGGCCTTCCTCGTCGCCGGCGACCCGATGATCTCCACCACCCACATCGATCTCCGCTTGCGGGCGGCCGATCAGGGGATCGAAACGCATATCGTCCACGGGACGACCGCCCAGGCAGCCGCCGCCAGCCTGTCGGGATTGCAGAACTATCGCTTCGGGAGATCCACGACGCTGCCCTTTCCGTCGACGTTCAGTGGGGAGGTCCCCGAGAGCGTTATCGAGACGATCGAGGACAACCGGGACCGAAACCTCCACACGCTAGTGTACCTCGACATCGACGCCGACAACGATCGGTACCTCCGCGCCGATCGGGCGGCTGACCTCCTCGCAATGCCGGTCGATGACGCACTGGTCGTCGCCGTCGCCCGTGCCGGGAGCGACGACCCCCTGGTCGTCGCCGACCGGTGCTCGGCGCTTGCCGAACGTGATTTCGGGGCGCCGCTACACCTCTTGATCGTTCCGGCGTCGCTTCACGACCTGGAAGCGGACGCCCTCGAAGCCTTCGCGGGGGCACCGTCCGATCTGATCGGTTAACCAGTCAGATGTCGGTGTCCTGCATGAGTTCGACGAGCTCTTCCATGTCGGGGAAGAGGTAGATCGCCACGCCCACGTCGGCTTCGGGTGCATGGACTTTTGAGTCGAACACTAACGCGAGTTGCTCAGAAGGAAGGTCGAGGAGGTCGCCGATTATTTCGTTCCCGGAGCCGTTTGTAAACCGTGGGTCGAGATGTCGATCGTCGTCTGGAGGACGTTGACCCACCCGTCGATGAACCCGCTCGTCATGATATTCCCGAACGCCTCGATAGCGCTCTTCTCCATCTCGCTGAACCCGTCGCCACCAGTCTCCGGGCCATCACCTAGCATGTGGCCCGCGAGGCGTTTCGCGCTGGGCGCATCGATCAGGAAGAGGATGTGACCGTGTGGCGGTTCGACGAGTTCGACGGCGATCCCGATCCGTTGCTTCGGGCCGACCGCCGCCATGTTATGGAATACCTCGAGCATATTGATCCGCGTGACGTACAGTTCCGCCTCGGGGTCGGTTAACGTCGAGAGGTTCTCGGCAACCGTATTACCCCCGCCTTCGCCATCCCGTTGAAGAGTTTGAGCTTCCGGATATCGATCCGTAAACTCATCTGTATCGGCTACGTTCGTCACACCCCGTCCGACGGGGGGCTCTTAATTCGCCTGCGTTCCTCGGGCTACCGAACGACGACCTCGACCTCGTGGCCGTCCGGGTCTTTCGTGAACGCGTAGTTGTAATTACAGGATTCGGGATCCCGGTAGTCGGCCGCCTCGCGAGTCATCAGTGTCTCCCAATAGCCTTCTAGGTCGTCGGTCCGCACCGCGACGTGGCCCCAGGCGTCGCCCATCGTGTAGGACCGGCCGTCGTAGTTGTAGGTGAGCTCGACCGCCATCGCTTCGGGGGCCGCATCTCGTGGGCGCACGAAGTAGTTCGCGAACGTGTCGGCCTCCCAGCGCCCCACTGGCTCGTATCCGAGTTTCCGACAGTACCACCCGAGCGCTTCGTCAGCGTCCTCGACGCGGTCCATGGTGTGGTCGAGGCTCC
>CAYOLR010000120.1:0-8558 GCA_964404815.1 uncultured Halobacteriales archaeon
GGCCGAGAAGGCCCAGGAACTCGTGAGCGAGAGCCAGGACGACGAGTTCCCCGTCCGCGTCGTCTGCGTCGACTCGCTCACGGCCCACTTCCGGGCCGAGTACGTCGGCCGGGGCGAACTCGCCGAGCGCCAACAGAAGCTCAACAAACACATCCACGACCTGATGCGCATCGGCGACCTCCACAACGCCGCGGTCGTGGTCACCAACCAGGTCTCCTCGAACCCCGACTCCTTCTTCGGCGACCCCACCCAGCCCATCGGCGGGAACATCCTTGGCCACAGTTCGACCTTCCGGCTCTACCTCCGGAAATCGAAGAACAACAAGCGGATCGTCCGCCTGGTCGACGCCCCCAACCTGCCCGACGGAGAGGCCGTCATGCGCGTCGAAGAGGCCGGCCTAAAGCCCGAGTAACCCCACAGCCGACCAGCCGGTCTTGTTCTCCCGGTACACAGACGCCGCCTGACCGGTGGCTAACGATAGGTTAATCCGGCGGCCGGAGCGCCTGGTAACCTCCCACATGATTTGGTTTGAAATCCACTGCCCTCTTCGCTTTCCCACAATCTTGGAATCATCGTACATTATTACCGATCTCACTGCGTAGTTCCTCCCGTGAGCTAACTATGCCAGGTTACGCAATCGTACTCGCCTCAGGCGAGCTAGAGAAACTGCAGGCCGTTTCGAACATCGCCTCGGTCGCCGCCGCGATGGACGTCCCGATCGACGTCTTCGCGACGATGGACGGCCTCGAGGCGTTCGACACGGACACCGTCGAGAGCAAGTCGTTCGAAGGCGGGCCGGTCGCCCAGGCGATGCTCGAGTCGGAGGACATCGACGTCCCCCTCTTTACAGAATCCTTCGGTCGGGCCAAGGAGATGGGCGAGTTCCACGTCTACGCGTGTGAGCTCTCGATGGACCTGCTCGGGAAGTCACTGGACGACTACGTCGACCTTTTCGATGGCGTGCTCGGGGTCTCGGGCTTCCTCGGAAAAGCAGAGGACAAACAGGTAATCTTCGTCTGAGGTGACAACAATGAGCGAATCACAGATCCAAGCCGACGTAACGATCGACTCCCGCGGGGCGGGCTGCCCCGGCCCCCTGATGGACCTCATCGGGAAGGTGAAATCCGCGGATTCCGGGACCGTCTTCGAGCTGCAGACAACGGACAGCTCCTCGAAGAACGACGTCCCCGAATGGGTGGGGAAGGCGAACCACGAGCTCCTCGAGATCGTCGATCACGACGACTACTGGAGCATCTTCGTCAAGAAGAGCTGATCGGACCGTCCGATCGAACCGTGCTGACCCAATGGAGCGATACTCAATGACACAACGAATCGTGATCGTCGGTGGCGGAACCGGCGGGGCGGTGCTGGCCAATCGGCTGGCGGACAAGCTCGACCTCGATGACGGAGGAGTCGAGGTTGTCGTCGTCAACGACGGCCCCGACCACATCTACAAACCGACGTTCCTGTACATCCCGTTCGGCAAACGGCGGGTCGAGGACGCCAGCCAGCCGCTGGTGGACCTGCTCGACCGCCGGGTAAAACTCGTGATCGACCGCGTCGAGGCGATCAACACCACCGGCAAGCAGCTGACGCTCGCCGATGGTGATGCTCTCGAATACGACTATCTCGTGCTGGCGACGGGTTCGAAGCTCGCCCCCGAGGAGGTGCCCGGCCTGAAGGAGGGCGGCCACCACTTCTACGACGCCGAGGGGGCCGTCCGCCTCCGCGAGGCCCTCGCCGAGTTCGAATCCGGTCACCTCGTCCTCTCGGTGATCGGCGTCCCCCACATGTGCCCGGCTGCCCCGCTCGAATTCGTCTTCATGGCGGACGAGTGGTTCCGCGAACTGGGTCGACGCGACGATATCGAGATCACCTATACCTACCCAATCCAGCGTGTCCATGGGCTCGCGCCGGTGGCCGAGTGGGCCCAGCCACGCTTCGACGAGCGAGGCATTAACGCCGAGACCTTCTTCAACCCGGAGGAGATCGACGCCGAGAACAAGGTCATCAAGACGATGGAAGGGACGGAGCTCAAGTACGACCTCCTCGTCGCGATCCCACCCCACACGGGTGACCAGATGATCACCGAGGCCGGTCTGGGCGACAACGGGTGGGTCGAGGTCGACAAACACACCCTGGAGGCGATGCAGGCCCCCGACGTCTTCGCCATCGGCGATACCGCCGACGTCCCGACGAGCAAGGCCGGCAGCGTCGCTCACTACGAAGCGGGCGCACTCGCCGACCGGCTCGTGAGCAAACTCAATGGGCAGGTCCCGACGGACCGCTACGACGGCAAGACTATCTGCTTCATCGAGTCGGGGATGGACGAGGGCACGTTCATCGAGTTCGACTACGAGCGGCCACCCGTCCCGCGGCCCGAGAACAAGTTCATCCACTCGGCGAAACTGGCCTACAACGAATCCTACTGGCTGACCGCCAGGGGGCACATGTGAGGTGATGGAGATGAGCGAACAAACCCAACTCGACGACCGGGAAGCCCTCATCAAGGCGCTCGAAGGCAACGAAGCGGACGTCGCGGAGCTCTTGGAGCGCCTCGACGAGATCAACGACCTGCTCGACATCCTCGCACTGGGCAGCGCGGCCGTCGACGACGAGATGGTCGTCATGCTCGCCGAGACGGCCAACAACATCGGGACGCTCGCCGACACGGCGACGGAGCCCGAGACCGTCCGGGGGTTGGAATCCGTCCTGCACGCGATCGGCGATGCCGCCGGCGACCTCGACGAGCCGCCGGAACGGGTCGGCAAGATCGGCCTGCTGAAGGCCCTTGGCGACCCGGAAGTCCAGACCGGGCTCGGGTTCATTATCGCGATCGCCCGCGGGATCGGCCACGACCTCGACCGTCGGGTCGAGATGCGTAACGAGCGCTAACCGGCCCGCCTGACGACCTCATCGGCGATGATTATCGACGCCTCGGTGAAGACTACGAGCACGGCGACCGCCGTCCAGAGGTCTGCCATCGACCCGTTATCGAGCACGAGATAGTCCATCCCGTTGATCAGATACGTAATCGGCATGAGCCGGGCGGGAAGCTCGAGGTAGTACGGCAGTTCCTCGACCGGCAGGAACGTCCCACCTAGGATCACTTGTGGCGTGATGACGACCGGAATAAACTGGATGACCTGGAACTCGTTCCTCGCGAAGAGCGACAGCACGATCCCGATCCCGAGGGCCGTGAACGCCCCGAGCAGCTCGAGCCCGAAGAACAGCCAGACGCCGTGTTCGAACTCGAGCTCGAAGAACTGGATGGCTGCCCCCAGGAGCACCAGCGACTGGACGGCCGCGAGGAGCCCATAGCCAGCCACGTACCCGACAACTATCCCGCCCCGGGAGACCGGCGAGACGAGGACCCGCTCGAGGGTACCGATCTGACGCTCCCGGAGGAAACCGATCGCCGTGAGCATGTAGGTGAGGAAAAACACGAACACCCCGAGCAGTGCCGGCGCGAACGGTTGTGGATCGGTGAACACCTCGCTGAGCAGCCACACGATGAACGCCGGAACCACGACCACGAGCGCGAGCGTCCGCCGGTCGCCCCGGAGCGAGAGGAGGATCCGACGGGCTACGACGACGGTGCCGTTCATCCTCGATCACCCCCGTCGTCCAGGAGGTGGAGGAACGCCCCCTCGAGGTCATCGGCCCCCGTCGATTCGAGGAAGGCCGCCGGCGTATCGAAGGCGAGCGGCCGGCCGTCGCGAAGGAAGAGCACCCGATCACATCGGGTGGCTTCGCCGAGGTAGTGCGTCGAGACCAGGATCAGCGTCCCCGACTCGCGCCACGTTCGGAAGGTCTCCCACATTGTCGCCCGGAGTTCGGGGTCCAGACCGACCGTCGGTTCATCGAGGAAGAGGATCGTCGGCTCGTGAACGATGGCGCACGCAAGGCTCGCCCGACGGATCATCCCCCCGGAGAGCTCCCTGACGGGATCGTTCTCTCGATGGCTCAGTTCGACGACCGACAGGGCACGATCGACGGCCGCCATCGGCTCGTCGAGGCCGTAGAGCCGGGCGAAGAACGCGACGTTTTCGCGGGGCGAGAGGTCCTCGTAGATCGCCTCTCGTTGGGGCATGTACCCGATCCGCCGACGCTCGTCCGGACCGAGCTCGGTGGAGGGCGTCCCGTCGATCGCACTCGTGCCGTCCGTCGGGGTCAGACGGCCCAGGAGACACCGGATGAGCGTGGTCTTGCCGGAGGCATTCGGGCCGGCCAGCCCGACGATGCCCGGACCCGTCAACGCGAGGTCGACGCCGTCGAGGGCCGTAACGGATCCGAACTCTCGACGGAGCCCGTCGACGGCGATGGTCGGCCCGGCCATACCGACGGCATCGGCTGGGAGTACATTAGTGGTTCCGCGAGAAGGGAAGGACTACTCCTCGGTCGTGGTGACGTCGATGTCCTTGTCGCCCTCGTAGAGCTCGGCGCCGTCCTGGAGCACCTTCTCGGCGAGGACCGCACACTTGATCCGCATCGGCGTCACCTCGACGCCCAACAGGTCGAGGACGTCGTCGCGGTCGAGGTCGTGGAGCTCGTCGAGGGTGAGACCCCTGATCTCGCCGGTGAGGAGGCTGGCCGCCGCCTGGCTGATGGCACAGCCCTCGCCGCGGAACCGGACGTCCTCGATGACCTCACCGTCATCGTCGAGCCGGACATCGACCGTGATCTCGTCGCCACAGGACGGGTTCTCCCCGATATGGGAGAATGTCGGATCCTCGAGTGCCCCGTAGTTCCGGGGGTTCCGGTAGTGATCGAGGATCTGCTGTCGGTACATGTCCGAACCGAGGCCCATTGCTGGCCGGGGGTAGGGGAATGCCGCGTAAAAGGATTCCTTTGCGGATCTATCGCGCGAAGATCTCGCGGGCGTCTTGGATCCCCTCGAGGAGGACATCGATCTCCTCGCGGGTATTGTAGAGGTAGAACGACGCCCGGGCTGAGGCGGCCGCCCCGAACTTGTTGTGGAGCGGCTGGACACAGTGGTGACCCGCCCGGATGGCTACACCGTGGTCGTTGAGGATGCTCGAAAGGTCGTGGGCGTGGACGCCGTCGATGTTGAAGGCGACGACGCCGCCGCGCTCGACGCCTGCCGGCGGGCCATAGATCGTGACGTCGTCGTGCTCGGCGAGACGTTCCATCGTGTACTGGGCGAGCTGGTTCTCGTGGCGGGCGATGCGCTCGAGGCCGATGTCGTCGAGGTACTCCGCGGCCGCGGCGAGCGAGATCCCCTGCTCGATGAGCGGCGTCCCCGCCTCGTACTTCCAGGGGAGCTCCGCCCAGGTCGTCTCCTCGTAGGTGACGCGCTCGATCATCTCCCCGCCGTAGAGGAAAGGTTCCATCTCGTTCAGCAGGTCGCGGCGGCCGTAGAGCCCCCCGATCCCCGTCGGCCCGGCCATCTTGTGCCCCGAGAAGGCGTAGAAGTCGACGCCGAGGGCCTGCACGTCGACCGGGCGGTTCGGGACTGCCTGGGCCCCGTCGCCGAAGATGAGAGCGTCGTGGTCGTGGGCGAGGGCGGCCAGATCCGCGATTGGGTTGACGGTCCCGAGGACGTTCGACACGTGGACCGCCGACACCATCGCGACGTCATCGTCGATCACCCCCGCCGCGTGATCCATGTCGAGGGAGCCGTCATCGCCGACCTGGATATACCGCAGGTCGGCCCCCGTCCGCTTGGCGATCTGCTGCCAGGTGACGAGCGAGGAGTGGTGCTCCATCTCCGTGAGGACGACCGCGTCATCCGCGCCGAGCTCGTTCAGTCCCCAGGCGTAGGCCACGAGGTTGAGTGACTCGGTCGTGTTCTTCGTGAAGACCATCTCCTCCCGGCCCTCGGCCCCGATGAACTCGGCGAGCCGGTCGTGGGCCGCCTCGTACGCCTCGGAGGCCTCCTGACTAAGGTGGTGGATACCCCGGTGGACGTTGGCGTTGTACCGACGGTAATAATCGACGATAGTCTCGATGACGGGCTCCGGGGTCTGGGTGGTGGCGGCGTTATCCAGATAGACAAGCGGAACGCCGTCCCCGACCTCCCGGTCGAGGATGGGGAAGTCGTCCCGGAGGGCCTCCGTATCGAGGACGCTTGATTCTTGGATTCCCATTGGCCTCGAAAAGGTGCCGGAGGCTCAACACTTCTTCGGTTGCCCGGATTCCTGCCGTTCAGAGGCGGACAAGTTGGGCGTGCCGGGTGCCGTCCACCTCGAGGACGCTGCCCGCGTCGATGACGCCGGCGTCGACCGCCACGTCGACGGCCCGGTGGCCGACGATGTTGGCGATCTGCGCCCTTGCGAGGCTGTCGACGACGGCCGACTCGTCGACCTCGTCACCCCCGTAAAACTCCTCGTCGACCGTGAGGGAGATGGCGCCGTCCTCGAAGGTCTCGCCGAGGACGTCCGTATCGCAGACGGACACCAACAGTCCCTGGTCGGTTTCGCGTTCGCAGAGGATCATTTCACCAGGTCTTCCTCGGCCTGTTCGCGGAGTCGATCGGCCTCCTCGGCGACCTCCTCGGCGCGGTCGTACTTACCCAGCGCCTCCAACGCCCGGACCTGTTCATCGAGCACGGGCGCCTCCCGGTACCCGAGCCGGATGGCGTTCTCGACGCTGTCTAGGGCCTGCTCGGGCAGGCCGCGCTCGTTGAGGAAGAACGCCCGATTGAACCAGGCCTCGGCGAACCGCTCGTCTAGCTCAAGCGCGCGCTCGGCGTGTTCGAGCGCCGCCTCATCCTTCCCGAACTCCCAGAGGGCGTAGGCGAGGTTGTTCTCGGCGGTGGCCGCGATCTCGCTGTCGTCGTCGATGTGGATAGCCTCCTGGTAGGCGCCGATCGCGGGATCCCATTCCTCGAGTTCGGCGTGGGCGGCCCCTTTGTTGGTCCAAGCCTCCTGCTCGGTCCGGTCGTCGTCCGCGAACCGGGCCGCACGCTCGAAGGTGTCGGCGGCCTGCTCGAAGCGGTTGATCCCCATGTACGAGAGGCCGACATCGTCGAGCGCCTCGGCGTCGACCGCCTCCTTCGGGATGGCCGCCTCGTCCAGCATGTCCGGAAGCGCGTGGGTGTCGACCGGGTCGACCTTGTCGGGGTCGAGGTCGACGCTAAGCTCGGACGGGTCGAAGTCGAAGCCCTCGTAGGGGTCGTCAAACCCCGTCCCCTCGGAGAAGCGGTGAGTCTCCCGGTCGGTCATAGTAACCCGGCTAGGCAAGGCCGGGAGTTAAGCCCTGCGAACCCCCGGCTCCGGTATGCGACTGTTCGTGAGCGTCGATCTCCCGGCGTCGTTGACGGACGCGGTCGCCGGCGTCCAGGACGACCTTGCCGGGGCCTCCGGCCTCAATTTCACCGATCCTGCCCAGGCCCACCTCACACTGAAGTTCCTCGGCGATACCGACCCGGAAGAGCTGGACGCGCTGGTCGACGCGATCGAGGCTGCAGTCGATGCGGCCGGCGTCGATCCCTTCGAGGCAACGTTCGGCGGACTCGGTGTCTTCCCCTCGCCGGACTACATCCGCGTGGTCTGGCTCGGCGTCGAGGACGGCGGGGAGTCCTTCACCCGGCTGTTCGAGGCCCTCGAAGAGCGGACGGTCGCCCTCGGGTTCGACGCCGAATCCCACGACTTCACACCACACGTCACACTGGCCAGGATGGAACATGCCGGCGGCAAGGAACTGGTCCAGGCCGCGCTCAAAGACGAGTACCACGTCGGGTCGATGCGGGTCGAGGAGATCCGCCTGAAGGAGAGTCATCTCCGGGGCGACGGCCCGGAATACGAGACGGTGGAGCGATTCCCGCTGTGATCAGGGTGCAGAGCCGTTCGCGAATTCGGTCAACGCCTCGTGGTCACGCGATTCCACCGGGACGCCGAGCGGGGAGATGCTGACGTTTCCGGCGATGATCGCCCGGCGGTCGGTTCCGTCCGGGTCCGGAAGGTCCCCGTCGACCATATGTTCCCACAGCCGGTTGCGGAGGTGGAGCCGCCCGTTCGACCGGTCGGCGTCCATCTCGTAGACGGGGGTCGGCCGGGTGAGCTCGATGCCTTCGAGCGACCGGTGGGGTCCCGGGCCGTTCACGTTGAGGTAATCCACCGTCTCGAAGACCTCGTTGTCAAGGGCGTATGCCACCAACTGCGCCGTCAGGTCGGTCGTTTCCCGGAAATCATCGGCGGTTAGCTCGGGGTCGTAGCCAAGCGTATCCATCGAGACGGCGACCGCCGGGACACCCAGAAAGGCCGCCTCCATGGCTGCGCTGGCGGTGCCCGACCGCGAGAGAACGGCCGCCCCGAGGTTGGCGCCGGGGTTGCACCCGGAGACGACGATATCGGGGGTGAACTCGAAGGCGTGGATTCCGAGGATCGTCGCGTCGCAAGGCGTCCCATCGACGGCGTAGCCCAGCTCGTGCTCTTCGTGGGGGACGTGGAAAGAGAACTCCGACAGCGAGGAAAACTCGAAATCCCCCCCGTCCCCGCTCGTCCGGCCGTAGGACAGCGACCGGCCCACCGCGCTCTGGTTGATCGACGGCGCGACGACCGTCACGTCGCCGACTTCGGAGAGCGACTCGTAGG
>CAYOLR010000121.1:0-7583 GCA_964404815.1 uncultured Halobacteriales archaeon
GTTCTACCTCCCGCGGCTCTGCAATCACTGTAAGAACCCAGCCTGTCTGGCGGCCTGTCCGCGGCAGGCGATCTACAAGCGCGACGACGGGATCGTCCTCCTGGATCAGGAGCGCTGTCGTGGGTATCGGCGCTGCGTGGCGGCCTGTCCCTATCACAAGCCGATGTACAACCCGGAGACCGGCATCACGGAGAAGCCGGTGGGGTGTTACCCACGGATCGAAGAGGGCAACGTCCCCCGTTGTGTGAGTTCGTGTATCGGAAAGACGCGGCTCCACGGCAACATCAACCGCGGGCCCGATGCCGGCCCGCCGAACGGTAAGCAGTCGGCCGCCGCCGGCCGGAGCCCGATCAACTACCTCGCAAAATCCGACAAGATGGTCGCGCTCCCGCTCTATCCACAGTACGGCACCCAACCGCAGGTGTTCTACATGCCGCCGTACCACGTCCCGCCGGAGTTCCTCGTCCAGATGTTCACGCCGAACACGGACGAGAAGCTGAACGACTGGCCGGGCGACACCTATCGGGAGACCATCGAGATCGTCCAGGAACGGGTCCGCAACCCGAGCCACGAGGTCCTCGGCATTCTCCAGCTGTTCGGGGCGACCACCCGGATAATCGAGACCTACACGGTGAAGGAGAACCGGGTGAAGGGCTGGGATCCCAAGGGCAAGAAGGTGGTCGATATGCTGATCGAGGAGGAGCTCGAGGTCCGCGAGGGCGAACAATGGACCAATCAACCGTGAGGTGATCACGAATGACGCAATCCACTCACGGCGCCAGGGCAGCACTCTACAGCGCGGCCGCGACGGCCTTCCAGTACCCGGACGACGCCGTCATCGACGACCTGACCGACCCCGACGTCGCCGACAGCCTCCGGACGGCGGCGGCCGCCTTTGATCTCGAGGACGCCGTCGGCGACCTCCTGGACGCCGTCGGGAACGCCGATGCCGAAGAATTGCAAACGACCTACACCCGCCTGTTCGCCGTGCCTGACGAGGGAAGTTACCCGGTCGTCCCGTATGAAGCGAACTACACCGCCCCGGACGAGGTCGGCCTCCAACAGCAACGGATCGCCAACGTGGTGGGCCTCCTGGGAGTCGTCGACCTCGAGCCGAGCGAGCAGTTCGACGAACGGCAGGACCATGTCGCGGTGGAGCTCGAACTAATGCAGGTCCTCGCGGCCATGCGGGCGGTCGCGGCCGACGACGGCGATCCGGACAAGGCTGAACGCGTCGAGCACATGGAGGCGACCGTCCTCCGCGAGCATCTGAGCGATTTCGTGCCCGCGCTCGCATACGACCTGCGCGAGGCCACCGACCACCCGGTGTACCGGGCGGCAGCGACCCTCGCCGAACGCCTGGTCGTGCTCGACAACCGGAATCACGACCACGTCGACCCCGTCGCACCGGGGGGTGAGGCCGCATGAACGTCCGTCGTCCCGCCCGTCGGGCGGCACTGCTGAGCGTCATCCTCGTGGTGGGATTCATCGTCATCCAAGGCACTGTCGCAGCCGTCGTCACCGCGGGCAGTCAACCCGCCACCAGCATCGACCGGGTTCCGACCGCTGCGGTCGACGAGGAGTGGGGCGACGTGCCGGCACGAACGGTCGACCTCTCCCCCCAACAGATGGCGCTCCCCTTCGGCGGCGGGAGCACCGATAGCCTCGATGTCCAGGTGGCCCTCAACGAGACGCACGTCGGGTTCCGTCTGAGCTGGTCCGATCCAACGCCGGACACGTCCATCGCGCGGCCACAGGCCTTCAGCGACGCTGCCGCGGTGATGCTCCGGACCGGGAACCAGCCCCCGATCACCATGGGCGCCGAAGGCAAACCGGTCGATATCTGGTATTGGCGGGCAAGCTGGGCAAGGCAGAACTGGTCGGTGGGCGGCGACATGTACGTCTACCCTCATCCCGACGACGAGACGAAACCCGGCCGGGCCGCGGGCAACCCGCTCTCGAAACCCGAATACGACCGGTTTGCCCAGACCTATTATGCGAAGGGCTTCGGGTCGCTCTCGATGGCGCCGGAGCAGTCGGTCCAGGCGTCCGGCGAGCGGACGGACGGCAGATGGGCCGTCGCGTTCACCCGCGAACGCGAACCGTCGGGTCGGTACGACGCCGCGCTTAACGGCTCCAAGCAACTCTACCTCGCGTTCGCCGTCTGGAACGGCAGCGCCGGCGAGGTCAATGGCCAGAAATCCATCACCCTCCAGTTCTCGACCCTCGAGACATCGTCCGGCGAACTCACGCTCCCGGGGACGCCGACCCCGGCGCAGGCCGGTGACGGAGCCACGGAGGGCGGTGGAGCAACCGAATCCTCGGGCGGTGGGGGCGATCTGCTCGATATCGGTACGGAGAGCGACGCCTTCCTGATCCTCGCGGTGGGGATCCTGCTGATCTGGTTGACTGCCTATGTGGGCGAATGGAGGCGTGAGGAATGACCCGCAGTGCAGCCAATGCCAGCGCGACCGGCCGGGCTCCGTCGCAGTCCGAACGGGAATGTCGCTCCGCGTTGGACTCGGCGAGCGTCGACCGCCGGCGGCAGGCCGCCCTCGGCCTGATCGCCCTCGCCGAAGCGAGTCTCGATGACGCCACGGTCGCCAGACTCGAGGACAGGGCGCTCGCAGACCGCGATTCGGACGTCCGCCAGTTCGCCGTCGAGGCACTCGGGGTGGCCGGTACCGGGACCGTATCGATCCGGACCGTTATGCAGCGGGACGCCGACGAGTGGGTTCGAGCGGAGGCGGTCGTGGCCTACTCCCGGGCTGGCGGCTCCCTCGAGCCCCTCCGGACGGCCCTCGAAGAGGACGAGTCCGGCTGGGTCAGGCGGAACGCACTGATCGCGTTGGCCAAAACTGACGAGATCGACCAATGGCTGCTGATCGATCGACTCAAGAACGATCAGCATCGGGCCGTCCGGGAGTTCGCGGCCGACTATCTCGGCGAACATGCGACCGACACGGCGCCGGCCGTGCGGGTGCTGGCGGCGATTCTCGCCCGCGATCCGAGCGCGTTCGTCCGAGCCAAGGCGGCCAGCAGCCTCGGCGACCTCGGGAGCGACCGCGCGATCGAAGCCATCGAGGTCCAGGGCCTGAATGACCGGAGCGACGACGTCCAGCGGTCGGCGAAACGCGCCCTGGCCCACGCCCGCGGCGTCGCGGTGGGCTCCATCGATTCCGATCCGGATCGGAGGTGTCGACCCGAATGACCGCTAGCGACGGACCCATCGGAGTGCCGGTCCCCGAGGAATACATGGGGGCGTTCGTGGCCGAGGTGTTCGAGGACCCCGAACGGACCACCACTTGGCGTGAGGCGGTCGCGGCATTGGTCGCCCCGGCTGATCGTGATGCTTGGGAGGCGCTCTCCCCGATCGAGCAGGTCATCGTCGTATTGGATACGGCCGCGGAATACGACCAAACGGCCCTTCGACGCTTCGAGGAAATCCCGGACGACGGGTACGCCTCGGAGGAAACGATCAGGGAGACCTACGAAGAGGCCAAGCGGAACCGGCGAAACGCCGACATGCTCCGGAACGCGGTGGCCGACGCCTATTCGCGGGACGTCATCGACGACAACGCACTCGTCGAGGCGGTCGACCGTCACGGGTTCGACTCCGAAACGATCGCCGCTCGCGAGCAGCAGCTGGAATCGGTTGCCGATGCGTACGGCCTCGAGTTTCGCCCCTACGGCGGCACCCTCATCGAGCCGGCTGAAGAAAAGGATCCCGACCGATCGGCATCGCCCACCTTCGGAATCGAAAGCGGGTAAACCCCTGGACGCCGCGGCCTTCAACCTCTCCAATATGCTAGCAAAACCCATACGAATATATGCCACCCGCGAGATGCATGGACTGACAGGGAATCAACCGATGTACCAGCAGGTAAGGCCGTTCCGCTGGCGACCCGGCCTCTGCAACGACGACGAGTGCAGTCGATCCGGTGGCTGGGGGGATATCGGGTGAGACGGCAAACGGTCGTCGTTATCGCCGTCATCGCCGTCGTTCTCATCCCGATGTGGTACGTCGCCTTGCAGGGAGAACCGCCATCAGAGGAGATCGAGATCGATCCGACCGTCTCCGATATCCGGCCGCTCGCCGACATCATCGACACCCCGGAGAAGCTCTCGCCGAGCCAGGTCGGGGTCATCGTCTGGATCGCCTTGTTCGCCCTCGTTGCGGTCCTCACGGCCGCCCACAGGTTCATGAACGAGGCCGTGCGCCCGCCCGATGGGACCGGTGATGGCGACCACTCCTTGCCGTTTCTCGAAACGGCCAATCGGTGGATCGTGGAATACCACGAGCCCAGCATGGAGCAGGAAGGAATCGTCGCGATGGCGGCACTTACGGTGCTCGCGATCGTGTTCGCCGCGCTGTTCACCGCCGAGTACCTGACGCTCGCCCGGACCCAATACTTCGGCGTCTATGGCGCGGGGCTCTTCCTCTCGCTTTCGGCATTGACGGTCGCGTATTACGCCTGGTTTATGCCCCATATCGAGGTCGCCGAGGAGCGTGGTCACTGACATGACTGATCGGAATCCCCAATCGAGTTTCAGCGAATGTGACTGTGACCGTCTGGCGGACGGTGGCAGACAGATGGACGAAGGGATCGAGCGCCGAGACCTCGCAAAGATCCTCGCCACCATGGGCGGACTAACGGCCGTGGGCAGTTTGGCGGCGCCGCTCGTGGGTCTCACCCGCGTTTTCGAGCGGGAATATACGGGACCGGTCTTCTCCGATGGCGTCCACCTCGTCGACGGTGACGGGAACCGGATCGACGAGAATTACCTGGACTTCGGCGAACGGACCACGGTCTTCCCTGAGCCCCGGCCCGGGATCGACGACGCCCCGACGCTACTCGTCCGGTATCAGGAGAACCAGTACGGCGGCGAAACGGAGATGGAGTGGACTGTCGGGGGCTATGCGGCCTACTCAAAGGTATGTACCCACGCCGGCTGCATGGTCTCCGAGGTGGAGGACTCCACGCTCGTCTGCCCCTGCCATTTCGGCAAGTTCGATCCGCTGGCCGGCGCCGCCGTCGTGGGCGGACCCCCGCCCCGACCGCTCCCACAGCTCCCGATCACGATCTCGGCGGAGGGTAACCTCATCGCGATCGGCGACTTCGAGGATTTCGTGGGACCGGGGGAGGGCTGACATGCTCGGCGGAACCTACCGCTGGCTCGACGCCCGGTTCGACCTCGATGATGCCCAGGACTTCCTCGGCAAGGCCTTCCCGGCCGAGGACTCGTTCCTCCTGGGTGAGATCGCGCTGTTCTGTTTCCTGGTCCTCGTGCTCACAGGGGTTTTCCTGGGATTCTTCTTCGAGCCCAGTACCACCGATGTCGCCTACGACGGAAGCGTCGTACGGTACCAAGGTGAAGACCTGCCGGCCTCGTTCGTGAGCGTCCTCTATATCACCTATGACGTCCCTTACGGGATGTTCCTCCGCCGAATGCACCACTGGGCTGCCCACCTCTTCGTGGCCTCCGTGGCGCTCCACATGTTACGGGTCTTCTTCACCGGGGCCTATCGAAATCCCCGCGAGCCGAACTGGCTTGTCGGGACGGGCTTGATGGGCCTCGCGGTCTTCGCCGCCTATACCGGGTACGCCCTCCCGTTCGACGAGTTTGCCTCCACGGCAACGGGCATCGGGTACAACGTCGCGAATTCGGTCCCGATACTGGGGGATGTCCTCGCCCGGCTGTTCTTCGGTGGCGAGTTCCCATCGAGTGCGACCATTCCGCGGCTGTACTTCTTCCACGTCTTCCTGATACCGACCCTTATCGGCGTCCTCATTGCGGTGCACATGGGGATCCTCGTCCGCCAGAAGCACACCGAGGCGGAACGCGACGGGCCGGTGGAGGGCCGCCAGACGGTCAAGCAGGACGACGATTCGGTCGTCGTCGGCCTCCCGGCCTTTCCCAATCAGGCGGCCGTCAGCGCCGTGGTGTTCTTCCTGACGCTTGCGACGCTGTCGCTGCTCGCCGGGTTCCTCCCGGTTCATAACGTCGCCGAGTACGGCCCCAACAACCCCGCAAGTACGCCGGGCCTCATCATGCCTGACTGGTTCTTCATGTGGATGTTCGGCTTCCTCAAGCTGATCCCGTCGTGGTTGTCGTTTACGATCCCCGTCGTGAACATCCACATCAGCACCGAGTTCTTGGGAGGCGTGATCCTGCCGACGATCATGTTCCTCACGCTGCTGTTGTGGCCCTTCATCGATCGGTATCGGGAACCGGAGCACTTCACGGCGGACCCGCTCGGTCGGCCCTGGCAGACGGCCGTTGGGGTGGCGGCGGTGGTATTCGTCATGATCGCCTCGCTCGCCGGCATGAACAACATCCTCGCGACGGTGGTCGGCGTAAGTACGGACCTGATCAACCCGGCGCTGATCGCCCTTTCGGTGCTCGTCCCGATCGGTGCCTGGTTGCTCACCTACCGGACCCTGCAATCCGGAACCGGGCCTAGCACCGACGGGGGAGATCCGCCGGGTGGCCGCACGGAGACCCCGTCCGGTGGCGACCGTGAGGAGTCGGGGGGATCCGACCGATGACGGACTCGATACGGACCCTCCGACCCCGCACCTACCGATGGACGGATCGGATCACGAAACTGCTCGGCGTCGGCCTGGTTGCCGCCGGGATCCACGTCGGGGGAGCGACCCTCACCGGGTTGGCACTGGGTATCGCGGGCGTCATGCTCGGGACGGTAACCGTCTTCCTCAATCACGATCAATGAGTCAACAAGATCAACAACCTCGAACGGAGTCGGATGGTATCGCTCGACGGGACTTCATCAAGGGGGCTGGCCTGGCCACCGCCCTCGGCGTCACTGGCGTCGGCCTCGCCCAGGATTCGGCCATGGAGGGCCTCAAGGTCGTCGGTGATCCCATCGGCGACTATCCCTACCGCGAGTGGGAGGACCTTTACCGCGACCAGTGGGACTGGGATTCGATCTCCCGGAGCACGCACTCGGTCAACTGTACGGGGTCGTGTTCGTGGGACGTCTACGTGAAGAACGGCCAGGTCTGGCGGGAGGAGCAGTCGGCGGACTACCCCCGGTTCGACCTGGACATCCCCGATCCCAATCCCCGGGGCTGTCAGAAGGGGGCCTGTTACACCGATTACGTCAACGCCGACCAGCGGATCAAGACGCCGCTCAAACGGGCCGGCGAACGGGGCGAAGGTAAGTGGAAGCGCATCACCTGGGACGAGGCGCTGACCGAGATCGCCGAACACGTGATCGACGAGGTGACCGCCGGCCGGTACGACGCCATCAGCGGCTTCACACCCATTCCGGCGATGAGCCCGATCTCGTTCGCGTCGGGCTCCCGGTTCGTCAATCTCCTCGGCGGCGTGTCCCACTCCTTCTACGACTGGTACTCCGACCTCCCACCGGGCCAACCGATCACCTGGGGCGTCCAGACCGACAACGCCGAGAGCGCCGACTGGTACAACGCGGACTACCTCATCGCGTGGGGGTCGAACGTCAACGTCACGCGCATCCCCGACGCGAAGTACTTCCTCGAGGCGGGCTACGACGGGACGAAGCGGGTCGGCATTTTCACGGACTACTCCCAGACGGC
>CAYOLR010000121.1:7593-8535 GCA_964404815.1 uncultured Halobacteriales archaeon
TCCACTGCGACGACTGGCTCGCCCCCGATCCCGGCTCGGACATCGCGCTGGCCCTCGGCATGGCCCGCACAATTGTCGACGAGGGGCTCTACGACGAGGCTCACCTCAAGGAGCAGTCAGACATGCCGCTCCTGGTCCGGGAAGACACCGGGAAGTTCCTCCGGGCGGCGGACATTCGCGACGACGCAGGCGAGGGGGCCGACAAGGTGTTCGTCATGGTGGACGGTGCGGGTACCCTGCGGGACGCCCCCGGCTCGCTTGGGAACCGGGAAGCGAAGTACGACCGTGACGCCAGCATCGAGCTGGATTTCGACCCGCGGCTCGACGTCGACCGGACCGTGGAGACGACCGACGGCGAGGTCCGCGTCCGGACGGTCTGGAACCGGCTCCGCGAGGAGCTGTCGACCTATACGCCGGACTTCGTCTACGAGGAGACGGGCGTCGGCCGGGAAACCCATCAGGAGATCGCCCGGGAGTTCGCCCAGGTCGAGCGCGGAAAGATCATCCACGGCAAGGGCGTCAACGACTGGTACCACAACGACCTGGGGAACCGCGCCATCCAGCTGCTCGTCACGCTGACCGGCCATATCGGCCGGCAGGGGACCGGCGTCGACCACTACGTCGGCCAGGAGAAGATCTGGACGTTCAACGGCTGGAAGAACCTCTCGTTCCCGACGGGAAGCGTCAGGGGAGTGCCGACGACACTATGGACCTATTACCACGCCGGCATCATGGAGGAAAAGCCAGACCTCGCCGAAAAGATCGAGGAGTCCGTCTCGAAGGGCTGGATGCCCCTGTACCCCGAGGAACGAGAGGACGGATCTCGGCCGGAACCGAGCATATTCTTCGCCTGGCGAGGTAATTACTTCAACCAGGCAAAGGCCGGCACTGCAGTTCGGAACACGCTCTGGCCGAAACTCGATTTGATCGTCGATATCAACT
>CAYOLR010000122.1:0-8505 GCA_964404815.1 uncultured Halobacteriales archaeon
AAGGGCGAACAGATCCAGTCCATCCCGGACGCCATCGGCACGGCGATGCGCCGGTACCTCGACGGCGACATCGACCGCGCCTACCCCCAACAGCGCAGCCTCGACGAGGTTGCCGAGGAGGAGGCCGAGACGGAGCCCGATGGCGGCGCGGCGGTCCACGAGGACGCCACTCAGTCGCTGATCGACGCGGGCGAAAGCCCGGAATGTCCGGAGTGTGGATCGATGTCGCTGTACTTCTCAGAGGGTTGCAAGACCTGCGAGAGCTGTGGGTGGAGCGAGTGCTGAACTGACGGCCACCTGGGCCACCATCGTCAATTTTTGCGGCTATCACTGACGCGGCCGAAGAGCGAGGAACGACCGGGAGCGGATCCGTATCGCATGATCTCTGTGTGGCGGCCGGACACGCCGTCGCTCACTGAGGCAGATATGACCACCGTCGGTCGCCTTTTGATTTGCTGCCCCGTGGTCCGAGTCGATGAGCCAACCAGAGCCCATCCAGCGGTTCGCGGTATCGGCAGCGAGCGAGAGCGAGACGAAGACGGTCGTCGGCGCCAGGGACTTCGAGTTCGTCGTCGACGAGCCGGCGGCCCTCGACGGCACTGACGACGGGCCGAACCCCGTCGAATACCTCCTCGGGGCCTGGGCCGGGTGTCTCAACGTCGTCGCCCATACGGTGGCCGAGGAGCGGGATATCGACCTCGACGGCATCGATATCGGGATCGAGGGCGATATCGACCTCCGAGGGTTCCTCCAGGGCGACAATGACATCCGGCCGGGCTATCAGGAGCTCCGCGTCACGATCGAGGTCGACGCTGACGCCGGTCAAGACACCCTCGATGACTTCGCCGACGCGGTCGAAGCCCGCTGTCCCGTCGGGGACAACATCGGCAACCCGACGCCCACGGACATCCACCTCGAGACGACGTGATACTCTCGGGTCGATCGGACGACCGCTATTTCATCGTCACCCAGGTGAGGAACACCAGGGCGAGGAACTGGAGCCCCCGGAGGACGGCCACGGCCGACTGGACCGTGGGATCGCCCGAGTAGAGCATCTTCATGCTGAAGAAGAAATAGAGGGCGGTCGCGTTCTCGATGAGCATCACAACGGCAAACGCCAACAGCCCAAGCACGAGCATCGACCGGAACGCCCGGTAGTTCCGGATCCAGACGACGCTCAGTGCGGCGAGCAGCAGGATGTTCACGCCCGAGAGGACGGTCGCGATCTGTATCGATGTGGTCATGGCCATGATGGTTACTCCAAGTGTTCCGTGATTTGTTCGAACTCCTCTCGATGGCGCTCGAAGCGGTCGGTCAGGAAGTAGAGAGCGCCGTAGTCGGCCTCGCCCCGTTCGACGACGTCGTGATCGATCAGCATATCGAGGTGGTGCCGGACGGTATTATAGTCGAGGTCGAGTTCCCCGGCGAGCTGATTCGCGTTCCGTGGCCGGTCCGAGAGCGTCCGGATGAGGCGAACACGGTTTCGGCCCCCGCGTGTGCCGGCCAAAAGGTACCAGAGCGCCTTTTCCATCGCGTTTCCAAGTCAATCATTCCCTGGGCACTGATAAAAATGGCCACTATGCGGGATTGATCCGTTTCGAGACCCAACCCGTCGGCCCGCTCGGGAAGGAGTTCGATTGCTCGTCGGGCTGCAGCACGCCCTCGCCGTCGGTCGCGCGGACGACCGCCGTATGGGTCTCCGCCGGCGCGTCGTACTCGTAGACCCACTGGCGCCAGACGTCGTCGCCCGGTAACGGCTCCGACAGCGTGGCGTCCGTCCAGGTGTCGCCGTCGTCGACGGAGACCTCGACACGGTCGATCCCGCGGGTCCCGGCGTAGGCATGCCCGCCAAGCTGGATCCGGCCGCCGTCGAGCTTGTTGATGGCGTGGAGCTTGGCGACCGTATTGACCGGGCCCGTCCCGTGCCACCCGCGTTTCTCCCAGTAGCCGTCGGCCTTCTTGTCGAGGATCTCGATCTCGGTCACCCACTTGACGTTGATCTCGCCCCAGTGGCCGGGGATCAGCGCGCGGACCGGAGGGCCGACAGGGGGAACTCCTCGAAGTAGCCGTCCTCGGCGCGGAGCATGACGCACTCACAGCCGCCGTTCGGACCCGCCGCCTCGATCAGGTCCGCGATGGGCGTCCCCGTCCAGAGCGCGGTGTCCATCTTGTGGCCGTTCAGGTTCTCGCCCACACATCGGAGGGTATTGAACCGGTGTTCCTCCGGGCGGGCGGTGAGCTCGTCGTAGGTCAATGTCAGCTCCTCGTCGACCTCGCCGGTTACCGACAGTGTCCATCCGTCGGCCGACAGTTCGGGATCGACCGCGTTGATATCGACCTGGTAGAAGTCCTCGCTGATCAGCGGTTCCATCCCCGGGACGTCGAGTGACTTCTGTCTGGCTTCGTCCATGAGCTGCTGGAGCGGGGAGGGCGACCCGTCGCCGGCCGGTGTCGTGGTCGCAGCGCCACCGGAAGCGGCGGATCCGCCGTCGGCCGATCCGCCCGTCGATGGCGTGACACCGTCGGCGTCGACCTGTCGGTAGAGCGTCCCGAGAACGCCGATCGACGCGACCGTCGCGAGGCCGGCCAGGAGCCGCCGCCGGTCGGCCGAGATCGCGGTCTTGGAGGTCGGTTCCGGAACGCCACGGACGAGGTGATCGATCCCGACGATCACGCCGGACCCGACCCCGGCCCCGATTGCCGGGACCGGATCGCCAGTCAGCAGGATCGACAGCGCCGCCGGCAATCCCGCGACGACCAGAATCCCGACCACCGGCCGGTCGATTCGCTCGCCGATCCGGAGGCCGATGGCGGCCGCGATCGCGAACAGGGCGATCGAAATCCCGACGGCGGTGACGAGGTTGAGTGCCTGTCCGAGGCTTCCCAGGAACAGGATCGCGGCCGTGATAATGGCGGCCGGGAGCGTCCGTGCCAGAAAGCCCGCGATGGGTGCGGCGACGAACCCCGGGCTCCCGGCGGCGATCGCGAAGGAGCCGATCACGCCGGCGATCCCGGCGAACACCGGGACCAGGACGTCGGCCGGCTGGCGGCGGAGCGATCGGAGCGCGTTGCGAATCCGTGCCGGAACCATCAGCCTACCCCCTCCGCCGAACGGCCAGGAAGGCGAGCGCGAGCACCGCGACGACGGCCACGATCACGCCGAAGCCGGGGTTGTTCGTCTCCGTCTGGCCGGCGTCATCCATCTCGGTCTCAGTCATGTCGTCGGCCATCGCCGTTTCGGTCATCTCGTCACCCATTTCCGTCTCAGTCATGTCGTCGGCCATCGCCGTTTCGGTCATCTCGTCAGCCATGGCGGTCTCGGTCATGTCGTCATCCATGCTCGATTCCGTCATCGTCTCCGTCATCCCGTCGTCCATCGACTCGTTCATGGAGTCATCGGTCATGTTGTCGTCCGTCATATTGTCATCACTCATGGTCGACTCGGTCATCGTCTCCGTCGACATCCCATCATCGGACATGGAGTCGTCGCTCATGTTCCCCATCGGCGTCTCCGTCGGGGTCTCGGCGGCGAACGTGCCCGCTGTGCCGATGGCGGTTGCCCCCGAAACCGCGGTCACTCCCAGCGTTAGTACCACTAGTAATCCAACCATAACTCGGTAGCCTGATCGCATCATCATCTCCGAGGACTGGTATACTCATATCAATTTTTCAAACTGTATCGAAATTCCGTGGGGACTCTGCCCGAAATCAATCTAGAATTCACGGCGTACCAAGACTCATGGCACCCCGGTCGGTTGGGAGAGTATGGTGGAGGAGGACGGCCCGGCCTGCCCGGCCTGTGGGGCGCTCCTGGTTTCCCGGCACTGCAAGTACGTCTGTCCGAACCACGGCACCGTCTACGACTGTTCCGACCCTTTTCTATAGGCCAGCCGCGCGGGAGTCGCTCCCGCGGATGTGGCGATACACCGGTCCGGCGATGAGAAGGCCCCCGGCGAGTGCGCCGGCGACCGCGAGCCGGATATCGAACCCCGTCGACAGGGTTAACGAGCGCATCGAGAAGCCGGCGAACACGGCCGCCGCGGTCCAGGGGATCTCGCCGAGGACGGTCCCGAGGACGAACGCCGGTAGGGACACACGGCCCACGCCGGCGGCGATCGAGATCACCTCCGCCGGCGTGGGGGCCAACCGGGCGGCGATGACCCCCCGGAGGTCGCCGGTGGTCCCGAAGAACTGTCGGCTGCCGGTGGCGGCCGAGCCCAATAGTCCGGAGTCCGGCTGGTAAACCCGCGACACGCCGTAGGGAAGCAAGCTCGTGAACACCACGCCGGCCATCGCGATCGGGAACCCGACCGCCAACCCGTACCGGAATCCGACGAGAATCGAGAGGGCACTGATCGGCCAGGCGAGGACCGGTCGAACCACGTAAAGGCCGACGAGCGCGAGCGGGAACCAGGGCTCCCACAGCATCGACTGGAGCTGCTCGCGGACCGCGGTCGGCGAGATAACCACGCCGAGGATCAGGACGAGCCCGAGCAGCGTCCCGGTCGCCACGTGTCGACGGGCCAGTCGCATTACATCCCGGGTAGGTCCGCGTCGGGGTATAGCCGTTGCGCACAAGGTTTACCGTCACTCCGGCGAAGCATCGACGTGATGGAGGCCGATCCGGTCGAACTCGGGGTCGAACTCCTCCGGAAGTACGAGGGGGAGCTGACCGTGGCGGAGGCGGTCGACCGGATCGAGACCATCACGACCGAACCGCGGCTCACTCGTCGGATCCTCGACGAAGCCGAGACCCGCGGCGCCATCTCCCGTGAGGACGGCGTCATCACGCCCTCCGGCGGTTCGTTCGTCCGGTTCCAGAGCGAGGTCGTCACGAAGGAGGGGGAGTTCGACTGCCGGCGGTGCGGGGCCTCGCTATCGACGGGACATTTCATCAGGTTCGAGAGCGGCGAACTCGGCCCGTTCGGGTCGTCCTGTATCAGAAAGGTGACCGGCCGTGACTAGCGGCCCCGGCGGAGCTCTTCGATGAGTTTCTCGATGGTCCGTTGATGGGCCTCGAGGAGTTCGTTCTGGCGTTCGACGGCCTCCCGGAGCACGGCGAGTTCGTCGGCGACGGCGGATTGATCGGGCTCGTCGACCGACGGCTCCTCGACCGATTGCGTTCCCTCGTCGGAGAACGCGAGTTCGAGGCCCCCGACCGTGTCTTGGGTTTCCTCCTGGGCCGGCTGCGATTCCCCGGCGGCGTCGGCCGTCTGGGTCTCCTCCGGCTGCTGGACCGGTTCCGGATCGGGTTCCTCGCTAGGGCTCACCTTCTCGAGGAACGCGGCGTAACTGTCCACGTCGTGGTAATCGAGCAAGGCCGTCTGGACCGCCTGGCGGACGCCGCGAACCACGTCCGTCGGGGTCTTGATCCGCTGGGGTCGACCGTCGACCTCGATGATGATCTGGGATGACACGTCCCCTTTCTCCACTTCGAGCTCCGTGACGTTCGCGAAAGCGTACTCCTCGTATTCATCGTCCCAGAGCTCGTTCCCGATGTGCTTGATGACCCGGCCGTCCGTGACGACGATAGAGAGCTCGCCGAGCCGAAAGATCTCCCGGACCTGTTCGTCGGCTTCGGTGACACCGACCGACGCGAGCACCCCGCCGAGGACGGGTTTGAGCGTCTCGTCGACGTCCTTCGAGGGGATCGTGAACTCAGTCTCGCCGTCGAGGCCGTGATCGAGGCGGAGCGTGCACTTGCGGCGACCCTCGGTCACCGACACGCGCTCGGCCTGGTGGGAGTGCTCCTCGACCGACTCGCCGCTGAGGAGGCCCTCGGCCCGATAGACGAGCGTTCGCGAGGGCGTCACCACGAGCTCGTCGTCTCCACCGAGCGGGACGCGGGCCCGAACCTCCTCGTCCCCGAGCCGCTCGCGCACGATCTCCGGAACGGACATATGGTGGGCTATGGCGCACCGTGTAGTATAAATCCGCCGGCCGGCCTGCCGGGTATGGGAAGCTTAAAGGCCAGCCCTTGGTTACTCTCGCTCGCGCCCGGGTGGCTTAGCTGGTCATAGCGCCGCACTCATAGGGCTCCGAGTTTCGGCCCGTGCCGAACCTCATACCTGGGACATGCGGAGGTCGAGGGTTCGAAACCCTCCCCGGGCAATCCAGTTCAGGTTCAGGTACCCACGTTTTCGACACCCCCCGATATTTAAGGGTTACAGCGGTTGGTTCGCCCTTTTTGCCCGACTTCCCGGATTGCTTGATACGTTTTATTGGTCGTTTTCGGGGCATCGTACGGGCGTTGTCTGACCGGGCTTATGTCGCGAGGTCCATGCGCGTTTCGGGGTCCTCCGCCGCGCGGATGGTGCGCGGTGATGGAAGGGTGGCCTCCAGGTGCGCAAATCTATCCCCTACCCGCGAGGTGAGGTCCGGTGACCCGTGATTACCTTCGCGTGACACCAACGTCCGCGCACCTCAATCCGGATGTCGTCTCTCAGTCGCTCGCCAGCCTCCACAAGCTCTCAACAAACCGTTCAGCCAGCCTCCGAGCACGGATGATTCCGTTCAGGTCAAAACAGCCAGTGACGTTTGAGTTCGTCGCGATCAGCGAGGGGGAGGGCGAATCGGTGGAGTTCTACTACGGGGCCGACGCACGACTCGACGTCCTCCAGCAGCGTCTCCAAGCAATCTACCCGGACTCGTTCGATATCGATCGAGTCGAGATTGACTTGCTGGAAAAGCTCATCCAGCCGGTCGAGTTTCGCCCGGAGGAATTCACCGAACGGGTAGAAGAGGGGCGATTGTTGCCTCCGGAATCGGTTGATTCGGGGGCGAATCGGAACGCTACGGTCGGCGCGGAGGGGGGTACGATTCAGGCGAGACCGTCGCTTGAGGACGTTACCCCGTACGGTGTTCGGTGGAGGGGAAGCGTAGAACGACGGAAGGACTGGATGACCTCGCTTACTCATTTCTCGGAGCGTGTCGGGCGCAGGGGTGATCAGACGGACGAGGGGAACTCACACTCCGGGCGCGCACCCCTGGCCCCGCTCATTGACCAATTGACGAAAGCCTCACAGCCACTGGCCTATCAGGTGGTCTTCCAGCGAAAATCAGATTGGTCGAGTGAGGCCCGGCGGCGGTCGGGGGCCCTTCTCGCCGGGCAAGACACACTTCTCCAGAAATTGCTAGCAATCGAATCCCCAGGCCCTCGACGGAGTTCCCACCGGGGAATGGGGCGGGTTGGGGGCAGATATCACCGACACGGCGCGGGATGGAACCACCAACCTGTCCACCAATCGAGGATCCGGGACCGCGAGCGGGACCAGACGACTGAAACGCGGCTCGATCACCTCCGCGAGAACACTCCCAAGCGGACCTTCACTGCGAACGCTCGACTGCTCGCGCTGCCGACTGACGACGTTATCGGCGAACTGGAGGCCCAACTTGACGCACTATGCGCGGTCTTTGATACCGTTGATGGGACCTACTACGGAATCGAAGGCGAGAGGCTTCGTGAGCGTGGACTGCTATCAAATACAACGGGCCGCCGCGCAAGGAATGAGTTGGAACGGTTCCGAACACGCTCTATCTCGACACGCCATCGCGACCGGATCCCAAGTCTGATGAACCGGGCGGACAGCCGACCGGACCTCATCCTGAACGCGAACGAATTAGCGAACCTCCTGGTCGTCCCCTCGTCATCGGACCTTACCGTCGAGGGGAGCCGGGGAACGCGCGCCGAGCAACAGAGCCGTAACCCGCTCCCACGACCGGACCACGACATCACGCGGCAACTCCGGAAGCCGGGATTAGAGCTCGGCTATCTGCTCGACGAGAACCGCGAGCCCGAGGACGAACCCCTCCGGCTCCCACCGGACCTCCTTCCGTTCCACGTCGGCCGGTTCGCTAAGACCGGCGCGGGGAAGTCGATCGCGCTCATCAACGACGCGCTCTCACTGTACGAGCAGACCTCCGGCCCGGTGTTCCTCATCGACACAAAAGGTGGCGGCTTGCCCGAGCACTACATGCGCGCCCATGGCCGGCGCTTCGGCTTCGACGATCTCGAGGAGCACGTCATCCATTTCAACATCCCCGACCGACTCCCGGGCTTTGCGTTCTTCAACATCCAGCCAGCGCTTGCTAATGGCGTCCCCCGGCTCCAGGCGATCAAGGACAGAGTCGACCACTACGTCGAGGTCCTCAAGATGACCATGGGTGAGGACCGCTACGAGCAGGCCGTCGTCTCGCCGAACCTCTTGAAGTACCTCATCCGACTGATGTACGACAAGGAGCACGGCCTCGAGCACGGTCGGTACCGCGAGTCGGTAGACTACTTCGGACAGTCCCAGCTCGAACAAGTAGTGGATCAGCTCTACGACGCCGGTCCACCGCAGGCGGCGCCCGAGGAGGCCCCCCAATCGAGCAGCGAGGAGGTCACCTCGAAGATCCATCGCCATCTCACTGCGGATCCCCAAACGTTCGCGAATATCATGGGTGGGGTCAGCAACCGGATGGACTACATCACGGCCGACCCGTTCCTCCAGCAGATCTTCGACA
>CAYOLR010000123.1:0-8488 GCA_964404815.1 uncultured Halobacteriales archaeon
CGTCCGCCGGGTGGTCGTCCGCCAGGCCCAGAACTTGGAATCGATGTACTACACTATCAAGCAGGTGCTCGACGACCCCGAGACCCGGGGGACGATCCTCGTGCCCCTGGGGATCCTCCTGCTCATCTACCCATTGGCCATCATCGCCGATTACCTCGGGCTGCCCGGCGCCGTCCTGGGGGTGACCTCTGGCTTGCTCGGCCTGTACGTGCTCTTTCGGGGCCTCGGCCTCGAGGAGGCCGTCGACGATTCGGTGGAGACCCTGCGACGGTCGTTGTACGCCGGCCGGGTGACGATCGTGACGTACATCGTCGCCCTCGTGTTGGTCGTTATCGGCATCGTCGAGGGGCTCGAGCTGTTCCGGGCCGTCCAGGGGCCGGCCGAGACCGGCCTCGATCCGGTCACCACGCTGGCGGCGTTCACCCACGGGGCGGTGCGCTGGCTGGCGGCGGCAGGCGTCACCTCAAGCCTCGGTCAGATCACCGACGAGTACCTGGCCGATCGGTTCCGGTGGCGGTACCTCAACGCGCCCTTCTACGTGCTGGCGATCACGGCAGTGCTCCACGCCGTCAGCGGGTTCTTCGTCGGAGAGGTCTCGCTGGCCTACCTGGCGGCCATGTTGACGGCGGGGACGCTTTTAGGCGTGCTGAGCACGCTCACGTTCGCCGTCTTCGAGTCACGCGGCGTCAGTGCTCGCGCGTGACGACGAACTCCGCGAGGTCAGTCAGGTAGTCGCGCGCCGTCACGTTCTCGACCGGGACCTCGTCCAGGGCATCGAGGGCGGCGTCGGCCTGTTCCCGGGCCCGTTCGTTCGCCTCCTCCGGCGAGAGATCGGTGATGCGGACGAGCGACGGGCGTTCCATCACGACGTCCTGCCCGGTGGGTTTCCCGAGCTCCTCGGGGTCGGCCACCGCATCGAGGACGTCGTCCCGGATCTGGAAGGCGATTCCCACCCGCTCGGCATACCGGCCGAGGGCATCGACGGTCGGGTCGTCCTCGTGGGCGGCGATCCCCCCGAGCTCGGCGGCCGCCCGGAAGAGGGAGCCGGTCTTGCGGCGGGCGAGGTCCATGTATTCCGGCTCGGTCGTGGGTTGGGAGACGAGCTCCGATGCCTCCCCCTCGCCGAGCTGCACCATGGCATCGGCAACCCGCTCCATCGCCCGGGCGCTCGACGAGAAGAGGGCGAACGCTTCGCCGATCAGCCCGTCCGAGGTGACGACGGCGGGGCCGTGGCCGAAGGCCGCCCACGCGCTCTCGTGGTTCCGCCGGACGGCTGACTCGTCGATGATGTCATCGATGACCAAAGAGGCGTTGTGGACCAGTTCGATCCCGGCGGCGAAGTCGAGGGCCTCCTCGGGATCGCCGCCGACCGTCTCGCAGGTCAGGATGGTGACCGTCGGCCGGACGCGTTTCCCGCCGGTCAACGCGACGTGATCCACCTGGTCACCCAACTCGTCGGGTTCGACCCCGGCGACGACGTCGGCCAGGCGGTCCTCGATCATGGACCGCCTGACCTCCAGGTAATCCATTGGGAGAGGTTGGGGCCGAAGAGGAAAAATACGTGGCGAAACCGAACGGCCGGTCCGATCGGGCAGATCGACGAGCGGAACGGGGCTCGCCTCAGCCCCCGAACTCCTCGATCAGAGCGGGGACGACGTCGAAGAGGTCGCCGACGATGCCGTAATCGGCGAGATCGAAGATCGGGGCGTTGGGGTCGGTGTTGATGGCGACGATCGTGTCGGCGCCCTTCATTCCGGCGACGTGTTGGACGGCGCCGGAAATGCCGATGGCGAGGTAGACGTCGGGGGTAACGGTCTTGCCCGACTGCCCGACCTGGCGGTTCTTCGGGAGCCAGCCGGCGTCGACGATGGGTCGGGAGGAGGAGACGGTCGCGTCGAGGGTTTCGGCGAGATCGAAGATGAGGTCGAGGTTGTCCTCCTCGCCGATCCCGCGGCCGATGGAGACGAGGACGTCGGCCTCGGTGATGTCGACGTCGCCGGCGCCGACCTCCTCGTAGCCGGTCACGGTCGAGCCGATCGCGGCCTCGTCGATCTCGGCGTCGAAGGCTTCGATCGATGCGTCGCCGACCCCCTCCGCCGGTGGCCATTCGGCGCTCCGGATGGTGATGGCGACCGGGGGATCGACCTCAAGGGTAGTCTCGACCTTCGAGCCGAACATCTCGCGTGTCGCCACGAGGGCTCCGTCGTGGGCCAGGTCGATCGTGTCGGTGACGAGTGGCAGCCCGAGGGATCTGGCGACGGCCGGCGCGTAATCCAGGCCGTTGACGCTGTTGGGCATGAGGAGCGCGTCTGGTTCGAGGTCGCCGACCAGCAGTTTGACGGCCTGGGCGTAGACGTCGTGGTTGAACTCCTCGCCGTAATCGACAGTGTGGATGACGTCCACGCCCTCCCGATTGAGCGACTCAGCGTAGCTCTCGACGTCACCGCTGATGACCGCCAGACGGAGGTCCGTATCGAGGTCGGCCGCGAGTTTACGGCCGGCCGTGATGATCTCGTAACTCACGTCACGCAGCTCGCCCCGGCGGTGTTCGGCGACGGCGAGGACGCTCATGCCTCGCCCACCCCCTTGTCCTCGAGCAGGTCAGCGAGCCCCGCCGCCTGCTCGTCGGCGGAGCCCTCGAAGTACTGCGTCTCGCTCTCGGTCTCCGGTTCGTACATCTGTGTCAGCGCGAACGGGCTCTCGGCCGTCGTTGCGTCCAGCCCGAGGTCGGAAAGCGTCCGGTGGGCGATCTCCTTTGACTGGGCCTGGCGGATCCCCCGGAGGCTGGCGTAACGCGGTTCGTTGATCCCCGTCTGGATCGTGAGGACGGCGGGCAGATCGACGTCGACCAGTTCCTCCACACCGCCTTCGAGTTCTCGACGGGCGTGGACGAGTCCGGCGTCCAGATCGAAGTCGGCACCGGTGACGACGGCCGCCCACTGGAAGTCAATCGCCTCGGCGAGGGAAACCCCGGTCGCGCCGAAGCTGTCGTCGTTCGCCTGGACCCCCGTGAGGACGAGGTCGGGTTCCTCCGCCTCGACGACGGCCGCGAGGATCTCCGTTTTCGTGGCGACGTCGATCAGGTCCTGGTCGGCGAGGGCGTCGTCCCAGACGCGGACGGCCCGGTCGACGCCCTTGGCGAGCGCCATGCGGATGGTCTCCTCGGAGCGCTCCGGACCGATGGTCGCGGAGACGACCTCGACGTCGTCCTCGTTTTCGCTCAACTGAACCGCCTCCTCGACGGCGTAATCGTCCCACTCGTTGAGGTCATACTCGAGGTAGCGATCGGCCACCGACGTCCCCTCGATCTCGAAGTCGTCCGCTACCTCGGTGACTTCCTTGACCGCCACGAGAACCTTCATACCCGTCGATATCGTTACTGCGGCGGTAAACGTTTCGAAGCCGGTCCTACTCTTCGTCCTGGAGCTGTCCGGGAAGCGAGATCAGGTTCTCCCGGCCGATCCGGAGCTTATCGATCTCCCCGTCGTCGGCCATCTCCGAAAGGAGTTGTGACACCTTGGCGTTCGACCAGTCCGTCTCGTCGACGATCGCGGCCTGTTTCATCCGGCCACCCCGTTCGTGGAGAAGCCGGAGGATCCGTTCCTCGTCCGAGAGAAGCGGTCCCGTGTCGTGGTCGTCAGAGTGGGGTTGGGGCTCGTCGGCGGGCTCTTCGACCGGGGCTGCACCCGGTCCCGTATCACCGTTACTGTCCCCGGCCGGCGTGGGGATCCCGGCCCCACGCCGGCGCCGTTCGAGGACGAGGACGAGGACGATCACGAGCAGGAGGACCCCACCGATCCCGATGACGGGCGGGATCCCGAACGACGGTGACTCCGTCGGCGATCCCGGTGTATCGGTCGTGGTGAGCGGGCCCTGTCTCACGAGTATCGCTGACGGTTCCCCCGGCTCGAACCGGGCCGGCCCCTCGATGTCGAAGGTTCGGTTTTCGAGGGCTTGGGATGAGGATTGGACCGAGTATTCGGCGGGAAATTCGATGATCAGCCGTTGCTGCTCGGTCAACCGGGGCAGCCAGGTCCCGGACGGGGTGGTGAACACGTCGCCGAGCGCCAACCGATCGCCGGACCCTTGGGCGAACTGCGTCCACGTGAAGGTCAGTTCGAGGGTGCCCGCCGCCCGATCGGCGGACCGGCCGATAGAGGTGATATTCATCGCACGGTCGGTCGTGGTCCCGGCCCGTGCGGCCGCCGACTGGAAGGGGTCGATGGAGAGAACGGTCGAATCGCCCGCCTCGAACTCGGTGGCCAGGCGATCGAACGCGGCCGATTCGTTCTGGGTCTCGATCGCGAACCGCATCGTAACGGCCCAGCGGGCGTCGCCATCAGCCTGGAGGTCGATCCGCATCGTCGTCGCGGGCGCATCGGTTTCGTTTCCCGTCGAATGGGTGGCCGCCGCCGGTCCGGTCCCCACGAGCACCAGGCTCAACGCGAGGGCTCCGAGGAGGGCGATGAGCAGGGACCGCTGAGCGGTCGACGACCGCATGATGCAGGATGCCCACCCCGGTAAGAAAACGCTTTCTAAGCCACGACTGGCCGCCCTCGGGGGATGCACGGCTTTTTGTCGACCGGGGGCGTGCGACCCGGTATGACGCGGTCCGCCCGCCCTGTCGCGGTCGTCGTCGCCCTCCTCCTCGTGGCGGTGATCGCCCTCCCGACGGCTGCTGCCCCCGACGATGGCCCCCGTGGGGCGATGGCCCAGCTCACCCTTGACGGCCAGGCCGCCGCGGGCTTCGCTGAGCCCGCGATGGACGTCTCGACCGCCCTTACGGTCGGCCATCGGTCCGGGGCCATCGCGGTCGACCGGTACGCCTTCGATGAGCGGTTTTCGGCAGCCGGCTCCGACGAACGGAAACGACAGCTGATCCTCGATGCGACGACACGGTTCGATCGCCGGATCACGGCCCTTCGATCCGAGTCACGGACGCTCCGCCAATCGTTTCGCAACGGAACGATCAGGTCGGATACCTTCGTCCGGGAACTGGTCAGGATCGGCGCGGAATCGGCCCGCCTCCGGGCCTCGCTTCAACGGCTCGATTCCCTCGCCAATCAGGTGACTGGCCTCTCGTATCAGGGTCGGATCGGCCGACTCGACGCGGCGTTGGTCGGCATTCAGGGCCCGGTCCGATCACGGGCGCTGGGGTCGATGCGGGGCTCGGCCGAGCCGACACGCCTCTACCTCTCGGCCACGACCGACGGGGTCGTCCTGGCCATGATCGACAACGGCCGGTACGTCCGCGAGGCCTACCGGGCCGACATGCATCCGCCGGGGGCGACCGACGGTATCAGCCTCGATCAAGCGGCGAGCCGGATCGCCCAGCTCTATCCGGACGCCTATAATTCGAGCATCCAGCGCGGTATCAACGGCCTCGGCGGGGGCGTCTATCGGATCACGATCACCCTCCAGCAGGGGACACTCACGGCGTATCTAGACGGATCGACCGAATCGGTCTTCTTCGAGATCCAGGAACACCGGCTGACGTCGACCCCGGCCACGGAACGGGTCATCCGGATCGAGAACGGCACACGACTCCTCGTCGATCGGGCGTCCCAGGGTGGCCCCCTCCGGCTCGAGACGGTGGACAACGAGACGGGGGCGCCGGTCCCCACGACGGTGATACTCGGCGATCGGGAGCTTCAGACCGGCGAGGACGGCGTGGTCTGGACGCTGATGCCGCCGACCGAACGGTTATCGATCACGGCGGTCCGCCCCGAGGGGACCGTCTCAGTGACTATTAGACCGTTGCCGCCCGAGCCCGTGAACGCCTAACGCCCGTGGGTTGAAGTACCGATTCGGATCGATCCCGTACCGTGTCCCGAGCCGTCTCGCCCGTGATCGGGCTGACCCTGCTCATCGGCCTGACGGTCACTCTCGGGACCATCGTCGGCGTCGGGCTCGTCGACGTGGCACCCCAGACCGGTCGGCCGGCCGAGCCGGTCGTGATCTCGGTCACGGCAACGGCCGAGGAGTCGGTCCTGCGGTTCCGGCATGAGGCCGGGCCACCGATCGACGTCCGGACCGTGTCCCTCCGGGTGACGATCGACGGCACCCCGGTAACCCACCAGCCGCCGATCCCGTTCTTCGCCGCGACCGGCTTCGCGCCGGGTCCCACCGGGCCGTTCAACCCCGCTGCCGACCCCCATTGGTCGGTAGGTGAGCGGGCCAGTCTCCGGCTCGCCGCGACCAACCATCCGCCATTGCACCCCGGATCGGTTGTGGCGGTCACGATCGTCCGGGACGGCCTGCCGATCGTCAGGGCCGAGACGACGGCGATCTAAGCGTCAATGCCGTCCGCCAGCGTCACGATGGCCCGGGGGCTGCCGGGCTTTGCCTGCATGACGCGGTGCTCGATCGACTGGAATCCGGCTTCGGTGAACATGCGGTCGGCTTCGTTCTCGTCGTAAAACAGCATGATTGCATCCGCGATCCGGCGGAACACGGGGTTCCGAGGGGCGTCTGGGCCGACTACCAGGACCGGGCCCCCAGCCCGAGTCACCCGCCGGCACTCCCGGAGTGTCTGGACCGGGTTCGGCCAGTACTCGATCGACCCGGACGACCAGACGGCGTCGAAGGTGTCATCGCGGAACGGGAGCCGTTCGGCGTCGCCCAGGTAGAACGAGACGGGGGCGTGTTTCCCGAGCTTCGCCCACGCCTGTTCCAGCTGATGGACGCTCTGATCGAGCCCATGGACATCATCGGTCCACTCGAGGAGCCCCTCGGTCCCAAAGCCGGTTCCACAGCCGACGTCGAGGACCCGATCTCCCTGATCGAGCTCGAGCATCGTCAGCGCTTCCGCCCGCATCTCGGCGTTCCAGACGAAGGGGTTGACCCGGTCGTAGATTTTCGAGAGGTACTTGTAGAAGACGCGGGCGCGGCCTTTGTCCTCGAGGACTCCCATGCCGAGTCTCGGTTGGCGGTGAGGCCCCAAGAACGACCCGGTTTACCCCGCGTACGGCCCCCAGGCGACCGACTTCGCAACCTCCAAATAGGCGCCTGCGTCACTCACGGATATGGCGAGGCCAGAGGTCCTGGAACAGGTGAAGGAGGCCGAACACGAGGCCGAGGAAATCATCGAGGAAGCCGAGGCCGAGGCCGAGGAGCGGCTTGCGGAGGCCCGGTCGGAGGCGGACGAGATCCGTGCGGACGCCGAGGAGGAAGCCCGGGGGCTCAAGGAAGACCGCCTCGCGGAGGCCCGCGAGGAGATCGAGGCCGAGCGAGAGGAAATCCTCGAAGAGGGGGCAGCGGCCCGGGACGACCTCGAGGCCCAGGCCGCGGACAACCGGTCGGCCGTCACCGAGTACGTCGTCGAGCAGTTCGAGGAGGCGGTGCATGCTCAGACCTGAGCGAATGAGCCGGGTCTCGATCACCGGGACCAAACGGGTGATGCCCGATGTCATCGAGACCGTTCACGACCTCAACCTGCTCCACCTGAACGATTACGACGGGGAGTGGGAGGGGTTCAAGCCGGGCGACCCGATCGAGGGTGCCGAGGAGGCCTCGGAGAAGCTCGTCACGGTTCGCTCGATCGAGAGTATCCTCGATGTCGACGAGGACGAGGCGGGGCCGCCACGGGTCGTCACCGACGACGCCCTCGATGAGGAGCTCGAGGAGATCCGCGAACAGGTCAACGAACTTGACGACCGTCGGAGCGAGGTTCGGGACGAGCTCCGCCGCGTCGACGAGCGCCTCGACGCAGTCGACCCGTTCGTCGACCTCGGGATCGATCTCGACCTCCTCTCCGGCTATGAAAACCTGACCGTCCGCGTCGGCGAGGGCGACGAGGCCTCGGTCCGCGAGGCGGTGGCCCAGCTGGACGGCCCCGTCGAGCTCATGGCCGGGTCGACCACCGTCGCGGTCTTCGCCGATGCGACCCTTGACGACGCCCTCGACGAAGCCCTCGTCGGAGCCGATTTCACGGCCCTCGATATCCCCGACGCCGAGGGCGAACCGTCGACCTACGCCGAGGAACTCGAACACGAGCGACAGCGCCTTCAGTCACGGATCACGACCATCGAGGGCGAGCTCGAGGAGCTCAAACTCGATGTCGCCAGGTTCCTGCTCGCGGCGGAGGAACGGCTGAGTATCGAGGTCCAGAAGGCGGAAGCGCCGTTGAACTTCGCCTCGACCGAGAACGCCTTTGTCGCCGAGGGCTGGATTCCCGCCGATCGGTTCGCCGCGCTCCAGTCGGCCCTTGAGGAGGCCGTCGGCGCCCATGTCGAGATCGAAGAGCTCGAACGGGCAGACTACGACGCCCCCCATCACGGCCACGAGACGGTCGCCGACGGGGGAACGGACATGGCAATGGGGGAGGACGAGCCGCCGGTCATCCAGGACAACCCCTCGGCCTTCAAACCGTTCGAACTCCTGGTCGAGACGATCAGCCGACCCCAATATTGGGATCTCGATCCGACGGTCATCCTGTTTCTGACCTTCCCGCTGTTCTTCGGGTTCATGATCGGCGACGTCGGCTACG
>CAYOLR010000124.1:0-8460 GCA_964404815.1 uncultured Halobacteriales archaeon
TGGCGATCTTCGAGACGACGGGGGCTGCGCCGGTGCCGGTCCCGCCACCCATGCCGGCGGTCACGAACACGAGGACAGCGTCGCCGAGGACCTCCTTGATCGTGCCCTGGGCCATCTCTGTCGCACGCTCGCCCATATTGGGATCGCCACCCGCCCCGAGCCCGTTGGTCAGGGACTTGCCGACGAGGATCTTCGTGTCGGCCTGGATCATCTCCAGGTGTTGTTTATCCGTGTTTACGGCGACCGTCTCTGCACCACTGACGCCGATGTTGTACAACCGGTTGACGGTGTTGTTACCGGCGCCACCGCATCCGATGATGACGATGCGGGGGTCGCCGAATCCGTCCTCCTCGTCGGACTGGCGGGCGCGTTCCCGCTCTTCGTTTTCAAGCGCTTCCTTGACGATGTCTTGCATCGTTACACCTTCGCCCAGGGCCGCTCGGATTTTTTCCGACCCCTGTCGTGTTCATTTAGCATCTCACGGACGGCCGATCTGATCGCTTCGCTGCGATTCGGGAACTCTCCCGTCTCGACCATCTGTTCGACTTCGTCGATCTGCTGCTTCGGAATTCGGAGTGTCACACGCTCCATGTTTTGATCTCCCCTGGTTGGTAAGACGCGATCCGGATGACACACGTCATCCGGGGGTCGTCTTACACATTGGCAGCGAAATCGCCCCACTGCGTCGGTCTCTAGTGCGCTCCTCGTGTGCCAAGTGTAAGACGTCGTCTTACGTATTCACTCCCAACAGAGGCATCCTATAAATAAGTAATGGCCAATTGTACAACACACGTGGTACGGCCATATCGGGATAAAATCCTTGTGCGATCCCAGCCCATATCTAGACGGTTATTCGGCCGTTTACTAGGGCCTCGGATTCGTTTGCACGGACACCCTCATCTACCTTTAATCTTTGCCCCAGTGTAGGACGTCGGGACGGACAGGATGCCTGGAATGACAATTGTTAAGTCCGGTTCAGGGCCTATCCATCTGACGTACCGCCCTTAGCTCAGCCTGGTAGAGCAGCCGACTGTAGATCGGCTTGCCCCCCGTTCAAATCGGGGAGGGCGGACTTCTCTCTCAACGTGACCGGGGGATGGGCCGATGGACTCGCCGGTCGAAAACAGCAAATTTTACGATAGCGAGCCGTCGCGTACCACCTTCCCCGGGTGAGGTAATACAGAAAACCGGCAGGTGTCCTTCGTGATAGCCGACCCGTTGCCATTATAACGGGTGACGGATTACGCGTGACAGCGAATGGCTGATGCCGTGCGGATCCTCCACGTCGACGACGATCCTCGGTTCGTGGAGCTGAGCGCCAAACACCTTGAACGACTGTCCTCGGAATTCACCGTGGTGAACGCCTCCGATACCGACGAAGGACTGGATCGGTTCCGATCGGGTAGGTTCGATTGCATCATCAGCGACTATCAGATGCCCGGCCGTGATGGCCTCGAATTTCTGGAGGCGGTCAGGGAGGTGGATCCCGACATCCCGTTCATCCTCTTTACCAGCAAGGGTAGCGAGGAGGTCGCAAGCGAGGCGATCCATGCTGGCGTCACCGAATATATTCAAAAGGGGTCGGAGGAAGAACGGTTCGAGATCCTGGCGAACCGCGTCCGGAACGTCGTCGACCGTGCTCGGGCGGAATCGAGTTATCGGGAAATCTTCGAGAAGGCGACAGACGGAATCATTCTCCATGATCCGGAAACGGGCGAGATCCTCGACGTTAACCAACGGATGGCCGAGATGACCGGCTACGACCGGGAGGAACTCCTCGAGATGACCGTCGGAGACTTCAGCGTTAACGAGCCGCCGTATACACAACGCGATGCTGAGCGGTTGATCCAGCGAGCGGCCGAGGAGGGCCCACAGGTTTTCGAGTGGCTCGATGAAACCAAGGAGGGTGAGCTGTTGCCGGTGGAGGTTCACCTGAAAAACACGACGATCGAAGGTCGGGATCGGGTGCTGGCGGTCATCCGCGACATCTCCGACCGACGGGAACGCGAGCGACGCCTCCAGCGCTACATCAACATCGTCGACAACATGGAGGAGGGGACGTACATCTTCGACGAGAATAACCGGTTCGAATTCGTCAACCAACGGGTTGTCGAGGTCTCCGGCATTCCCGCGGCGGACTGGGAAGGTCGGCCACTCGCAACCCTGACTGATCTGGGTCTGACGACCGATGCTGGTGTCCGGGAAGTCGAGGACGCCATCCAACGTATCCGCCGTGGGACGGAGGACGAGGCCAGGGTCCAACTCGACGTCGACCTTCCTGTCCCCATGCACACCCTCGAACTCCGGTTGACCGATCTCGAAGGGAACCGGGTGCTGGGAACGACGCGGAACATCTCCGAACAAAAGGACCGGGAACGGGCCCTCGAAGCCCTCCACGACGTGGCGACGGAGATCGAATCCTACGAGTCGGAAAATGCGGTCTGTGAGCGGACGGTGAATGCCGCCAGCGAGATCCTTGATTTCGACCTTTGTGTTGTCAACCTCGAGCGGAACGGAAAACTCCCGGTCATCGCGATGTCGGCAGAACTGCCGGAACACGGAGCGACGACGATGTCGGTCGAGGAAGGCATCGCCGGGAAGACCTACCGCACGGGCGAGCCGATCCTCATCCCGGAGGTGTCTGAACACCCCGAGGCGAACCCCCAGGGACCGTACCGCTCGGGAATCAGCGTCCCGATCGCCCGGTACGGCGTGTTCCAAGCGGTCGCCGAGGAACCGGGGGAGTTCGATGAATCCGATATCGTGCTGGCGGAGCTGCTCGTCTCACACACTGCGACCGCGCTCGACCGGATCACCCGTGAACGGAGACTCGCCGAACAGAACGAACGCCTCGAGGAGTTCGCGAGCGTTGTGTCCCACGACCTCCAAAACCCGTTGAACGTCGCCCAGGGACAACTCGACCTGGCCAGGGTCGAGTGTGACTCCGACAGACTCGACAAGTTCGAGTCGGCGCACGATCGCATGGCCTCGCTGATCGAGGACGTCCTGCTGCTGGCCAAAGAGGGCGACCTCCTGGGAACCACCGAACCGGTTGCGGTCGCGAGTATCGTCAAAGGGTGCTGGGAGAACGTCGCGACCGAGACCGCCCGACTCGAGGTCGAGGAGATGGCGCCGATCGAGGCGGACCGGTCACAGCTCAGATCGCTCCTCGAAAACCTCTTCAGGAACGCCGTCGAGCATGGTGGCGGGTGCGTGACCGTCCGGGTCGGGGCCCTGGAGGACGGGTTCTATGTCGAGGACGATGGGGTCGGTATCCCCCCGGCATCCAGGGAGGAGGTGTTCGAGGTCGGCTATAGCGAGGCTTCCGGCTCTGGCCTGGGGCTGGGGATCGTTCGTCGGATCGCCGAGGCGCACGGGTGGACGGTTTCGATAACCGACGGTGAGGACGGCGGCGCGCGGTTCGAGTTCGAAGGCGTCACGCACCCCGACGAGTGGAAGTGAACGAACGCTTTTGCCGGCGGCGATACGAGTCAGCCTATGTCCACACGCCTCCCCGCGTCGGAATATCGGAGCCGGATCGACGCCATCAGAGACCGGCTGGCGGAGACGGATGCTGACGGGGCGGCCTGGTTCGGCGCGACAAGCATCGCCTACCTAACCGGGTTTCACCACATCCAGACGGAGCGGCCCGTTCTCCTCTGTATTACACCCGACGAGGTCGGTATCACGGTGCCCCGCCTCGAGGTGGCGCGGGTCGAGAAAAACGACCGTATCGAACGTGTCACCCAGTACTTCGACTATCCCGGGGGCGAGCCGATCAAGACGGCGACCGGGATGTTGGCCGGAATGGGCGTCGAGCGGGTCGCGGCCGACATGGATGGGGCCCCCGGGACGATGGGGTACGACGGGCCCGCGTTGAGCGAGTTCGTGGAGGTCGATACCCAGGACTGGGTCGGGCCCATGCGGTACGCCAAATCCGAGGCGGAGGTCTCGCTGGTCCGGGAATCATCCCGATGGGCAAACCTCGGACACCGGTACTTGGCGGATTTCGCTCACGCCGGTGCCCATCCAGCCACCGTCAGCCAGCGAGCATCCCTGGAAGCCTCGAGAGCCATGTTGGATACCCTTGGGGATGGTTACGTCCCGCGCGTCCGCGGTGACGGGCCGGTTCGCGCCGGATTCATCAGCGGCCGGCAAACGGCACTTCCCCACGGGCACACCGCCAACCGGCGTCTCGACCACGGCGACGTCATCATTACGGGGGCCACCGCCATCGTCGACGGATATCTGTCCGAACTGGAGCGAACGATGTTCATCGGCGATGCCTCCTCGGAGCACGAACAGTATTTCGAGCTGATGCTCGAAGCCCAGACGATCGCCATCGACGCTTGCGGGCCCGGTGTCGCCGTCGCAACCGTGGACCAGGCTGTCTGGGAGTACTTCGATGAACAGGGTGTCACCGATCTGGCCCAGCACCACGTGGGCCATAACATCGGCCTGGAGGGCCATGAGCCGCCGTATATCGACCGGGGAAACGACGCGACCATGGAACCAGGTCACATCTACACGATCGAGCCCGGCCTCTATACCGAGACCGCCGGGTATCGACACTCGGATACAATTCTGATCACCGAGGACGGCACCGAACGGCTGACCTACTTTCCACGGGAACTGTCCGACAACATCATCCGCTAACTCGGAATCCGGGTTGGACTCGTCGGCGAGCAATCCCGGCCCCCGACGAGGTGGCGGAACACCTAATGGGATATTGCCGTAAGGGCGGGCTGTGACCTCGCTTCGCGCCCGGCCCCTCCTCATCGCCGTCCTGGCGATACTCGCTATCGGGGTGGCGGCAGCCACGCTCAACTCGGCGGTCACCGACCCGGGCGCGGTCGGGACCGGCCCGGCGGGCGGGATCGGCGACGCCGATGACGAGGGGCTCGGGCCGAACGACGGCCCCGGCGGGAACCCTTTTTCGATCGGTTTCGGGGAAGGGGGCCGCGGGTTCCCGTTCTTCCCGCTCCCGTGTTTCCCCATCCTGAACGACCCACGTGTCCTGCTCGCGATCGCGGCCTTCGCCGGCATCGCGCTGTATGCCCTCTACCGTCGACTCGGCACCTTGGCACCGGTCGGGTTCTTCCTCGCCTTCGCCCCCATCGCGATCCTCGTCCATAGCTTCCTGACGGCTTGTACGGCAGGGGAGTTGTCCGACGCGCCGGGGTCCGGAGCGGCCGGGAACGCGACCTTCTCAATCGGGCTCTCGGAAGCGGTAGGCGGGGGGTCCGGAAGCGGCGGCCTGCCGACGATATCGGCCGCTCTGATGGTTATCCTGGGCGTGGCGCTGGTCGTCGCCGTCATCCTGCTCTTCCGGTCGACCGGCGATCAGATGGAGCCGGCCGAGGAACCCGTCGAGGAACCCGAGGCCGAGGATCCGATGGTGGCCATCGGCGAGGCCGCCGGCGAGGCCGCCGACCGAATCGAAGCCAGCGAGGAGGCGGACAACGAGATCTATCGGGCCTGGCACGAGATGACGACGTATCTCGATCTGGCGAATCCCGACACCAGCACGCCTGCCGAGTTCGCCGATGCGGCCATCGAGATCGGAATGGCTGCGGACGACGTCCGCGAACTGACCGACCTGTTCGAGGCGGTCAGGTACGGAACAACCGCACCGACGCCGGAGCGTGAGGACCGTGCCGTCGCGGCCCTTCGACGGATCGAACGCACTTACGCGGGTGACGAAACATGACGCGGATCCGGAGCGTCCTGGCCTCGATCGGCGCGATCGGCGTCGGCATGGGTTTCCTGTTCGTGGTCCAACCCGGACTCGCCAGTGCCCTCCCGCTCCCCCGGCTGACACTCGTCGTAATCGGGCTATTGGCCGGGGTCGAGGGGGTTCGATCCATCCAGGTCCGCCGCCGGAGCGGGATCGACGGCGCCGAACCCCCGGACCCCGAACTGGGGATCGAGACGCCGGCACCGGGCGACGAGTTCGACAAGCACATCGCGCGGTTGAGCACCCGACGGGGGTGGATCGGTGGCGACTTCGACCGGGTCGAGAACCGCCTCAGGACGGCGGCGATCGGCGCCGTCGCCGCCCGTGAGGGTATTCCCCGTCACGAAGCCCGGGACAGAATCGCGGATGGGACGTGGACGGACGATCCCGTTGCCGCCGCCTTCTTGGGCGGCCCGGCGGTCCCGGAACCACCGCTGAACGAACGGTTGCGAATGATGGTCAGCTCGACAGGCCGGTTCGAACGGTACGCCGCCCGAACGGCGGATGCCATTACGGCCCTCAGGGAGGACCGATGACGATCCGCTCGACCCACCGGTGGTACGGGGTGGCCGCCGTCGCGTTCCTGGCCGCCGCGGCCGGCGTCCTCGCGAGCCAACCGGGCCTCCTACTGGTGGCCGTCGTCGGTGTCGGGTTCGCGGCGTACGCTCGGATGACGGCCGCCCCGACGGTCGACCTCGAGGTCGACCGGACGGTCGACGATGCCGACCCCCTGCCCGGTCAGGGGGTGGCCGTGACCCTCCGGATCGAAAACACGGGCGCCCACCTCCCGGACCTCCGTCTCGTGGACGGCGTCCCACGGGGCCTCGAGGTGACGGACGGGTCACCCCGGTTCGGAACAGCGCTCCGCCGGGGCAAGACCGCCGAGTTCACCTACACGGTCGAGGCCGTCCGGGGCCGGCACGAGTTCGATCCGCTGACGGTCATCGCCCGGGACGCCAGCGGGGCGACCGAACGCGAGGTCGAACAGGCCGTCGACACGGCGGTGACTTGCATGCCCAGGCTCCCGCCGATCGCGCACTCGGTTCCGCTCCGGCCGCAGACCGCACAATACACCGGCCCGGTCCCGACGTCGAGCGGCGGCGCCGGCGTCGAATTCTTCGCGACACGGGAATACCGCCCCGGCGATGCGATGACCCGTGTCGATTGGAGCCGACTCGCCCGGACGGGCGAGCTATCGACGATCGAGTACCGGCAAGAGCGGATGGCGACGGTCGTCCTCGTAGTCGACGCCCGGCAGGTCGCCTACCAGCGCGATCCCGACGGGACTCCGGCGATCGAGCACTCGTTGTCGGCCGCGCGGTCGATGGTCACGGCGTTGTTGGGTGATGGCCACCAGGTCGGCGTCGCTGCGCTCGGCCGCGATCCTTGCTGGCTGGCTCCGAGCACCGGCGAAGACCACCGTGCCGCCCTCCGCCGAGTCTTGGCCGTCCATCCCGCACTCAAACCGACGCCACCCGAGGGCCAGGTCGTGGTAGCACGTCGGATCCGCGAACTCCGCCGGAAGCTCCCCTCCAACGCGCAGGTGTTCGTCATCACCCCGCTGATCGACGATTACATCGCCACCATCGCCGGTCGATTGGACGCGTACGGCCACGCGGCGACGGTGCTCAGCCCCGACGTGACCGGCGCCGCAAGCGCCGGCCAACGCCTCGCGAGGACCGAACGGAGCCTGCGGATCCAGGGGCTCATGGAGAACGGCATCCCGGTCATCGATTGGCCGACCGATGAGCCGCTCGAACAAACCCTCGAGGCCCAGGGGGCTCGACGGTGACCGAAATCGACCGTTCCCCGGGCCGAACGAGCGCGGGGGTCGCCCTCGTTGCCGCCGGCGTGGCCATCGCGGTCGTCAGCACCCCCGCCGCGACCCTGATCGGCGGTGCCGGGGTGATCCTTCTGCTCGTCGGCGTCATCCAGGGGTGGCGCCGGGCCGTTACCATCGGCTCGTTCGTCGTCTTCCTGGGCGTAATCTACGCGGGGCTCCAGGGCGCCCCGCCGGAGGAGCTCCTGTTGGCGGGGGCGAGTACGGTTATCGCCTGGGATGTCGGCGAACAGTCGATCAACGTCGGCGAACAGCTCGGCCGGGCGGCCTCGACCGCGAGGGGCGAACTGGTCCACGCCGCGAGCAGCACCCTGGTCGGCGTCATCACCGTGGGCTTCGGGTATCTTGTGTATCGCCTCGGGACCGGCGGCCAGCCGCTGACCGCCCTCGTGATCCTCCTGCTTGGCGGCATCACCCTCGTCGCCGCAGTGAGGGATTAGTCGACCGTCGGCACCTCGATCTGGTCCAACACGGTATCGATGATCCCGGCCTTGGACACGTCGCTCACGCTGGCATCCGGCGTCAAGACGAGCCGGTGTGCCAGCACTGGGTGAGCCACCCGTTTGATGTCGTCCGGCGTCACGTAGTCCCGACCCGCGAGCAGGGCCCTTGCCCTGGCCGCCTCGAACAGTCGCTGCGTCCCACGGGGAGACACGCCGACCTTGACGTGTCGGTCCTCCCGGGTCGCGCGTGTGACGCCGGCCATATATCGCAGAAGGTCCTCATCGACGTGGATGGTTTCCGGGACCGCCTGGAGCTCGCTGACGGCATGCCCACCAGCCAGTATCGGATCGATTGTCGGGCTGCGGGTCGTTCGGCCAGCCCGGCGTCGGAGCAGTTCGACCTCACCATCGAGGTCTGGATAGCCGATACTGGTTTTGAC
>CAYOLR010000125.1:0-5151 GCA_964404815.1 uncultured Halobacteriales archaeon
TATCGTCGCCGCCGGGTGGGCGGTCGGCCCGGTGACGATCGGAAACGCGACCGTTCGGAGGGGATGCACCGGTGAGTGGTCGGTCGTCGTTTCTGTCGCCGTCCTCGTTTCGACCCGATCCCACCCCGGGTCCCGCATCGAGAAGAACCGCCAGACCCCCCGGACCTGCCCATCGGGATGTTCAAAGCCCCGCCACGGCCGATTCTTATAGACGATCAGCCCGAGGTCGCCGTTGGGATACACCGCGCGAACCCCGCCGATCGTCAACACTTCGACTGCGACGTCGATAGTTTCGCTGACCGTGACCGTCTCGTTGGGGTGCCGCACGGAATCCTCCCACCATGTCCGACACGTCGTCGAGTTGTTGACGGTCGAGCACCGCCGGCGTTCGTTCCGCTCCAGCCGGCGGACCGTCGCGTCGATCTCCGCCTCGAGTCGTAGCGATTCGGTCGAGTCCGCTAGCCGATCGAACGAGAGCGCGGCCGCGTGTCCCCCATCGGTTGCATCGACCACTCGCCCGTCCGCCAGCAGCCGGATCGCCGAAATCCCGTGATCCTCGAGCGTCCAGTACACGCGTCGATCGCCCTCGTCGTCGTCAGTGGGAAGGCTGATCCGGTAGTCGATCATCGCGAGGACGGTCCCGTTCGGGGCGATCGTCGTCGGCTGGGCCGTCGGCGAGACCAGCACCCGCGTCGACGGCTCAATGGCGAACGCCGTCACGTACGCGTCGCGCACGAACCGGCCGTCGGTCACCCTCGCCCTACTCGGAACGACCGACCGGTCCGCGCCCGACCCCGACCAGGTTTCGAATTCACCCCGGTTCCACCGGCCCACCGCCGCGGGCGGGTCATCGAAGGCCACGTCCGTCCCCGATGCCAACTCGAGCCATTCGCTGCCGTTCGTCACGTTGCCATCCACATCGCCCGACCAGAGGGTCGGAAACGTGGTTTCGTTCACGCCATGCGACGGCCCATCGGCTGGATGGGCCCCAACGGGCGAAGCAGCGATCGACGCCACGACGGTCGCGACCATCACCAGCCTCAGAATCCACACCCGACGCCACCCACGACGACGTTGTTCAACAGGAACTGGATGATCTCCGTCCCGAGCGGGGCGACGATCACACCCCAGAGCAGCCCCTGATTGCGGAGCTCTTTCAACTCGCGTTTCCGGTCGGCCCGCGCCACCATCGAGATCGCGACGGTCGCCCCGAGGGCGACCACCCCGCCGATGAGCGGTCCGCCGAACTGGATAACCGTAAAGAGGTTTTTGATCGTCGCCGCGAGGGCGCTGTCACAGAACGTCGCGCCGGCATCTTGGGCGAGCGCCGGGTCGACGAGGACCAGGCTGCCGAGTACGGTAGCGAAGCCGATGACGGAAATCAGTGAGCGGGGCCATCCAGGGCCGGTCGAGGTCGTGTCGGGAGCCATAGCTATCTGGAGCAGTTTCGATCCCGGTGCCGGGCCGGTTCGGGATCGCTTGCCCCCACTCGACGAACAAACGGCTTTAAGCTTTCGTTTAGCTCGACCGTTAATACAAATGTCTGACACGGTGGAATAAGATGCTCGATTTTCGGCAAATCCGGTTGTGAATAGCGGGATTCTCTCCAACCCAACCCCCGGAATTCGGCACGCCGCATCGCCGTGCGGTCTGGCCGAGCCGCCGGTTCCGAACGTGTCCTACAATCATCATCTCACCTGGCTGAGAAAGCATTCAAATACTCGGTTCCCCGACGGGGCGCATGTATTCCCGGCCATTCGGTCCGACCGCGACCGACATTGACACCGCTATCCACCCAGCTCACACTCTCACAGAGGCCGCGTGAGGATGCCGGCCGACGACGCGACCACGATCGTCCCGGCCGAGTCGCCGGCGGCCGAACCGTTCGACCCCCGGCCGTACCTCCAGATCCGCCCGACCGAGACACTCACCGACCCCGAAGCCATCGCCAGGGCGGTCGACCGCGTCCACACCGCCCTCGACCGATCGACGAAAACCGGCCTGCTCGCCCGCTGGTCACGTTCGTCCGACGCCCCAACCGTGGAACTCCTGCTCGTTTCGAGCGGCCAACCGGACCCGGTCATCCGGTTTCTCGTCGGCGCTACCGACCCGACCCTCCTCGACGAATGCGAAACCGCACTGCGAACCGGCTTCCCCGACGACTACGAGTTTTCCACCATCGACTGGCATCCCCGCGAACTCGAACGCCAGGTTGGCACGGCCGACGAGCGGGCCGACCGCACCCCGGCGGGCGTCGTCGTCACGGGCGAGGCCCAGTTCCACAAGGACTGGCAGCAGCCGATCCGCCTGGACGGTTCAACGCTTGCGACCATTGTCGAGACGATGGCGGGCGCTGAACTCCCCGTGCTCTATCAGGTGCTCGCGACGCCCTTCCCCGACTGGACCGACCGGGCCGAACAGTTCACCGCCGACATCGAGCGGGGGCTGGAAACGTGGTTCGACAAAACGCGCGCCTTCTTCAACCCCTCACACGACGAAACCTTCGACCCCGCCTCCGCCGATCGCCGGCGAATCGAGGCCATCCGCGCTCGCGATCCCACCCGGACGTTCCGGGTTTCCGCCCGGGCGGTCATCCTCGCCGCCGACGATGGCCCCGAACCCCACCGGCTCGCCGCCGAACTCGCCGGTATCATCACCACGCCCGGTCACGACGAACACCGGCTCACGGCGCGTGTCGTCGACGCCCCGGGCGACCTCTATACGGCCCTGCTCACCCGGACCCTCGACCCCGTCGAATACGCCCGCCTCCGCAACCGATTCCCGTTCATCACCCCAGCCTCCCGCGGCATCGTCATGACCGCGGACGAGCTCGTGGCCCTCTGCCGGCTTGACGGGGTGGCCCTCTCGTCGGTGGGCCGCCGGGCACTCTCGACCCGGCCGGCCGAACGGACGGGGCTGCCGCCACCCCCACCGGACCTGCTCACCCGCCACACCGGGCCGGGCCAGGCCGTCGGAATGCCGCTCGACACGGATCGACGGCCGGTCGGCGTGCCCTTCACCATACGGGTTGGCGACCAGGCCTTCCACGTCCTGGTCATCGGGACCACCGGCTCGGGCAAGTCGATTCTAACCGAGATCGCCGCCCTGACCAATCACCGGGCGACCGACGGCCCGGAGATCATCGTCGATCTCAAAGGGGGCGGGACCGCCCAGGAGTACCTCCAGGCCCACTATGCGACCTACGGCTCTCTCGACGACGTCATCTACTTCGATTGCTCGCGCGTGCTGCCCGCCCTCTCCGTGCTCGACCTCGGCCCGCTGCTCGAGGCGGGCATCCCCCGCGAGGAGGCCACCTCACGGCTCGTCGGCCATTACGAGGAGATCCTCGCGATGCTGATGGGCCCTGATCGCTTCTGGCGGGCCGCCGAGTCGCCGAAGGTGATCCGCAATCACCTGCGCGCGCTGTTCGACCCGATCCACGGCACGGACGCCGTCTCGACGAACGCCCTCTATCACGCCCTCAAGCGGACCCACGAGGACCACGCCCCGCCGACCGTTTCGAACGAGCGGCTGCAGACCTACCTGACGACGCTGCTCAACCACCCGACCGACTACTTCAACAACGTCCTCGCCGGGGCCCAAAGCCGGGTCGATACGCTGCTGACCGACGGTCGGCTCGGCCCGATCTTCGATCATTCGCCGACCGAGGACGGCCCGTCGTTCGACTTCGCCGACGTCATCAACGATTCGACCGTCGTCATCTTCGACTTCGGGGGGATGGAGGACCGGGCGAAAGCCTCGGTCACCGGGGCGCTGTTTTCGACGCTCTGGCGCGCCCTCCACGTCCGCCGGGTAACCACCCCGGCGACCGAATCCCTCCCGCTCGTCAACCTCTACATCGAGGAGGCGGGCGTTATCGGCGGGTCCTCACTGCTCGATACCTTACTCTCCCAGGGGCGCTCCTTCGGCCTCTCGGTCATGCTCGGCGTCCAGTTCCCCGGCCAGCTCGATTCGCCGACCCCCGACAGCCGGACCTACGAGGAGGCGCTCAACGAAACGGCGACCGTCATCACCGGCCAGGTCGCAACGGCGACCGACCTTGCGGAGGCGCTGGCGACCGAGGCGGTCCCGCGGTCGGCCGTCGCCCGACGGCTGGCCCGCATGCCACGGGGTGAGTGGCTCATCCGGCCGGGCAGCGGCTTCGGCGAGGAGACCATCGCCCCCTTTCTCATGGAGTCGTTGCCCGCCCCGACGGGCCATCCCGCGAGCGACGCCCCATTGGCGGGGGCCGACCTGGCGGCCTTCGAGACGACCTTCGCCGACCGACAGGCAGCCGTCCGCGACGCCGCCGGTTTGCCCATCGACGATGCCACCGACCACCCGGAGACGGCCCGGTCCGCCAATACCGACGGCGAGCCATCCAACGGTGAGTGGCCCCACGACCGCCTGGATTCCATCTATCCACGGTCGCGACGCATGCCGAAAACGGTCGACTACAACCCGGAGACGCACGCGCTGGTCTGTCTGGTCTGTGGCAACCGGTACAACCCCGATATCGACGGGATGCTGCGGGCCATCGACTGTCACGCCTCGCTCGAGCAGGTCGACCGCAAGGCCATTCCGGTGGGGCCGACCCACCTCAAACTCTCCCCGGAGGAGCGGGCGGCCAGCCCGCTGACGGACGCCCAACTCCTGTTCGTCCAGGTTGTCTACAACATCCAGCAGCGGCGCTATCACCCGCTCGAATACCACATCGTCTTCGACTCGATGATCCTGGTCAAAGGCTGGACCGGCATCTCGGATGCGGAGATTCAGGACCTGATCGACACCGGCCATCTCACCCAGGATACCGACCATCCGCACCGCCTCTATTCCGTGACCAAAGCCGGGCGAGACGCCATCGGCGAGGCCTATCGGCAGGGTATCGACTTCGGCCACGGGAAGGGCGACCTCGACGAGTCCAGCGAGCACCTCCTCGGCGTGGCCGTGGGCGAGCGCCTCATCGTCGACGAGTACGTCGCCGCGGAGAGCTCGCCTGCCGTGACCTGCTCGGCCTACCACGAACTCGACCGCTCGGTCGTCGATACCGAGGCCGAACAGCGCCGGCTCGATATCGCGGCCCTCGACAGCGCGGGTGACATCGTCGTCACCGTCGAAGTCGAACGCATCAACAACGACGTGAACACTGCC
>CAYOLR010000125.1:5161-8342 GCA_964404815.1 uncultured Halobacteriales archaeon
AATTCGGAGCCCCAAAGCCATCAAGGTTGAACGAAACCCCCTCCTCATGTACAAATTAAGGGTGGTCAAGGACCGACGGCGTCCGTCGTCGTCACCGTCGAGGTCGAACGCATCAACCACGACTGGCGCGAGGCCATCCCCGCCGATTACGACAAGATGGCCGCTTGTGAGCCAGACGAGGCCATCTGGCTCGTCATGAATCAGTCGGACGGCCACCGGGTTCTCCAGGCGCTCAACGACCCGCCCGATGGCCGCCCCCGCGTGTCGAAAACGTATGCTGCCACCACGCCCCCACAGCAGTTCCGGATCGACGAACCGGGCCTGACCGACATCTATCCGGTGGAATACGTCCGCGATACGATCCTCGAGTGGACGCCCGATCAGCTCGTCGCCGAGGTGGCTGGGCAACCCGCCCCCGCGTCCGACTGAGGCGCGGTCGAGGCCGATCGATGGCTCGGAATTCCTCTGCCAGATCTGGTCCACTTTCTGCAGGGGGGATGGTGTCGAGGCATCCGAATATGCCAGGATGGCGCGTGACCAGCCCAACGCGATGGCTACGAACCAGCGGGATGCGAGAAGTGACGCACACGTACGCCTCGAAGAGGAGCCCGACGTCCCACCGGAGCTCACCCGTGCCGAGTCACCCCGAGATTGATACGAGTGGGCACACAGCGGTCTAAGGAAAGGAGACGGAGACTGATGGGCGAAACAAACGAACGACTTGGGGACGAAATCCGAGCAGTCGTCGAACGGCAACTCCAGCAGTCCGACCTGGAAGCGGTCAATCAGGCGGTGGACCGGTTGATGGAGCAAGGCCACAGTAGAGAGACGGCCATCGACTCCGTGGGAGCCATCCTCCTCGAGGAGATCCACGAGATGATGACGGAAAACGAGATGTTCGACCGCGAGCGATACGTTGACCGCCTCGAAGACCTCTGACCGTAGCACCCGCTCCCGGGGGGTGAAGCCAGAGGTGGGCCGGTCGCGGTTCACGGGTCGTAATGATAGACGTACGGATGGGTTGCCCGACCCTCGGGCATGATTGCTGCTAAAATCTCAGCCAGTTTCTCCTCGGTCGGTGCCGTTGCCACTACCTGTCCATCGTAGATTGCCACGTAGGCTTCCGTTAGCCCGAGGTCGCGGAACTCTCGGCCCAGTCGGCGAGCGTTTGCCTTCCCGAGTTGTTCGTGATAGATCCGTGCTAATTCGTCGGATTTGTCCTTGAGTTCCGCAATCTCGGTGGCGAACCGCTGCCGGTTCTCCTTGTTTTTCGTGTAAAATTTCAGCCGTTCAGCGTCACTCCGGTCCGGTTCGTCCGCCGGAGGAAGCGTTTCTGCGATCCCGAACCGGTGAGTGGCTTCCTCATAGACCGTCTCCGGATCATCCGTCATCATCTGCATAGCCATCCCGGCAAGCATATCGACGCGTTCCAACCCGTTCGTCACGATTCGTCCGGCATACGGGAGCAACACGACCGATGTCACCGCGACCGGGATCGTCTCTTCGGGAAGCGTCTCGGCAAAATCGTCGTAGACTCCCGTGACCTTGTACGCCCTCGGTGCGTCCGGATCGAGAAACACCGTCCCGTCGTCGAGATGATCGACGACTAAAAACTGGCCCTTCTCGTAATTCACCCACGATTCGATCTGTTCGAGTTGGGCCGGCGAAACGTCAGCCGGATTCTCCCTGAGGAAGTCCTCAATGATTCCGACTGCGTTTTCTTCCAGATAGACCTTCTCGTGAAGTGGCCGAAGTTCGTCGATGTCGGTTCTCTTGAATTCCTCGTAGGTGTCAAGCCCCGGCACCACGCCGAGCTGGTCGTTGGCGTACAGGAGCAACTGTCCCTGGAGTTCGAGAAACTCCCTTGCTTCGTCCGGATCGAGAACCGATGGGTTCGCCTCGTCACCTGGGCCGCCAAACACGGAACTGTCCTCCGCTTCCATGCTCGTGACGATTTCTTCGATGACCGCATCATACTCCTCCGGAGCGACGCCTGCACGGTCGAGGGCGGTATCGAGATCGATCCGGCCGTCACTGCCGGCTGTCGCTTCGGCAAGTGCGGCGAGAACGGCGTCGGATTCCGCTGATAGCGAGTTGATACTCTCTTCGAGCCGTTCCACGTCTGCCGATGGCAAGCGGTCATCTGGTTCGACCCGTTCCGCAGTCTCCCAATCCGGCGGATCGAGTGGCATCTCGTCGAGGCCCTCCGGATCCTCGATATCGGAGACGGCGTCGAGCGGTGTGGCCTCATCAAGCTCGCCACCCATCACCATCGACTTTGCCATCCCCCAGTTATCGGGATCGGCTGCCGCTTCGACGAGGCTGTCTCCGAGTGCTTCGACGTGCGTCGCCAGCCGAGTACCGTCTTCGATATCGCCCCGTTCGTCGAGAAATCGGAGAAAGGCCCCAATAACGGGTGCGACCGCTTCGAAATGCTCAGGATCGGCACTGACTTTCGCCGGGTAAATCTGTCGGCATACCGTTTCGAGACTTTGCTTGTCGGGCTCATCGAGGGGCACGGACTCGTAGCCATATAGTAGCTCGTGAAAGGTCTCGATGGCAAACCCTGCTTCGCGTTGCTGATGTGCTGAGAGTTGCGTGAACTGCTGACTGTCGGCAAACGCAGAAACGAGTCGGTCTATCCGTTCGACTGAGGCTCGGTATTCGTCCTCCGACGGAGGCTCGTTGGCACCCATAGTACAGGTCACTCGGCCACGACCAAAATTCGTTCCATCACCGGGCCGGTCTCCGGCGAGTTTGTCGTGTGAACGGCTGACCGGCCGTCTGGCACCCACTTGGTACTGCAGGAAGCGATGCGACTCCGAGACCGTGGTCACACATTATGGAGGAACACACGGACCGGCTCGCGGAGATGAAGGCACACCTTCGGGACTTGGGGGGACGAGTTCGACGTCGAGTCACCGAACCAGCTGCACGGAACGCTCGCTGACGAGACCCTTGACGGCGACAAGGACGGCCACAGGCCTGAGATCGCTCGAGAGTGGGATCACCGCCACCGCCGCATCTAAATTGTCGGGTTTCGCTATCCGCGAGTGGGACTCCCTCGCTCCAACCTTAGAGCCCGGGAGTCCATGGGAAAGCCCCACCCTTAACGAAGCGAGGTCGTCAGACCGAGCGAAGTAGGGTGGAGTAGTTTACTAAAATTCGAGGAGCAAGCCTC
>CAYOLR010000126.1:0-8336 GCA_964404815.1 uncultured Halobacteriales archaeon
ATCCAGATACTGTTTCGTCATGATGACGGTCGTCGTCGTGCGTTCGGCGACGGTCTCCGGAATGGTGCCGAAGAGGAACTGCTGGATTACCCCCTCTCGGGTCGAGCCGATGATGAGTAAATCGTGGTCAGATCCTGCTTCAACCAGGGCGGCCACGATATCATCGGCTTCCAATAACTCCGTCTCAACGGTGACATCGTCCATTGAAACCGTAGCCTCAGCCAGCAACGAACGAGCGTTCTCACGGACACTTTCTGACGCTTCGGGCTGTACAACGGTCACAGCGTGAATGGCTGCCCTGTGGCGTCTGGCGATGGCGGCGGCCGTGTCGAGTGCGAGCGACGCGTGGGGCCCGCCAGCCATCGGGACGACGATGGAAGCTACCTGACCGTCTGCCTGCATCCCGATTTTCTCCACATAGACGTCACAATCGGACTCCTGGACGACCCGGTCTACATTTGTTCCAAGGACGACGTCACGTCGCTGGGTCCGTTTGCCTTTCCAGCCCACGATGACCGCATCGCTGTCGTGTTGGGTGATCGTATTCAGGATCGCGTCCGCCGGGTTGTGGCCGATACGAATGGTGCCACTGACCGGAACCCCCCGTTCCTCGGCAATCGACATTGCCCGGTTCAGCACTTCTCGTTTCTCGTCCGTTTGTTCGCGGCCTCGGGAGAGGGGTGTCTGCTCGGGGACCGTTACCACGCTCATCACGAGGACTTCCCCGTCGTTGTCTGCGGCCAGAGTCGTTGCCGTCCGCATCAGTTGAGCGGCGTTCTGGGGGTTCGCTATCGGGACAACGATCTGATAGCCATCTCCCGGTGCGGTGTACTCCGCAACGGCCGTCGGCGTCTCCTCCTCGAGCTGTTCGAGCGGTGGGGTCCGCTGTTTCCAGGCGAACCAAACGACGACCCCGAGTATCTCCACACCGAGTCCGATCACGAGCGCTGTCAGCCCGACGTTGATCAGAAGGCCGATATTGGCGACCACCGCGATGACCGGGACAACCGGGACGAGTGGAACCTCGAAGCCCCGCTCGATGTCGGGATACTTCCGCCGTGACTGAATCAGCGCGATGTTGACGATGCTCAGGCCGGTGAGAAGCAGGAAGTTGGCAAATTGGGCGAGCCCTTCGATGCCGAGATGCAGCCCGAACATCGGTTCGGCGTCGGTCCCGGCCGCCTCCCCGAAGATGACGGCGAATACGATGATGTACGTGAGGATGACGCCACCCGTGAGGAGGACGGCCTTGTAGGGGGTACCGAATGCCGCGTGAATGTCATCGAAGCCTCGAGGAAGGTGATTCCGGCGAGCCATGGCGAGTTTGACCCGCGATCCCGCCATGATGGTCGCATTTGCGGCCGATAACATCGAAAAGAGCGCGCCGACGATGATGACGTAGAACCCGATTGGGCCCAGATAGTACTGAGCGGCGTACCCCATGGAGACCTCGCCGTTTTCGGCGACGAACTCCGCCGGTGCCAGCCCCCCGAGTTGGACGTTGTCCGTGAGGAAATCGAGAAAGGTGGAGTCGTTGACGGCGAGGACGACGACGAGGACGACCAGTGCATAGATGACCGTCACGATCCCCATGCTGAGATAGATGGCCCGCGGGATCGTCGTTCCCGGATCCTTGATCTCTTCAGCGTTGGTCGTAATGGCGGAGAACCCGAAGAAGGTGATGAACACCAGCGCGCTGGTTAGCCCGATCTGGGTGACCTTGTCAATGTTCTCAGCAATGGAGGTAGTGATCACGGCTCCATCGAACGTCTGGAGCCCCCCGTAGAGAAAGAGGACGAGGAGCGCGACCTTCAGCGCTGTTACGATGATCTGGAACTGGTTGGATTCCTCGGTCCCCTTCAGATTGATAATGATGAGGAGCCCGAGAATGACGAGGCCGGGAATCCAAAACGGGAGTGCCCGTGGTATGTTGAGCACGGGGTAGATGAACCGAAAGAACCACTCCGAGAAGCTGGCCAAATAGAACGCGGCACTGGCCGGATACCCGAGGATCATCGTCCAGCCCATGATATAGGTGAGATCGCTGTCGAACGTATTGGCGACGAACATATACCCGCCGCCGCTCTCCTGATAGATCGAGGAGAATTCCGCGTAGGCTGCAGCCGTGAAACCAGCGATGACAGCGGCGAGGAGGAACGACCCGATGGCGACCGCGCCGACGTTGCTGACGGCGAGTCCCGAAAGGACGAATATCCCCGCCGCGATCATCGTTCCGACACCGATTGCGAGCGATCCGGTCAGCCCGATCTCTGGGCTGAGTTCTTCGCTAACGTCCGAGGAGTGTGACGACGAGGACTCGATCGAGTCTCTCGCCATACCTGTCTGGTGAAAGTGGTCAGCACAAAAAGGCATCGGGCCGCAAATCGAACGCCGGGATCGGGGGTACGGCAACAACCGATCCACGGCTTCAGACAGGACCGTCGTTTATCATCAGATCATGAGCTACACGTTGGCTGGCAGAATTCAGCTTTGTGATGGCTCGGATGGCAACTGGAAGCCTTCCTCAGCTAATGCGTTCTGGACTACCGAAGTATGTTCACTCTCGATCGATTGCTTCGGATTGAGGGTGCGTGGATCGTCACCGAACGCGAACTGATAGGTGATGGCGTCGGGTTGGCCGTACTCATCAGTGTCGAGGACTTCGACCAACACCTCATCTCGGTACACGATCACCGAGACATTCAGCGTGTCACCCATGCGGTCACTCTGTGCGGTTTGGTTTGAGCTGTGCCGGATAAATACTTCTCCAGCAGAAACGTGCTTGCACGTGATTCGTTCACTGCCGGGGGTGAGGCATTCACCGGTCAATCTCGTTTCCAGTTGTCACGCCACCAGCCGGGAGGTCAGTCCGGTGCCTCGGCCGGTGACACATCGAACCGTGTGAGAAAGCCCTGTATCGACTCGTCCGAGCCGACGAGCACCAGTCGTTCCTCGCCGGTGAATCGCCGATTAGGGTCGATGACGCCCGAAAGCGAAGCTCCATCCCCGATGGCGATCACCCGACAGCCGGTCTCCTCGTAGATCCCTGATTTGGCCAGCGTCGAACCGGCAAACGGCGTCGCCGGAACCCGGACGAGCCGGATCTGACTTGCCGGCGCCAGGACGTCCTCGCCGCGGAGTTCCTTGGCCACCATCCTGGCGCTCACGCGGGGCACTGACAGGACATAGTCGGCCCCAGCACTCAACGCCTTCCTGGTAGCGTCCGTATCACTAACGCGGACCAGCACCTCGATGTCCCGGTTGAGCGACCGCGCCAACACCGTTGTCAATAGGCCCAGGGAATCATCGGGCAGGCCGATGATGATCGCGCCCGCGTCTTTGATGCCGGCCTCGAGGAGCACGTCCCTCGAACTCGCATCACCCACGATATCGACCCCGTCTCTGTCGTCGACATCGATGGTTACAACCTCGAGGTCTTCACCGACGACGACCGAACGCGCTGCCCGACCGACCTCGCCCTGACCGGCAATAATGATTCGCTGGTCGCCGCGGAACGTGCGTGGTCGTCGAGTGAAGTCGCTCATCTCCTCCAACGCGTCGTGCACACCCGAGACCAGGAGGACGGTGTTGGGCCGGATCAGTGCATCAGGATTCGGCGGCAGCTGGAGCTCGCCATCGATCCAGGCCCCGATGATGTTGGCGCCCGTTCGCTCGCGAAGGTTGGAATCCCGGATCCGAACACCGACCAACTCACTACCATGCTGGACCGGGATCTCCATCACTTCGAAGTCGGCCCCCAGTTCGATCGTATCCGTCAGTTCCGACCCGATGGTGGAGATGGCTTTCTCGGCGAGTCGGTGTCCAAGGACGCCATGGGGGGAGAGGACGCTATCAGCCCCGGTTTCTAGGAGGACCTCCCGCTGGTCGCTGTCGTCGGTCAACGTGATGATGTCGATGTCGGAGCGGAGCGATCGAACCGTCAGGATCGTGTTGACGGTCGCCTCCCCAGCGTCCGTGAGGACGGCCCGGGCAGTATCGATGCTGGCACGTTCGAACGCCTCCACGTCCTGCGGAGAGCCGTGAATGGCGGCGTAACCATCGTCGGAGAGCGCCTTCGCGTTCTCCCTGGACGAGGAGATCAGGACGTAATCCAGGTCGAGCTGGGTGAGTTCATCGAGCAGGATGGCTGAATCACGTCGATACTCACAGATGATGACGTGATCGCGTTTTGGGGTGAGCCGGTTGTCGAGGTTGACCTCGGCGCTCGTGAAGAGGGGAATGATGATCAGCCGGAGGGTGAAGAACCCGATACCGATTCCACTGATCTGCATGAAGATCACGAACGCGTTCATCACCGGCGACTCCCAGGGTGCGTCCGCGCCATAGCCCGTGGTGGTCATGGTTTCGACGACGACCCCGGTCGAGTGGAAGAAGGACTGATTCTCCCCCTCGAACGTCGACATGCCGTAGTTGTAGAGGAGGGCATACAGGAGCACCACGACCACGATCCCGATGAGGTAGTAGACGATGAGGCGATACCGTCGAGATAGCTCGATATCAGGGAATATTCGAGGAGGCCACTCCATGTGAATATCACCGCCTCGGGTGCCAGCCCTAAATGTCTTGAGAGCAGTCCCGCCACGATGCATTGACAAGACCACCGTTCGAACGCGTGCACAGCATGCCGCCCGTTGCCGAATTAACGATCCTTGTTCCGGTCGACGTTTCATCGTCGGCAGCGCCGGCGTTGGAGGTGCTTGACTTTCTCCAGCCTTACGAGGTGGTTCTGCTCGGCTACTTCCCCGTTCCCGATCAGGCCGAACCGGCACATCTCAAGGATGAATTCGAAGCGGAGGCGGCGGCCCGGCTGAGCGAAATCGCCGATGGGCGTGATAATCTGCAGGAGGTGTTGGTGTTTACCCATGACCGGGAAGCGACAATCGACCGCGTCGCCGACCAGTTCGGCTGCGATGCCGTGTTAGCCGCCGGGGAAACGGAGGGGATCGATCGCATTCTGGTTCCCATCCGGGGCGACGTGAACCTCGATCGGATCATGTCGGTCGTAGCGAACCTCCTGCACGCCAGCGCGGCGACCGTAACCGTGTTCCATTCGGTCGCAGAGGGAGGGGATTCGAGTCAGGCCGACGCACTGCTGCAGGAGGCCATCGACGGGCTCGTCGAACAGGGGATTGCTCGAGAGCGGATCGATCACCAACTCGCCGAAGACGGTGATCCACATGGCCGGATCGCTGACCTGGGAACCGAGCACGACATCGTCGTCCTCGGTGAATCAGAACCGAGCCTCCGGGAGCGGATTATCGGCAGCTTTCTGTCTCGTATCCTCGATGAAACCGAAATACCTGCCCTCGTCGTGAGGGACGTCGAATGACCGCCCACGGGACGTTTCACGACGGTATAGTGGATAGCCAATGACCTCGGACGGCGGCGAACTCGAGCGGACGCTCGGCTTTCTCGAGGCGATGACATTAGGCGGCGGCACGATGATCGGGGCCGGAATCTTCATTCTCCCGGGGATCGCCGCTCGCAACGCCGGCCCGGCGAGTTCAATCTCGTATGTCATCGCCGGATTCGTCGCGCTGCTTGCAGCGCTCTCGCTCTCCGAGTTGGCCACCGGGATGCCGATCGCCGGCGGGAGCTATCACTACGTCAATCGCGCATTGGGTGGGCTCTTCGGGGCCATCGTCGGGTGGGGCATGTGGACCGGGCTGATGTTCGCCAGTGCGTTCTACATGGTCGGGTTCGGCCAGTACCTGGTCGGACCGATCCCGGGTCTCGACGGCCGGGGCTTCGTGATCCTGCTCGGGCTCCTCGGTCTGGCGTTGCTTATCGGCGTCAACTACTACGGAACCGACGAATCGACCGCACTTCAGAACGTCATGATCGGCACCGAGACGGCCATCGTCGTTGCCTTCGTTGCCATCAGCGCCTTCTTCATCGACGCGGCGAACCTGGAATCGTTCGCGCCCACTGGACCAAGCGGTGTCATCGCAACGACCGGCATCGTGTTCGTCTCGTTTCTCGGCTTCGAGATCATCGCCACGGTCGCCGGGGAGATCAAAAATCCAGGCCGGACGATCCCGCTATCGATGCTCCTGTCGGTGGTGTCGGTGACGCTGCTTTACGCACTGGTCATGCTGGTCAGCACCGGGGTCGTTCCCTACGAGAGCCTCGGCGAGTCGCCGATTCCCGTCTCCGACGTCGCGGAGGTGTCTATGGGCACAATCGGCGTGATTGGGATCGCATTCGCCGCCATCATCGCCGCGATTTCGAGTTCGAACTCGTCGATTCTCGCCGCCTCTCGGGTCGTCTATGCCATGGGACGGGATGGGCTGGTGACGGACTGGGTGAACGAGAGCCATCACCGATTCTACACCCCCCACCGGGCGATCATGGCAACGGGCGGGATCACCGCACTCTTGATCGTCCTTGGACTCCGCGTTGAGGCGATCATCGGGTTGCTTGCCGAGGCGGCGAGTTTCAGCTTCCTCGTGTCGTATTCCCTCGTTCACCTCGCGGTAGTGGTGTTCCGCCGGGTCGAGCCGGACGAGTACGAGCCGTCGTTCGAGATTCCCGACCGCCTGTATCCAGCCGTCCCGATCGTCGGGATCCTCATGTCGCTCGTCGTGATTTCGCAGATGGCCCCAGTCATCATCCTCATCGGGTCGGGGATCATCGGCCTGGGGGTCGCCTGGTATTTCGCCTACTCCAGAGGTCGGGCCGTGAGTGAAGGCTTGCTCGGTGAGGCGATCCACCGTGAACCGACCGAGATGTATCGAGTCGTGGTGCCCATCGCCAACCCGGAAACCCAGCACGGACTCATCCGGATCGGCGCGGCCACAGCCCATGCCAACGTCGAACGCGGGACGCCCGAGCTCGTCGCGATCAACGTAATGGAAGGCCCCAACGACGCGACGTTACGGAACATTGAATCCGACCGCGTCGACCATCAGCGAGCGCTACTGGACAACGCCCACGACATTGCCGCGGAGATGGACGTTCGGCTCCGAACACGGTCGATCGTCGCCCCGGATGTGGGGGAGGCGATCCTCGGTACCATCGACGAGGAGGATGCCGACCAACTCCTGATCGGCTGGGACGGGACGGTCAGCCATGACGATCACGTGTTCGGGTCGACGCTCGATCCCGTGGTCAAGCACGCCCACTGTGACGTATCGCTCGTGAACCTCACATCGGACGTCATCGGCGAGACTGTTGCCTTGGTCGCGCCCGGGACGAACGCACCGGTAGTGGCCCGCCGAGCGGCTGAGTTTGCGACGGTCGATGGAACGGTGCCGACGTTGCTGCACGCCCAACCGGGAGGAGGCAACGATGCCGACGCCAGCCGTTCGGGTCGCGCGGTGGTTACGGAGATCGCAGAGTCGGCCGGCCTCGACAGGGATGAATACGACGTCGAGGTCCTCGTCGATGATGACTTCGATGCCGCAATCGCCGCGGAACTCGACCGATTCGACACCGTTTGTGTTGGGCTTTCACGGCGAACCGATGGCTCCCGTATCATGTTCGGGACCATTACGGAGCAAGTCGCCGCGGGGGCGACAGGAAACGTCGCATTGGTCCGTGGTTCCTCTCAACCGACTAAACCCAACTGAACCAGCCCCGCTCGTTTTTGGAAATTTCCAGGGGCGCGGGTGCGACAAAGCTGGGGTCGACGAACCGGAATAGTCGGTGAAAAGGACGACGTTGACGAACTTCGCTCTGTCAGATAGTTCACCGACGCTGGCCATTCACCCGGTTCGCCTATGGACGTTAGTCGTCCCACACACCGGACACTTCGTTATGGTTGCGAGATGCTCATGTCGTGTGGAATTCCGGCCATCCCGATTGATAGTCGATTCGTGGCCACAGCTGGAACACTTCATCCTGGGGCGCTCGTCCTCTTTCATAATCACAACTATGCACCGCAAGAGTAAACGATTGGTGGGGCCCCGAGATCCGGCTGTCACGAATGACTCGCTTTGGGCCTGTTACCTGAATCCCGCCCCTTCGAATCGGGACCATGTACGCAAAATCTCGGGATCGGTGCGGGAATCAACCCATTCCCGTTCGATGGCCATCCCACGCTTGTTTGGATTCGATGATCTCGATGATCGATCTGCTGTAGACGATGGTATCTGTCAACCAACTACTGAGAAACCATTCCATCGACGGTACGCTGTCGGCTGCAGTTGGACCAAAATTCCAGCCGGTGGTCGGGATGGTAAGCACCCCCCTCCGAGCGAATCTGCCTCAAGTCGGATCTGATCAGGGAAGTCATTTGGCAGGTTCCGCGACCAGTTCATTGATCGCTCCGGGGAGCGATCCTTCGAACTGCCATGAAGCCCGCTCGAAGGCCT
>CAYOLR010000127.1:0-2313 GCA_964404815.1 uncultured Halobacteriales archaeon
TCGAGCATCTCGAGGATGACTTCCATTTGCTCGTTGAACGCCTCGACGGCCTCGCGTTCGAGCCGTTCGATCCTGGTTCGGAGGTCCGTAATCTGGTCCCGGACGTCGTCCCGTTCGGATTCGAGGGCGTCGCGGTCCGCGAGCCGACCCTCGATCGTCTCGATCTGGTCCTCGGTCTCGGCGAGTTCATCCTCCAGTTGCTCGACCTCGAACTCGAGCCGGTTGACCTCGTCGTGGAGTTCGAGGAACTCGTTGTTCTCCTCGGTCTCCATCTGGCTGACCGTTTGCTCCAATCCCTCGACCTCGGTCTCGAGCTCCTCTCGCCGGTCCTTGAGGTCGACGACGCGCTCCCGCCGGTCCTCCAGCTCCGTTTCGAGTTCAGTGAGCTTGCGTTCGAGGCGCTCACGCTCCGAGCGGGTCTGTTCGTGGCGCTTCCGTTGGTCCTGGAGCTCCTCGATCCGTTCCTTGATATCGCTCCGCTCGGAGACCTTCTCCGATCGATAGTCCTTCAACAGGTCGATGGTGTCTTCGATCTGCCCGGACTCGATCTCCGTTCCACAGGTCCAACAGACGAGGGGCTCACCCTCCTCGATCAACCGATCCGTGACCGAGCTATCGTCATCCGACCCCCGGTTTTCGCGGAGGACGCGGAAGGCTTCCGAGTCCTGGCCGTCGAGGACGTTCTCGTTGAACTGGAGGACGGTTTGGAGTTCGTTAATGGTGGAGTCGATCGACTGCTGCCTGGACCTGAGCCGTTCGATTTCCGATTCGATCTCGCTGAGTTCGTCCTCCGGGACCTCCGGGACCGACGACAGCTCGTCCTCCAAATCCTCGAGTTCCTCCTCGACGGCTTCGATTGACTCCTGTTCCCCGGAGACCCGCCGTTTGACCCGTTCGAGGTCGTTTCTCGTTTCGCTGAGTTCGTCCAAGGCGGCGTCGAGTTCGCTTCGCTCCTGGCGAGTGTCCTCGAGGTCGGCATCCACTTCGTCCAGCTCGGTCCGCTTCTCGTCGAGTTCCTCCCGCCGGGCTTCGAGTTCCTTCTGCTTGGCCGTCCGATCTTCCTCGACCTGGGGGAGTCGTTGGGCGAGCCGGTCGAGCTCCTCGAGCTCGTCCTCGATTTCGGCCTTTTCGGTTTGAAGCCGGTTGATCTCCATTTCGATCTCGGTGGTATCGACGGGCTCCATGAGGACCTCGCGGAGGTCGTCCCCTCGTTCGACGGCCTGCCGGGCCTCGTTCGAGCCGAGGAGGAAAGCGAACAGGTCGACCAGGACCGGGTCATCGAGATACGGATCACCCGACGTCGTGACGGTCCCGTTGCTCCGCGACAGCGTCCGGTCGAAGGTCTCGTCGCCCATCGTCAGCGAGACCGATCCCTGGTCCGCGTCGCCCTTGAGCGAGACCTTGTCGCTGCCAAGCGCCGCCATTAACGCCCGAAGAAACGACGTCCGATTCGTCGCGTTCCGCCCGGTCAACACGTTGACCCCGGGGACCAGGTCGACGCTCGTACTGTCAATACCCCCGATGTTTTCCGCTTCTACGTGTGGCTTGACCTCCTGTAACTCCGACCCACTCATAGGTCGGCTATCGGAGGTAGGTGGTTTAACCGTTTCCTCTCCCGGCGACGCCATTACTGACCTACCGCTGTAATGGAGTGACGGCGACCCGCCTAGCAGTCACACCCGCCGCGGTCGAGCAGTTCGCGGACGTCGTATTGTTCCCCGCACTCGTTACAGAGCACCTGAACGGAGACGATGACATCGAACTCGCCGACGGAGAGGTCCCCGGCAGTGGCGAGTTTCTCGACGGTTGATTCGGTCACCGCCTGGAGCCGGCTTTCGAGGCGCTGGACCGTTTCCGTTCTGTCACTGAGTTTGTCGCCGGTGGTGGCCGGCTCCTCGTATTCGGCCTCCTGTACGGTGGTCAGATAGGTGTGGATGGCCTGATGGGAGACGAAGTCCGTGGTGAGCTCGTCGACGTCGACCCCCCGTTCCTCCAGTCGCTGGCGGGCCTGTGATCGCATCCCGGCACTCACATCGTCCGAGCGCAACAACCGGACCAGGTTGTCGACCTCGCCATCGAGAGGTGATTCGCCGACTTCCTGGAGTTTGGCGGCCAGGATCCGCCGGTTTGTCACCCCCGCCAACGACCGGAGACTTTCGCGTTCGTATCCATCCGCCCCGAGCCACCGATCGACGAGTTCCTCGCCGAACCCATCGAGTCGGTATTTGTCGATGACGCGTTCAAGCTTCGTCCGGCGACCCGTCGACTGACGGCCGCCGTCTGGCAGTCGCATACCTGCACGTCAGTTATCGG
>CAYOLR010000127.1:2413-3992 GCA_964404815.1 uncultured Halobacteriales archaeon
CCGGCCGAACCGAGGGGATCGATCAGTTCTCGCCGTACACGGTCGTCTCGGGGTTGAAATCCTTCCAGGCAAAGAAGAACAGTGGCGAGGTCTCGCTCGCCTGATCAAGGGTCACCCCCTCGTAGGGCCCGTCGATGGCCGTCCCCGACGCCGTGCGCCATCGTGACCCGCCCGCCGAAAGGTGGCGGTCGTCCGCGATGTCGAAGGTCAGGACGTCCCCCTCGACCCGCCGAACGTACCCGACCAAGGTATCACCGGGGGCCACGGCGATCACGACCGGCAGGCCACCGACCTCGTCGTTGATCACACCGGCCGACTCGACGCGATCCAACGGGTACGCCCGCGCGTCGCCCTCGTGAGCAATCCCGAGGACCATCGCTTTGGGATGGAGGCGATCGTCCTGGTATTCGCCCCCGATCCCGATCCGCGTCGACTCGTCGTAGGACCCGTAGGGACTCCGGGAGTAGTTCCTGGTCGCTTGTGGCCCGACAACCGTATTGGATTCCGGCGGGGGCAGCAGGACTGCCGTCGAGTCGTACTCGTCTTGCCAGGCGCCCCACGAGGTCAACGTCGATGGAACCAGCTTTAGCCGGTCCCCTGTCTTCGGGCCGTTGATCGCCGTCGCCATGATCTGGCTCCAGAGGCTCTCGGTCGCTTTGTCGTACATGACGAGGTCGTTTTTGAAGAGGAACCCCGAGACCCCGAAGACCGTCTCCTGCCCGTCGACCGTGCGGACGGCCGTCACCGCGCTCCCACAGAGCGGGCAGTAGGTGACCAACAACGGCCCGTCGAGCGTATCGTTCACCACCTCGTGCCAGTTCAATACCTTGAGTGGATACGCACGGGCCTCCCCCGCTCGGTGAACCCCAATAACAGTATCCGACGGCTCCAACCGGGGTTCGACGGTGATGGTCTGACCGAACTGGGTCCGGGCCTTCAGCGAGAGGCCTTTCCAATTCTCGGCAAACTCGGGTTCGATGATCGCCGGGATCGCGTCCTTCGAAGCCCCGCGTTCAAGCTCCGACGTCGGGATCGGGAGGGAAACGTCGCCGGTGGCCGGCGTCGCCGATTCGGCCGCTGCCGATTCGGCCGTCGGCTCACCTTCGGTCGGCGTGTCAGTCCGGGCACCGCTCGTGCACCCGGCGATCGGGGCGACCGATCCGAGTCCGAGGGCCATGAGGAACCGACGACGATGCACGGGTCAGTAATCCTTCGCCATGGCAATAGCCCATGGGGGTGATTGCGATGGGACCTCACAATCGCCACATGGATATTTGCCGCTGTCGCCAAATGCCTCGATAATGGGATCGGTCACACGCCGGCAAGCCTTGCGCATGGGGCTCCTGAGTGCAACGGCCGGCCTCGCCGGCTGCCTGTCATCTGGAACCGGCAATAGTGACGCGATCCGATTGGATACCTACGACGTCGGTGGCTCACCGGGAACCACGGTCCGGGTTCAACCACCGAACGAAGTCGCCCTGCTCGATTTCTGGGCGACGTGGTGTGCCCCGTGTAAACCCCAGATGGCCGAACTACGGTCCGTCCGGTCGGCCTTTCCGGACATCCACATGCTGTCGAT
>CAYOLR010000127.1:4092-7409 GCA_964404815.1 uncultured Halobacteriales archaeon
GAGGCGCTTCGTATCGGGTTCGCCTTCACTGCAGGGGCGGCGACCTTCTTCGCCCCTTGTGCCTACCCTCTGCTCCCCGGGTACGTCGCCTATTACCTGGGGGCCGACGCCGATGACGGAACCGCCCCGCTGGGGGTCCGCCTCCGTCGTGCGGCGAGCGTCGGCGGTCTCGCCAGCCTGGGCTTTTTCCTGGTCTATGCCGTCCTGGCCGGCATCGCCTTCGCCATCGGAACCTCTGCCCTCCGACAGATCAGCGTCCTCGAACTGGTCGTCGGTTCGTTATTGGTGGTCCTGGGGATCGGCATGGCCACCGGGCGATTCCAGCCAGAACGCTTCCATCTCCGGCTCCCGAAACGTCGCCGCTCTGCCGGGGGGTTTCTGGCTTTCGGGGTCATTTACGCCGTCGCCGCGGCCGGCTGTACGGCCCCGATCTTCGTCGGGATCGCCGCACTGGCCCTCTCGGGTGGGCCAGTGACGGCCGTCGTCACCCTGGCCGCCTATGCCGCCGGCATGACCGTGCTCATGCTCGCGGTTACCCTCGCGACGGCCGCCGGTCGAGGGAGCCTCCTCCGCAGACTGTCACAGGATACCGGTCGCATTTCGAGGGCAGCTGGCGTGTTGTTAGCAGTGGCCGGCGTGGCCCAGATCTACCTCTATGTCTTCGACTTCGACTGGCTGGGCATCATTCGGCTACTCGGCAGCTGACCGATCGGGCCGGGTCGATTCGCTCAGGTCCCCGGAAGCTCGTCGGCCGATTGGCTCACCGGTTCCCGGTCCTCGATGACCGCCGTCACCCCCGCCATACACGACTGGACCGCCTCCCGGTGGACCCGTTTCCGTCGATGGATCTCATAAGGGGAGATCCCCGCCGCGTCGTAGGCATGGAACTCCCCGTCAATATCGTGGCGCTCGGCTACCCACGATCGGAGTTCGATCGAGAGGGAGTGTAGGTGGATCAGGGCCTGTTTTCGCATCGTTGGCACCCCGGAGGCATCCCCGGCATCTCCGGTGTTAGCTACCAACGGACACGGCCGACCCTCAAATGGTATGTGCCTAATCAGTTTGGGGTAGCCGCCGAGCTCACACCCACAGCCCGACCGGAACCATCACGCTCCGCCCCCACCAAGGGTGACGTATGAAACTCGGGATCGGCTTGCCGACGTTCGCCAACGACACCCTCCGGGTGCCGCCGGCACAGCTCGGCCAGTACGCGAACACGGCCGAGGAGTACGGCTTCGCCGGGACCTGGTTGATCGACCACCTCCGCCCCACCCCGACCTATGCGAGCTCGTTGCTCGATCCGTTGACGACGCTCTCGTTCATCGCGGGGCAGACCGAAACCATCCCGATCGGCACCAGCATCCTCATCCTCCCACTGCGGCATCCCGTATGGGTCGCCAAGCGGGCCGCCACCCTCCAGCACCTCTCCGCGGGCCGGCTCACGCTCGGGCTCGGAACGGGCTATGTTCAATCCGAATTCGACGCCGTGGACGTACCGGCCGGAGAACGCTCCGCTCGATTCCTCGAGGCGGTCGAACTGCTCCGGGCGTTGTTCCACGAGGATTCGGTGACCTTCAATGGCGACTATTATTCCGTCGACGAGTTCCGTCTCGAACCGCCGACGAGACGCCCGCCACGGCTCCTGGCAGGTGGTGGCGGCGTCGATACGCCCGACGGTCGGATCGTCCGCGACAGCGTCACCAGCAGATTGCACCACGCCGACGGCTGGATCGCTCCGCCACGGTCGACCGACATCCTGGCATCGGACTGGGAGGCGTTCGAAGCGTTTCTCGAGGGAATTGACCGCGATCCGGACACCGTGGATAAAATCCTGCTCCAGTACCTCCACCTCGTGCCGGGGCGGGAACCCGACCAGGTACTCCGAACCCAACGGAAGACCTATCGGGAGGTCCTCGGGCCGGATCGGACGGCCGAGTACGCGGTCGAGCAGTGGCTGACGGGGACCGTCGACGAGATCCGGTCGACCCTGGCTACCTACGAACGCCAGGGTTTCGACGAGGTGATCCTGCATCCCATGGCTCAAGGGGCCGCCGACCTCCGCCGCCAACTCAGACTCTATCGTGACGAACTCCTTTGCGAGTACTCCTAACCCGTCGGATCAGGCCGGCGTCGTGTTCCCGTCCGTCGTCTGTTCGATGACGTACCGTCGACCGACCATCGGATCCAACAGCGTATCGACCGGTGCGCGGTCGTCGCGGAGGATCGGGACGTCGTCGACAGGGACGTTCCGCTGATAGCGACCGATAGCGTCCTCCAGATCAACCGGCAGGTCGCGACGTTCGTTGCGGTCTCGAAGTTGCTCTTGTGTTACCAATGCCGTTCGTTTCGTGGCGACGAGTTCGATGTTCTGGACCGCCCCGATATCGGCGGTCGGAAAGCTATAGACGCGGGGAAAGACCCGTGTCATCGTTCGAAACTCCGCCCGATAGAACCTCGATGCGGGGCCTTGTGGGGCGGAGATCACGTTGGAATAAAGGACGCCGTCCTCGGAGAGCCGGCTCGCCGCAAGGCGCATGAACTCGACCGTCGTCAACTGGAACGGCACCTTGTCCTTCTTGTAGGCGTCGAGGACGATCAGGTCGTAGGTCCGGTTGGTCTCCCGTAAAAACCGGCGGCCGTCAACGGCATGGATTCGGAGCCGGGGCGTTTCGTTAACACGGAAGTACCGCTTGGCGACATCGATCACGACCGGGTCGATCTCGGCGACATCGACGGTGACGTTGTAGTGGCGGACGAAGTGTTTCGGGCCGGTGAACCCCCCACCGCCGATGAACAGCACCCGATCGATATCGCTCGTGTAGAGAAACGGGAGGTGAAAATATCGGGTGTACGTGAACACGTTCCGGATCGGATCGTCGAGATCCATCGCGCTGTGCCGTTGGCCATCAAGATACAGCGTGCGGGTGTCACCCAGTTGTGTGACCTCGAGTTGTTGGTAGGGCGTCTGCGTCTGGTAGACGACGTGGCCACCGGTCGAGAGGCCGATCTGTCCGCTCGCCGCCGCCAATATAAGCAACGCACCGATACCCACCGAGAGCGCCGGCGATCGGCCTTCCTCGGCGTTGCGGGTTAACCAGAGGGCCGCCACCACCAACAGGAGACCCAGGACAAGCCCGATCTCCTCGATCGTGAGCGACGGGATGAGGACGAACGTGGTGCCGAACGCCCCGATAATGCTCCCGATCGTCCCGGTGGCGTAGACGTGCCCCGAGGCGGCCCCGACGCCTTCTAGTCGGGAGAGCTCGGCCGCATACGGGCTGATGAACCCGAGCAGATAGGTCGGCGGGCCGAACAGG
>CAYOLR010000127.1:7419-8158 GCA_964404815.1 uncultured Halobacteriales archaeon
CGCCGGGAGCGAGGCGAACCGGCCGGGTAACGGCACCGCCGTGGCCATCATGAGCAGCAGGTCGTGGGCGAAGACCACGAGGGCCAGGTAGGCGGCCGACCCGAGGAGCAGGTAGATCAGCCGGTCGTGGCTCGCCTTGACCGCTGCCCGTTTACCTCCCAGATAGTAGCCGAGGCTCAGTGCCGTTAGGAAGACGCCGATGATGCTCCCCCAGGTATAGATGCTACTCCCGAATTGGGGCGCGATCACACGGCCGGCGAGGATCTCGAGACCCATGCTCGAGACGCCGGATACGAAAACGGCGAGTGCGGGCCGCTGAACGGGAAACCGGTTCCGGAGCCGATCCATTCAGCCCTCGTTGGGGGACCGCTACACAAAGAGTTGCCGTCGGGGCTTCGCCGGAACCGATCGCCGGCCGTTCGGGATCCTTGTCCGTTCAGGAACCGGGACAGAACCCGCGGTGGTTCTCCTCGTCGAGGACCTTATCTGGGATGCGGATGTCGGCCGGTTCGTTGTATCCATCGAAGGTCATCGTGGTCCGTGCCGTGGCCGTCGCTCCCCCTTTAGCGATGGTTAACTTGACCATGGAACGGATCGGCAGGTCGGTCTTGGGGTCGACCCAGAGCTTCAGCGAGGCGTTCTTGAGGGTTGCCTCCTGGAGGTCGGTCCCGTCGCGGTGGCGACGCTCGGAAAATTCGACGAGTGTCGCTCTGTCCGGATAGGCCACGATCAGGTTCGT
>CAYOLR010000128.1:0-8137 GCA_964404815.1 uncultured Halobacteriales archaeon
GATGGCCCGGACGGAGTTCAACCCCAAGATGTACGGGCCCGACCTCTGGGCTGCCTTCAAGGAGATCAAGACGGCGTTCGATCCGGACTGGCAGATGCACCCCGGGAACGTCGTGTATCGGGATGGGCCGGACGACATCGGCCCGGATTCGGATCGTGGGGTGGGCGCCGATAATCGTGAGCACCTCCGATACGGCCCGGCCTACCAGTCACTCGAGCCCCAAACCACACTGGATTTCGATGATGACGGCGGCTTCTCCCACCTCGTCGAGCTCTGTAACGGGTGTGGCACCTGCCGACAGACCGGCAACGACACCATGTGTCCCACCTATCGGGCCTCCAAGGACGAAATGGAGACGACGCGCGGTCGGGCCAACCTGCTCCGGGCGGCGATCAGCGGCGAGTTGCCAGAGGAGGAGCTCTACACCCGCGAGTTCCAGGAGGAGGTCCTCGACCTGTGTATCGGCTGCAAGGGGTGTATGAACGACTGTCCCACGGGCGTCGACCTCGCGAAGCTCAAGGCGGAGGTCAAACACCGCTACCACCAGGAGCGTGGCAGCGACCTACGCGCCCGCTTGTTTGCCGATATCGACCGTCTTTCGAAGCTCGGGAGCGCCTTCGCCCCGGTATCGAACTGGCTGCAGGCGATCCCGGGCGGTCGAACACTCCTCGAAAAGACGGTCGGCATCGCGGCCGACCGCGAGCTGCCGACATTCAAGCGGCAGACCTTCCGGAAGTGGATGGCCACTCGGGATCCGGCGGTGAGCGAGGCCGAGGCGGCGCACAAGGTCCTGCTGTTCCCCGATACGTTCACGAACTTCAGTTACCCGGAGCCGGGGAAGGCGGCAGTCAGGGTGCTCGAGGCGGCGGGTGTTCACGTAAGCGTCCCGGACGACGTTGGGCCGAGCGGTCGGGCCGCCTTCTCCAAGGGATTCCTCGACGAGGCCCGGGAGCGGGCCCGGCACAACGTCGATGTCCTGCTCCCATACATCGAGGAGGGGTGGTCGGTCGTCTTCGTCGAGCCCTCCGATGTCGCGATGTTCCACGACGAATACGCGGCCCTTCTCGACGGGGACGACGTCCTCTCCGTCGGCGCCAATGCCTACGGGGTGTTCGAGTTCCTCGATACCTTCGGACTGGACGCCGATCTCCCGATCGAGGGGGGATCGGGTCCCATCACGTACCACGGCCACTGCAACCAGAAGGCGCTCAACGAGGCGGGCCACGTCGAAGCCGTGCTCGAGCGATTGGGATACGACGTGGATTTCCTCGACTCGGGCTGCTGTGGGATGGCGGGCTCGTTCGGGTACGAAGCAGAGCACTACGACCTCTCGCAGGCGATCGGCCGGATCCTCTTCCGGCAGGTCGAGAAGAGCCCGGGGGAACGGGTCGTCGCCCCGGGGGCGTCCTGCCGGACGCAGCTCGGCGACCACTACGGCGAGCACCCGGTCCATCCGATCGAGGTGGTCGCCGAGTCGCTCCCATAGTTTGGGGCCGATTTTTAGGGCCACCCCGCCGTCGAGCACCGTTACTTATAATAAAAAGAATGATAACAGTTCACATTAGCCACGTCAGGGGCTATCGTGGCAAGCCGTAGCGTGGCTAGCAGTCCGATGGGGATACGATGACACGCGAACCGGAACCTGAAAAGGAACCTGAGACCAGGCCGGACGGAGGAGTGGCCGACGAAGACATTTTTGCACCGGCAGAAGTCGGGGAACAGTATCGACAAACCGTCTATCGTGAGCTGGATTACGAGAATCTAGAAAGCGCGCCCGAGACGAACGACTACCCCGATACGAGCGGGGAGGGCCGTTTCAAACTCGCGGAAGTGCCGAAGGTCCCCAAAGTATCGCATATTATCGGGCCGAGCGCGATCATGCTCGGCGCCTCGCTCGGGTCGGGCGAGACCATGTTCTGGCCGACCCTCGTCGCTCAGAACGGCTGGGGGCTCTACTGGGCGTTCTGGGTGGGCGTGATCACGCAGTTCTTCATCAACACCGAGATCCAACGCTGGACCATCGCGACCGGGGAGAGCATCTTCCGGGCGTTCGATCGGCTCCATACCATCTGGCCGTGGTTCTTCCTCATCGCGGGATTCATTCACGTCGGTTGGCCCGGCTGGGCGGCGAGCGGTTCAGAGGTATTCGCCGCGTGGGTCGGCATCGGCCGCAGCAACTGGGTGATCGTCGGCGTCCTGTCGATGATCATCATCTTCCTCTCCTATCAGGCCGGGCCGATCCTCTATAACGTGATCGAGAAGGCCCAGGTGGCGTTGATGTTCGTTGCGATCGCGTTCGCGATCGTCTTGGTCTTCATCGTCGGTTCGATCGGGCAGCTGGCCAACGTCCCGGCCGGCGCGGTCAACTTCGGCGCCCTTCCCGCCGACATGGATATCGCCGTATTCCTCGGCGGGTTGGCCTATGCCGGCGCAGGCGGGTATATCAACCTCTCACAAGGCGTCTGGGCCCGCGAGAAGGGCTACGGCATGGGCAGTTACCAAGGCCGGATCAAGAACCCGCTCCGGGGAGCCGATCCGGAGGACCTCCACCGGAACGGCTTCACCTTCGAGCCGACCGCCACGAACATGCGCCGGTGGAAAGGCTGGTGGAAGGTTACCCAGCAGGAACACTTCCTGACCTTTGTCATCGGGCTCCTGGTGGTCGCCACGGTCACGATGTCAATCTCGACGCAGTACGCAGCCGGCACTGACGTCGGCGCGATCGATATGTGGCTCGGCGAGATCATCCCGCAACTCGGTGCGCTGAACTCCTTCCTGCTCTATGGCGTCCTGTTCATCGCACTGTTCACCACTCAGTACGCCATCCTCGAGTCGTTCGTCCGCAACAGCGTGGACATCCTGTACGAGGAGTACGGCCGCGGCGCCGGGTGGGACCTCAACCGGACCTTCCTCGGGCTGTTGACGATCTTCACGGCCTGGGGTATCCTGATCATTGCCGCGCAGTTCCAGCAGCCGTGGATCCTGCTGGTGCTCGGGGCAGCGATCGCGGGCGTGATGATGTGGCCGTATAACGCGCTCGTCACCATAATGAACACGACGCGGCTGCCCGAGCACACCCAGCCCGGGTGGGCCCGCGTCGTGGCTATGTGGTGGGCGACGGGCTTCTTCGGTTACTTCAGCATCCTCCTGATCGGCGACACGCTCGTGAGCCGGTTCGGATTGGACACGTTCGCCACGACCGTCGACGTCGTCAGCAGTAGTCCCGGTGGATACGTCCTGTGGCTGATCGTCCTGCTCGTGCAGATCTACACCATGTACCGGTCCGCCCAAGGCAAGATGAACGCCAGCGGAACGGTCGACGGGGCGGACGAGGCTCGGGGCTTCCTCGCCTAATCCCTCCACTACTTACTTTTCCTCTCCGTTCGTGAACCCGCCAATGACAACGGGACAGGCGACGATGGCGGGGCCGATTCGATTTCTCGCGGCCCATCGGCTGTCGATCTATCTCGGGGGGCTGATCGCCATTCTCCTCCCGCGAATTCTCAGGATCGCGGCAGACATCACCCTCGCGCCGCTCACCCGGACCGTCATCGTGGTCGGTAGCCTGCTGCTCATGGTGGTCACCTACCTGGCCGAACGGCAGGCCCGAGGTGACGATGGGACGGATCCGGCCACGGAGGACTATTCGACCCGGACCAGGGTCCTCGTGGGATTGGCCGTCGTCGGGCTGGCCCTCGGGGTCTATCTCGCGTTCGAGGGCCGTCCGCTATTCGGCCTGCTCTTTCTCGGCGGTGCCCTCCTGTTCTTCCGGATCGCCTACACGGAACCGGAGGGGGCCTAATGGCGACCGACGACGTCGAGCCTTCCGACTTCGAGGATCTTCCCAGCACCGGGATCGAGGTCGAGTACCACGTTCATTACGGGATGACGGGGTCGTTCCCGCTTCGGATGGCCGAGGTGTTTTTCGCCGACGATGGCGTCTACATCGCTGAATACGCCTACATCACGCCGCTGTTCGGGTTGGGGTTTCGGAAACACCGGCGGGAAGCGGTCGGCATGGAACGGATATACGAGATTCACGGGATCGACGAGGTCCTCCTTCAGGCTGACGGGGTCCACTGGCTGAACCCCAAAGGGATCGAACGGGTCATCCTCTATTCTGGCGGGTGGCTCGGCCGGCCCAAGGTCGCTATCTACACCGTAGACGGCCTGTCCTACGCCTATCGGCTCCATGAGGAGGTGCGCTTCGACGAACTCGTCGGGGGGATCTCGGATTGGGGAGACCGTTACGATGTCGACGTGGTGGACCGGTATGGGCTGGGGTTTACCCCCGTCGAGAGCCTCTGGCGGTTTCTCAACCGGTAAGGTCGCGCGCTCGGAGGAAGGCGGCGCCGACGATCGAAACTACGAGACCGACGACGTAGAGGCCCGTCAGTCCGACGGCGAGCACTCTAGCGCGCCATCCGGAAGCCCGCCGCTGTCGCCTGGCGACGGTCGCACATCGTTCGACCAGCCACCGGACCAGTCCCGTCGTCCGGGCGGTCGAGTGGCGATCCAGTATCCGGGCAATCGGTGGGCTCACGGTTTCGTAAACCGACAACAAAGCCCGGCCGATCGGATCGCGGGCCATGCTCCGATCCCGGAACGCCCGGAGATCGTCGAGCGTCCGTTCGTCGCCCGCAGCGGCCGTCGTAATGAAACAGGCCGCGTGGTGCTGTGATATCTCCGTCCGGAGGAGATCGTTCTTCTCGTACCGGGTGGTTTCCGCTTCCGGGAAGTCGGCGTCGGGCGAAACTAGGAACGCCTTCGAAGAATGTTTCACGTAGACGTCGCCGTGCTCCGTCTGTTCGCCCGAGGGATGAACGACCGTGATATGTTTCTTCCGGCCGTCACCGACGGAGGTTTCCTCCGTTGGTTCGGTGTCGGTCACCATCGTCGCGGGTCAAATCCATCCATGTTCAACCAAGAGTTCCCCGTTCAGGAGGCTGGCCCCCGCTGCCCCGCGGATCGTGTTATGGGCCAGGCAGTTGTAGAGGAGGCCCGTATCGGTCGTTTGGATGCCGCCGGCTGCGACACCCATACCCTCACCGACCATCCGGTCCAACCGTGGTTGGGGCCGGTCGGCGTCGTCAAAGACCGTGATCAGTGGCTCCGGGGACGACGGGAGGTCGAGCGACGGGAGTTCGCGCATCGCGGCCGCGGCTGCCGCCGGGCTGACCGGTTCGTCGGTCTCCGCCCAGACGTTTTCGAGGTGGCCGTCCAACGTCGGCACCCGGTTACATGACGCCGAGACGGCGACATCATGCCAGTCGACCCCGGTGCCGGAGAATTCGCCAAGGAGCTTTCTGGTTTCCGTCTCCATCTTCTCTTCCTCGCCGCCGATATGGGGGAGGACGTTGTCGATGATCTCCATGGAGGTCACGCCGTCATAGCCGGCCCCTGATACGGCCTGCAGTGTGCTCACATGGACACGATCCAGGCCGTACTGATCGAGAGCGGCCAGCGTCGGGACCATCGTGATGGTCGAGCAGTTGGGGTTTTTGATTAGAGCGCCGTCCCAGCCGCGTTCATCGCGTTGGACCTCGATCAGATCGAGGTGATCGTGGTTGATTTCGGGAATGACCAGGGGGACGTCGTTGGCGAGGCGTTCATTCGACGAGTTCGAAGAGACGACATACCCGGCCTCGGCGAGGGCGGGCTCGACCTCCTCTGCGACGCCGGAGGGAAGCGACGAGAACAGGAGATCGACGTCCGACGGGATGGCGTCGGGATCGGTGGGTAACACGGTCAGGTCGCCGACGTCATCGGGGATCGGGGTGCCGACGCGCCATTTCGCCGCCGCATGATAGGGTCGTCCCGCGCTGTCCGAACTTGCAGTAACGGCCGAGATATCAAAGAGGGGATGATCGTCAATGAGCTGGACGAACCGCTGCCCGACGGCACCGGTTGCCCCGACGATTCCGACGGAGGTAGTCATGTGCCACGGAGTACCAAATCGAATGGCAAAACGGTTGTGATGCGAGCGACCGATTTCCCGTGAATGCGCCGCTAATGTCGGTAAATAACCCTGATAGAACAGCCCGGTTCAGGCGGTGACCTTCGACCGCATTTTGCGGGTGACGTACCCCGCGACCCGGTTCCGAACGCCCTTGGATTCGATATTGGTGAGCTTGACGACGCTTTCCTTGTTCTGTTCGAAGTCGGTCGAGAACGCCTCCGGGTACTGCTCGATGAGGCGTGTGCCCAACTTCTTAATGTAGTCGGGTTTGATCGGCATGTCGACATGATACTGGAGGGAGCGGCATAAACCCATCTAACTCCCACCATCCCCATCACAGGTATCGGTAATCCTTGCCGATAGCCACGACACCCCTGATTCCCTATATTTGGGGATGTGACGCCGGTCTTCGCCCCGGATCGGCCTTGTTCGACCCTGGATTCCATGCCGGGACGACGGAAAGAGCCGCCGTGACCCGTTCGGCTTTGGCCACCATCGGCGTATGGGGGACCGTGAGTGACGAAGGTGATGGGGCCTTCTTCGATGGCCTCGACGATGGCTGTGGCTGCGTCGAGTTCTGGGAGTACGTGTCCGAACGGCGGTCTTCGAGTGACGACTGATCAGGCTGGGGTTTCCTGAAACCACGTCTCGACGGCGGACTTCACCGTCGAGAGGACGGCAGGTCGATCGCTGGGCCGGGCGACGCTGACGGCATCGGCCCCGTAGCGCAGGTACTCGTGAGCCGTCTCCCGATCTCGAACGCCGTTGTTCGCGAGCAGGAACAGTTGGTCGCCCACTGCCGAATTGATCTCGCCGATCACCGGCTCGGAATCCATCGCGTCCACGTGGAGGATGTCCGCGCCGACGTCGGCCAAGCGCCTCGCGGTGTCGACCAGATCGACCCCATCGACCGCGGCCCTGACTTTGACGCTGACTGGCGCGCCGGCCGCAGTCGCCCGTTCGACGACCGTACAGAGCCGGTCAGTGTCGGCCAACAGGGTTTCCCCACACCCCACCCCACAGAGCTCCTCCTGTCGACAGTGGGCGTTGATTTCGATGACGGCCCCGTGAGCCGCGCAGATCGCCGCCGCCTCGCCAACCGGATCGAGGGTCGTGCTCCGGACGTTGAAGGCGGGGAGGATGGGAACGTCGGCCAGCGACGCCAGCTCGGAGTCGATGAATTCGAGCGGGTCGTCGGGGAGGAACTCGTTCCGGTCCCGGGTCTCGACCATCGTTTCCGCCGCCCGCCGTGACCGGTCGTCGAGACAGATGCCGCCGAGGAAAGCCGCGCCGGCCCACTGTGCGCCTTGCCGGGCCCACGCCGCATCGGACTCCCCTGAGAGGCTGGCTAATGCCAACCGCGGGGAGAACATCAGGTGACCACCCCCAGCGCGTCGCGACAGGCCGACCATACCCGCTCTGCGGCCCCGGCGTCCGAAATGTGCGTATTCGTCCGTACGGTTGGGCGGTCGAGTTCGGTCCCGTCGGCCTCGTCGAGCACGAAGGCATCGGCGAACGGGAACGCCTCCGCGACGCCTTCGGTACTCGGCTGATAGCCGGTGGCGGCCATGAGCTTGGCCGCCGGCCCCGAGAAGACGCGGTCCTCGACGAACGGAGAAACCGCCACGACCGGGGTCTCAGCGAGCGCCTGTTCGACCCCGTCGAGGGCGAGGATCGGACCGATCGATGTTACCGGGTTCGACGGCCCGATTACGACCGGTTCCTCCAGTGCCGATCGAACGGCTGCCGTCGGAACGGCCGAGTCGGCTCCCCTGAACTCGACAGCGTCCACCTCGGGCTCGCCGTCATTGGCCACCCAGAACTCCTGGAAGTGTTGGAGCCCGGCGGGGGTATGGATGAGGCTCGCGACGGGCTGGTCGCTCATCGGCAGCAGGCCGATCTCGAGGTCGAAGGCGGTCGCGAGCGCCCGCGTCGCCTCGGTCAGGGAGCGTCCTTCCTCGAGGAGGCTCGTCCGAGTGATGTGGACCGCCCGGTCCCGATCGCCGATTAGCATGAACTCGCCGACGCCCGAGAACCGCCGCCAGGTCGCGATGGGGGGCCCCTCGGTCTGGGCCTCGGCCGGGAGGAACCGCGGCCCGGGCTCGAATCCGGCGGCCTCGGCCAGCGATCGAAGCCGTTCGTGAGTCTCCGTGGTATCGTCGTCGATGCCCCACCACG
>CAYOLR010000129.1:0-8136 GCA_964404815.1 uncultured Halobacteriales archaeon
GCAGGGCCGGTTCCCCTTCGACGAGATCGTGACCTACTGCCCGTTCGAAGAGATCGAGCAGGCCGACGACGACCACGAGGAGGGCGACACGATCAAACCGATCATCCGCATGAGCGAGCCGTAGCCGGCCGATCACCCGTTCCGCTGGTCGTGCTCAGCGCTCGAAGAAGCTGACGATCCGGTCGGAGCAACGACTGCAGATCCCCGCACACGGGGCTCGACATCCAGGATATCCCAAGACCGTACCGAAATCGAATCGCCCGCTGATCGGGAATCGAAAAGGCCTGACGTCGTTAGTTGGTCAGGCTGAAGGAGTCCATGTCACAGTCCGACGCCGGGAACTCATCACATGGATAGATGAACGGATCGGTCGAGTCGACCAGCTCGAGACTGTAGTTGGTCTCGTCGCGGTTCTCCGGGGCGAGGGCCTTGGCGAGGTGGATCGGCCGTTTCGCCGAGTGGTCGCACTTGCGGTACTCCTCGGGGCCCATGACGTTGTTCCAGGAGAAACCGGCTTCGAGCTCCTCGATGACACTGGGCGGGTGCATCGTGCCGACGTTTTCCGCCATCGCGGCCCACTGGATAACGCCCGTATATGCCATCGCCGCACTCTGCGTGCACGGCTGATCGTACTCGCTCTGGAACGTGTCGACGAACTCCTGGGCGTAGTCGTTGTTCGCGGCGTACTGGCGGACCCACGGCGCGAAGCCATAGACGCCCTGCGCCTCGGGGCCGGATGCCGACAGGGTAAATCCGGTCATGTGGGGGATAATCACCTCGATCTCGTCGAGGATCCCCGAATCCTGCATCTGCTTAATCCCCGCACGGGCGAGCCCACCGAAGCTCGTGAAGACGAGCACGTCGGCACCGGATTCCTCGAGGTCAGCGATCTGGGCGGAGTGGTCGAGTTCGCCGACCGCGATGCCCGTCCCGCCGAGGTTCTCCCATGTCCCCTCCTCGGCCAGCCATTTGTTGTGTGCGTCACGGTTGGACTGGCCGTACGAATAGTCCACGTAGATGTGGTACATCGACTTGTTCTCGCCGATCTCGGCGGGGAGCAGTTCACCCGCCGCCCGGCCGAAGTACTCGGAGTGACCGGACTTGTGCCAGTAGTACCGGGTACAGTCCTTTCCACTGATCCCGCCAGAGGTCGAAATAGCCCCGGAGTAAGGGACCTTCTTCCGCTGAGCGATCGGCATGCCGGCCTTCGTCACCGTACTCGAAATACCGCCATAGAAGGATTGGACACCGTCGCGGTCGATCATCCGGTTGACGTTCTCGATCGACGGTTCGGCCTGTCCCTCGCCGTCCGAGTCGACGCCCTCGAGCTCGTAGCCGAGGACACCGTTCCCGGACAGGCTGTCGGTCATCGCGACCGGCCCCTCGTTATTGTTCAGGTGCTTGATCGCGAGGTAGAACCCGCGGCGGCCCTGCTGGCCTTCGGGGGCCAGCGCGCCTGATTGGTCGGCGTTGTACCCGATCGTGACCGTGTCGCCCTCCGGTGGCCAGTTGCCGATCGGATCGAAGCGTTCCTGCGGGCCCGGTGTGTCCGTGGCCGTTCCGCCGTCGCCACCGACACCACCATCGCCGCCGTCACCGCCATCGCCACCGTCGCCGCCGTCGCCCCCCGTACAGCCGGCGAAGGCGCCAACCCCCGCTGCGCCGAGCGTTTTCAGAATCGTCCGTCTGTTTGAGTTATCCATGGATGTCTTGTCTTCCTGGTTCTCTCGAACCATATTTGTGCGGCTTGATGGCGGCCTATATAATTGTTACGCAGACCGTTTGACAGCCCCCTTTACTGCCGCCCACCACCGATGAGTAAAGGTTAATTGCGGAACCGGGCGAACCCTACGAAATGACGTCAACGAACCGGCGCCGCTTCCTCAAAGCGGCCGCGGCCGCCTCGATACCATTAGGCGCCGGCTGTGCCGCTCCGACACGGCGACAACAACCCACCCTCCAGACCGAACCGGGCTGGGCCGAATTCCGGGGCGACCGGTTCAACACGGGCTACGCTGCCGACGTCACCGATATCGAAGATCCGTCGGTCAAATGGACCTTCCAGGCCGACGATGACTTCTGGGGCAGTCCGGTAGTAGCGGACGGCCGGGTCTTCACGGGGAGTGCCGACACTCACCTCTATGCCTTAGACGCCGAAACCGGCGAGGAGGCGTGGTCGTTCCAGGCGAACCACCGTATCGAAAGTACGCCGGCGTACGCCGACGGAACGGTCTACGTGGGGTCCTACGATCGACACATCTACGCCCTCGATGCCGAGACCGGCGACCTGGTCTGGGATGTCGAAACGGATGGCCTGATCCGTGGCTCACCCAAGGTCGTCGGCGGAACCGTTTACATCGGTGTCGGCTGCAACAACCTCGCCTGTGAGTGGTACGCCGAGGGATCCGATGACAAGGGATGGGTCTACGCCCTGGACGCCGAAACGGGTGACGTCCTGTGGCGGTTCGAGCGGGGCGCCGAGGTCGTCAGTACCCCGGCCGTCGGGAGCCAACGGCTCTATATCGGGAGTTCCGACGGCTACTTCTACGCGATCGACCGATCGACCGGAGAGCAGGAATGGCGATACCGGGCCCGGGATTGGATCTGGTCGTCGCCCACGCTCGCCTTCGGGACGGTGTACCTTACGGACTGGAACTCGAAGGTCTACGCCCTCGAGGCGGCAACCGGCGAGGAACAGTGGACCTTCAATTCCTATGGCGCATACATCTCCGGCTCGACGGCCGTCGACGAGCGCACCGTCTACTTCGGACATACTCCCGCAAACGAACCGCCACAGACCACCCGAAAAAACGCGGAGGTGTTCGCTCTCGATCGCGAAACCGGCAAGGAACGGTGGGTCTACGAGACGGACGCACTCGAAATCGGAAGTAGCCCCGCAGTTACGGCGGACACTATCTATATCGGCTCACACAGCCAGGTCGACGAACCGGGGACGGGCATCTACGCTCTCACGAAGGACGGCGCCCGCAAGTGGTTCTTCGAAGTGACCGAACGGGGCGTTGGGCCCAGTCCGGCCCTGGTCGATGGCGTACTCTACTTCGGCGCCGCCGACGATACCGTCTACGCGCTCGAATAGGCCCGCGCCGTCTCGTCCATCTACCGAAACCAAGAACGGAATCCTACACGACCAGGTACTGATCCAGCTCCTCGTCGTCGAATTCGTCGACCGATCCTTCCATCACGATCTCGCCCTGGTCGAGGACGTACCCGCGGCTCGCCAGTTCGAGGGCGGCCTGGACGTTCTGTTCGATCAACAACACCGTCGTGCCCTCGCCGGCGATTTCTTCGATAGCGTCCATAAGCTCCTCGACGATCTGCGGCGCGAGCCCCTCGGTCGGCTCATCGAGTAACAGCAGATCCACGTTCGGGAGCCGGAGCGTCCGGGCGATCGAGAGCATCTGCTGCTCTCCGCCGGAAAGGGTCCCGGCCTTCTGGTCACGCCGTTCCTCGAGTACCGGGAACAGGTCGTACAGTTCATCGGGGGTCATGCCGCCACCATCGTTACCGAGGATCCGTCGCTTGATTACGTTCCAGTAGTTCCGGGAGATGCGAGATAGTTCGAGGTTCTCTTCGACGGTTAACTCCGTGAACAGCCGCCGTTCCTCGGGGACGATTCCGACGCCCGAGAGGACGATGTCGTCGGTCGGCCAGTCGGTGATTTCCGTTCCCTCGTACCGAATCGTGCCCTCCTCGACCGTGGGGGGTTCGGCACCGACGATACTCCGGAGCGTCGTCGTCTTCCCGGCCCCGTTGCGGCCGAGGAGCGTAACGATCTCTCCCTCTTGGACGGACATTGTAACGCCCCGGAGGATGTGGCTCGGGCCGTAGTACGAGTGGACCCCTTCGAGTTCGAGGAGGCTCATGAACCGCCACCTCCGAGGTAGGCCGAGCGAACCGCCGGATCATCCTGGATTTCCTCCGGGGTTCCTTCTGCGATGATACTGCCTTGATGCAGCGTAACGATTCGGTCCGAAACGTCAAAAACGACGTCCATGTCGTGTTCCACGAGCAAGATGGTGATCCCCCACTCCTGCTGCATCCGTTTGATCAGGTCTGTCGTCATTTCGGTTTCGCCCGGCGACATGCCCGCGGTCGGTTCGTCCATGAACATGAGCTCCGGATCGGTCGCCATCCCCACGGCGACCTCGAGCCGTCGGGTATCGCCGTACGGGAGAGAGCTGGCCGGTAAGTCGGCCTCGTCTTTCAGGCCGAGCGTGTCGAGGATATCACCGGTTCGTTCCCGAACCTCCTCGTAGCTGTCCCGGCGACGGAGGAAATTCAGCGAGAACGACCCGTGTTCAGTCATGAACGCCGCGACGTCGACGTTCTCCCTGACGGTGAGGTCGGGGAAGATCTCGGCGGTCTGGAACGACCGCCCCAATCCCAGTTGAACGATCTCGTGGGGTTCCTTGTCGACGATTTCGTCACCCTCGTATCTGACGGTCCCCTCTGTCGGTGTCAACATCCCCGTGATCACGTTGATCAGGGTCGACTTCCCGGCCCCGTTGGGGCCGATCAGCGAGACGAGTTCCCCCTGTTCGATCCCCATGTCGACGGTATCGAGGGCCAGCAACCCGCCGAATTCCATCGTCACGTTTTCGACCTCGAGCAAGCTCATTCCGAATCACCACCCAGCGAGCGAAGGTACTCGCCGATCTTTCCGAAGAATCCCCAAACACCATCCGGGTAATACCACACGATCGCCGTGAAAACCACGGCCAGGATCAGCAGCCAGAACTGGCCGATCTCGGGGTACCCGTCCCAGACGCCCCCGAACCACTTGTAGATGATCGCTCCGGCGACCGGACCGAACAGGGTTCGGAGGCCCCCGATGACCGACATGACAACGACGTCGCCGCTCGCCGTCCACCACAGCCGTCGGATCCCAACGAACGACTTATCGACGGTCAATAGCGTTCCCGCAAGCGATGCGAAGAAAGCCGACATCACGAACGACGCGAACTTGTATCGCCAGACGTTCATCCCGACGAACGTGCTTCTGGTTTCGTTCTCCCGGATAGCCTGGAAGATCAATCCGTACGGGGACTTCCGAATCCGATTCACCAGGACGATCGAGAACACGAACGCGACAGCGATCACGAGATACATCCAGGATCCCATCAACTCGCCGAGGACATCCGGCAGCTGCTCGGCCATGGAGACGTCACCGAATAAAGGTTCCACCTGCATTCGTGTCAGCCCGTTCTCACCACCCGTCAAATCATACAACGGCTCCCTCGCGAGCCAGAACAGGGATTGCGCGATCGCCAGGCTGACGATAGCGAAGTAGACCGTGTGTAGTCGAAGGAGGATCGGCGCGACGACCGCCGCGAAGAGGGTACCGAGAATCACCCCAGCTATAATCATCAAGATCGGGTGGCCGACGCTGTAGATCGCCATCCAGCCGGCGCCGTACCCAGCGACCCCCCAAAAGGCCGCATGGCCGAAGGACAACAGCCCGGTTTCGCCCAACAGGAGGTTGAATCCGACCGCGAAGATCGACCAGATGACGATAGTTTTCGCCAGCGAATCGTAGCCATTGATGAATTCACTCGTCACCGGGGCCCGGACGAATAGCCACGGAAACAAGATCGCGAATGCCGCTGCCGCGAGGAAGACATACAGCTCGGACCGCTTGATCCGATCCCATCGGTCCCAGCTGAGCAGGGGATCGTCGTCCCCTAGATCGATGCCAGAGCTCATTCTTCTAACACCACCGATGGCACGATACCCTGCGGTCGAAGACTCAGGATGATGATCGCGAGGATGTAAATGCTCGCCGTGGCCATCGAGGGCATGACCTCCGTCACGGCGGAGAACGTCACCCCGGCCAGGATCGCCGCGATAATCGTCCCCCGGATGCTCCCCACACCGCCCATGATTACGATCACGAGCGCGGGGATGATGATCTCGACACCCATCTGGGGGTTCACGTCGAAGGTCGCACCGCCCAGGACCCCCGCGAGCCCCGCGTAGGCGGCGCCGATCGCGAAGATCAACAGGTACGGCCGAGTGATTCGAATGCCGAGCATCTGGGTCATTTCCGCGTCCTCCGTCCCGGCGCGGACGGCGAGGCCGTAGTCCGTGTATTTATAGAACACGAGGATGATCCCCAACAGGACCAGTGTGGCGATAATCACGTAGATCCGCCAGCGAGAGGCTGTGCCGATTCCGGGGAGTGGGATCGGTCCCTGGGCCCAACTCGCCCGGGTATAGGTGAAGCTCTCCCGCCCAAGCGAGATGCCAACGACCTCCTGGAGACCGAGCAACACCCCGAACGTGATGAGCAGCTGATCGAGCATGTCCCGATCATAGAGTGGTTTCGCCATCAGCCGTTCCATTACGACCCCGAAGGCGGCGAGCACGATCGGCGTCAAGATCAGCGCCGCCGCGAACCCCCATTCCAGGCCGAGCGGTGCGAAGGATTCGAGGCTCCCACCGAGATTGGTATTCGAGTAGGCAATAAAGAGGCCGACGTACGCACCGAGGAGGTACAAAGCGCCGTGGGCCATGTTCACGAACTTGAGCGATCCAAACACGATCGATAACCCGATAGCGACCAGCACGTAGATAGAGGCGATACTCAGAGAGAGAAATGTGAATCTCACCGCCTCTTCTAGCAGTGCCATTTGAGTTTCCACCTCATGAATAATTGAATTCGTTCCGGCTCGAATACTTTAATCCTCCGAACCCGGCGTCTCGCCTACTGAACCGTCTGTGGAACCGTATTCTCGAAGTAGAGCTTCGCCCGCATCGCTTCCTCGTCCTGTTCGACCTGTTCCGAACGGGGGACGATGTTCGTCACGACCGACCGATCGAGGTCCTCGACGTTCGGGTAGTTGACCTCGACGAGGTTCCCGGTCGGATCGGTGAGATAGAGCTGGACGGCCCCCTCGGGGAGCGAGTAGACGACCGGCTCCTCGGTCTCCGGATCGAACGTTGTGGCGATACCGCGCTCGTCGACCTCCCGGTAGACGTGCTCGAAGTCGTCGACGTGCAGCCCGACGTGATAGAAATCGGCCGCCTCGATGTCGCGCTTGAACAGGTGTAGGGTGAGGTCGCCGACCCGCAGCCACTCGACGGGCGTCGTGAAGTTGGGGGACGGGATCCGCTCCATTCCGAACACCTCCTCGTAGAAATTCACGGACTCCTCGAGGTCGGTCGCCAGGATGCTGGCGTGGGTAAATCGGCTCGCTACCATGTGATCACCCACTTTTCCGGGTCCTAAAGATATTGTGCATCGCCGGGATGCCATGGGCCGCCGAACGCCAGGCATAAAACGGTATATTGTCCGCCGGTGGACATCCACTATGGAGTTCACTGGTGAGTTCACCGTCACGGCGACGCCCGAGCAGATCTGGACGATCATCACGGACCCCGAGGAACTCGAAGAATGCATCCCGGGGGCCGAGGAGATCGAACGCCTCGACGACGACACCTACACCGGGACCATCACCCGCTCGGTCGCCGGCTTCACGCTGAGCCTCAGCGGCGAGGTCGAGCTCACCGAGCAAACCCCCTACGACCGGATGGCCGCCACCGTCTCCGCCGGTGACAACAGCGCCGGGACCTGGACGAAGGTCTCCGCCGACATGGCGATCGACCTCGTCGCCGAGGGCGACGAGACCACACTCAGCTACACGGTCACGGCCGACGTCAAGGGCAAGCTCGCCAGCCTCGGCTCCTCGCTCGTCAAGCCCAAAGTCAAAGCCGATATCGAGGAGTACTTCGCCGCGGTCGAAGAACGGGCCCGACAGGCCTGACGGCGACCAGGCCGGCGTTACTCGAACGCCTCTGACAGCCCCTCGAGGCCCGCCGTATACACCTTGGTGGTCCCCTCGGTCTCGTCGGCCATCGCCCCCGGCTCCGCATCGAACTTTCCCGTCCAAACGACGAGTGTCTCGTCAGTTTCCGTGATCGGAATGGCGCGCAGCTCGCTCAGGTAGTCCGCCTTGGCGCCGGCGCCATCGAGGATGGTGTATTGATAGTAGCGCTCGATGTCAGAATGGGCGAGGAGTTTCTCGCGCAAGGACTTCTCGCCCGCCTGAAAGCTCCGAACAGCGCCGACCTGATCGGGCGCCAGCCCGTCCTCGATGGTACACCCGGTGATGGCGG
>CAYOLR010000130.1:0-7829 GCA_964404815.1 uncultured Halobacteriales archaeon
ATCTTGAGCCGGGGCTTCTCGATGCCCATGTCGGCAGCGAGGGCCTCGACGCGTTGATGGATCTCCGGGAAGCGGTCCTCGGGCAGGTCTTCGGCCCCGACGCTCCGCAGGGCCGCCCACTTGCCGATCTTATACTGGACGCCGACGAACGCGACGCTCCCGAGCAACACCAGCCAGATCGGCCAGCCGAACACGCCCATCACGACGACGGCGGCGACGGCGTAGAACGCGAACAGCAGTGATCCGACCAGTGCCATCCGGGCCTTGAGGCCGAGGTGGCGCATGGCGGAACGGTCACCGCTGGCCACACAAAGGCTCGGTGGTTCGGGATATCCCGAGGCCCCTGCCACTGTCCGGTGAATACCGTGTTCAATCGCCGGACCCGAGACAGAACAGATCTTGAGGGCCGACCCGGGAACAACCGATCGCGTCGATCAGGACACGACCGGCGACCGTCGTACCCGTTCGGAGGCGAGTTCGGCGCCCTTGACGAGCGCCTCGAGCTTGGCCCAGGCGATCTCGGCGTCGACGGTCCGGAGGCCGGCGAGCGTGCCGAAGCCACAGTCGGGGGCCGCGACCACCCGGCCGGGGTCGCCCACGATCTCGACGAACCGCTCGAGCCGGTCGGCGACCACCTCGGGCGGCTCGATGATGTTCGTCTTGGTGTCGATCACGCCCGGGATCACCGTCCACTCGTCGGGGACGGGGTATTCCTCGAACGCCCGGAACTCGTGCTGATGGCGCGGGTTGGCCTGTTCGATGGAGACCGCGCCGACGTTCGCCTCGTAGAGCTCGGGCAGCACCGTCTCGAGCGGAAGGTCGTGGTGATGGGGCCCCTCATAGTTGCCCCAGCAGGCGTGATACCGGACTCGATCGGGATCGATGCCGTCGAGCGCACGGTTGAGCGCCTCGATGTGGAGGCGGACCGTGTCGAGGTACTCCGCCTCCGGGAGGTCCTGGAGGACCCGGTGGTGTTCCCAGAGCTCGCCGGAATCGAGCTGGATGTACCCGTCGGTCTCCTCGGCGATGATCGCGTACTCCTCGGCGATCGCATCGGCGATCGCGAAGAGGTAGTCCTCGTAACTGTCGTAGTACTCGTTCCCGAGCGAGGTGGCGATCACGCCGGGCGAGGCGGCCGTGAAGAAGGTGTCCGCGAAGTCGTGGTCGACCGTTTCGAGGGCGTGGTTGAACGCGCCGATCTCGGCGCGCGTTTCCGCCTCGCCATCGTACGCGATGGGCCCCGTGGCGGCGGGCCGGGAGGTGAGGTCGACGTCGACGGTGTCGAACGCCAGGTCCGCATACGAGGGGAAGTCCTCGAGGTCGCGCCAGAACGGCACGGTGTTCTGGCCGTCGTAGCCGGTGAGCCGGTTGACGGCGTAGAAGTTGAACGCGATCCGTGCCTGCTCGCCGTTGTTCGCGATGTCGATGCCGGTTTCGGCCTGCCGCCGGACCACCGCGGTCGTCGCCTCCGTGACCAGCTCGCGGAAGCGCTCGTGATCGATCTCCTCCCGTGCCTGGAGCCGTTCGAACAGGTCGACGAGTTCGGGCGGTCGGGGCAGGCTGCCGATGTGCGTCGTTCGGATTCGGTCGTCGGGTGCCATGGCTGATCGATGGCGATGTACCGGCTATAAACTTACTATAGCGCATAATATTGCCACTAAATATTACTAATGAGTATATCTTACCAGTCCCTTGTCGCTTTCGATACCGCTTTCGAAGCCGTTGCGTCGTTCTTGCCGGCGGGGAGACGAATAACGCGTGAATTCCAATATCAAGGCATTCACCCGTCGACGCAAGGCTTCTTTACCTGGCAGCCAGTGGAGAACTGATACATGTCCCACCCGGCCGGATCGGTGCGGGTGCTCCACGTCGACGACGAGCCCGACTTCGCCGAGCTCGCCGCGGAGTTCCTCGAACGGGAAGATGACCGGTTCACCATCGACACCGCCACGAGCGCGGCCGAGGCCCTCGAGTTGCTGTCGGCCGAAGATTACGACTGCATCGTCTCGGACTACGATATGCCGGGACGGAACGGGATCGATTTCCTCGAGGAGGTCCGCGAGGACGACCCCGACCTGCCGTTCCTCCTCTTTACGGGAAAGGGGAGCGAGGAGATCGCGAGCGAGGCGATCTCCGCCGGCGTCTCCGACTACCTCCAGAAGCATGGCGGGACCGACCGATACACGCTGCTGGCGAACCGGATCATCAACGCCGTCAGCGCTCGCCGATCCGCCGAGGACGCCGAACGGCGCCGCCATCGGCTCGAACAGATCTTGAAGACGGTTCCCGCCTGCGTCGTGGAGATCGATTACGACGGGCAGTTCGTCTTCGCCAACGACCGGGCCAAGGAGGTCCTCGGCCTGGAGCGCGAGGCCGTCACCGATCGGACGTACAACGACCCCGAGTGGAACATCAGGGATCTGGAGGGAAACCCCATCCCTGACGATGAACTCCCGTTCCGGCAGGTCAGGGATTCGGGCGAACCGGTCTACGGGTATCGGCACTCGATCGAATGGCCGGATGGGACCCGGAAGGTGCTCTTGGTCAGCGGGGCGCCGTTGTTCGACGACGACGGGACCGTCGACAGCACGGTCTTCGCGCTCACCGACATCACCGAACGTCGGGAACGCATCGAGAAACTCGACCAGATCAAACGGAACGTGAGCGAGGTCATCTGGATCAGTACTCCCGAGAAGGAGTCGATGGAGTTCATCAGTGACGCCTACGAGGACGTATGGGGCCGTTCGACTGACTCGCTTCGGGAGGACCCGACATCGTTCGTCGACACAATCCACCCGGACGACCGTGACCGCGTCGAGCACGCACTCCAGTCCCAGGCTGACGCCCCGGACGACTACGACGAGGTGTATCGCATCGTTCGGCCGGACGGCGAGGTGCGATGGGTCCACGATCGGTCAACGGGCGTCTACGAACAGGGCGAACTCACTCGCATCATCGGCATCGCCTCGGATATCACCGAGCGGAAGCAACGCGAGCGCGAACTCGCCCGCACCAACGCCCAGCTCGAGGCCGCCATCGATGCGGGGGCGATCGCGACCTGGGAATGGCACGTCCAGGAGGACCGGCTCGTCGCCGGGCCGGCGTTCGCGAAACTCTTCGGGGTGGATCCCGAGGCCGCCCGCGAGGGGGTTTCCATCGAGCGGTTCCTGCCCGCCGTCCACGACGATGACCGCGATCATGTGGAAACGAAGATCGACGCCGCCCTGGAGGCCTGTGACGAGTACGAGGCCGAGTACCGCGTCCGGACGGCCGAGGATGGCCTCCGGTGGGTGATGGCCCGCGGCAAAGTCGAGTGTGATGCCGACGGGACTCCGAGGCGGTTTCCCGGCGTCACCATCGATATCACCGACCGAAAGGAAGCCGAACAGGCCCTCGAAGAGCAGAACGAACGGCTTGACGAGTTTGCGAGCATCGTCAGTCACGATCTCCGGAGCCCGCTCAACGTCGCCGAAGGTCGGTTGGCGCTTGCTCGAGAGGACCACGATAACGAGCACCTGGAGGCGGTGAGCCAGGCCCACGACCGGATGAACGCCCTGATCGACGACCTGCTCGTGCTCTCTCGCGACGAGGAACCGCTCGAGGACACTACCATCGACCTCCGAGTCCTGACAGAGGGCTGTTGGGACTACGTGGTCACGAACGAGGCCATGCTCGAGGTGGCCATCGACGACACGATAACAGGCGACGAACGGCGGCTCAGACAACTCTTCGAGAACCTCTTCCGGAACGCCGTCGAACACGCCGCTCCGGCAGTAACCGTCACGATCGGGCCCCTCGAGGACGGCTTCTACGTCGAGGACGATGGACCGGGGATCCCGCCGAAGGACCGGGAAGCGGTGTTCGAATCGGGGTACTCGACGTCCTCCGACGGTACCGGATACGGCCTCCGGATCGTCGAAAGCATCGCCGAGACCCACGGGTGGTCACTCTCGCTGATCGAGAGTTCGACGGGGGGCGCCCGTTTCGAGTTCACCGACGTGGACCGACCCGACTGACTATCACTCTGCCGTGATGGTGCCGTAGGCGACCAGCCCCATCGAGATCGTGAGCAGGGCACCCCAGAGATAGGCCGTGATGAGCAGCATTGGTGCTACCATCTCCATCAGGATCGTCGCCGGGAGGAGCCATTGGCCGGCGATGAAGCCCCAGACGGCAACGGTTCGCGCCGTTCCAGTCAGGGTGGTCCGCTCGATGGCGAGGCCGGTCACCACCGCCAGAATACCCAGCACGCCGAAATGGGCGTGGCCGCCGACCAAGGCCCCGGCGAGGTCGGGCGGTCCTGGACTATCAGGTACACGTTATAGAGCCCCCACAGCATCTGGATGGTCAACCCGACGTAGCCCGAGGTTCTGAGTGCTTTCGACATCCCGCTTTGAATTGTCGTATATCGATTATAAATTATCTCTGTTATTTGCAATGTTACCCTCAATCCGTCCGTTCGGGGGCTATGACCGCAGTTAACGACCTGATCCGCTGCACCAAACACGTACCAGTATTGATATGAATCTGGGTCCACGCTCGCTGGCCCCATTGGCTCATGCCGACCGATCCCCAAGAGCTATGCCGGTTTACGCAGGCTCTTAACAGGAGGTCGAATGCCCCGCCTCTCCGCCCGACTCCGATCCCTCCAGCACGCCCTCGACCATCCCCTCCTCACGGGCGGCATCGGCCTGATCGGCGGTCTCCTCAGTGCTTTCCTCATCCTTGTCTCTATCATCAGCGGCAACTGGCAGATGGGTGTCTCGAACGATCGGTTTCTGACCGTCATCTACGCCATCATCGTGCCGGCCGCGGTGGGTATCGCGTCACCGCTCTGGTACTGGCTCGGCCGACCGATCTGGCGACGAATCGGTCGCCCCGGCCGTCAGTATCTCGACCGGCTGACCGAGGTCCGGTTCCTCCCCGGGATCGCGGCGACCGTCCTTGGGTTGGTGGTCATGCTCCCGGTCAGCGCAACGTCGCGGTTCTGGACCCAAACCCGGCTCCCGTTCGGGCTGCTCGTCGCGATCGTCGGCCCGGCCTGGTTCTGGGTCGGCCGCCCGATGCTGGGTGATCGCCTGGATGGATGGCTCCCGACGACCGTCGCTGCGGACCTCGATTTCACCACTCGCACCGCTCGGGTGATCCCCGCCGTGGCAGGGCTCCTCCTGGTCTCGATAGCCATCACGTCGGTCATTGCCCTCCCGGTCGTGAATGTTGGCGAACCCGTCAACGAGGGCAGCCTCTCCGTCAGCGTCACTGACGTACGAACGAGCGCATCGATCACCCGGGCGGACGGGGAAACCGTTCGGGCGGACCACGGCTGGCGGCTCCTGCTGGTCCGCCTGGCCGTCAGTAACGACGGTCGGCTGGCCCGACCGCTGCCCGGCGGTTCTTATGGTGGCGTGGCCGCGATCGCCCCCGAGTGTAGTGCCCAAACGTTCGGCGAACCGTCGAACAACTGCAACCAGGTCTTCCTCGATGGGCCGTTCACGGTCGACGGCGAGACCTTTCCCCCTTACGAGGATCGGTACGTCGCGACCGACGGCGACATCGCTCCCGATCAGACCGTCACCGGCTGGTACGTCTTCCGGATCGAGGCCTCACCGCTTCAGGGCGGCTCCGACGGGCGGATGGTGATCGTCGACGACGTCGGTCGGTGGACATACACGTATGATACCACGCCCCGCCCGATGCAGGACCGGGGAACGGAGACGCCGTCGGTTACCCCACCCGGCTGATTCCGGCGAACACGGCCGACGACGAACAGTCCATCGGAGGGATTCGACCCGACCAATCTATTGCGAAATTACATCCATTCGAGCCATTTGAGACAGGACCCGAGGGAGCCCACCGCTGTCACCCGAGTAGAGCGTCGACGGACTGTCTCTTTGGACAGTTCCGGACGGAGTTTCGGATCTTCAGCAATATCTGAAATCCGTGTCCGACCGATGATATCCAGAACATCTCAACCGACCGTAGCGGCTCGTCGATTGGCGGTCCAATGCCCACCGTCGACATGGCCGAGGCCTCGGGGGGTGGCGGATCGACGGCAAGTCCACGTCTACGAGATATCGCTCGGGGCGTCCCGGCCTATTCGATGTCCGACTTCGGCACGGTTCCCGTCGCGAGCCGTTTCGGCCCGTAGATGGCGAGGAGGAGTGCGACGGCGACGACCAACACGATGATCGTCGCGAACTGTCCGAGGAAGGCGATGCTCTCGTCGCGGATACCGTCGACGAACAGGACGTTGTTCACCGGATACCAGTTCATTGCGACGTTGTTTCCCGCGTGGAAGAGCCCAGCCAGGAGGACGCTCCCGTTGGTGCTGTTGTAGAGCCAGGCCAAGATCACCGACTCCCCGAGGATTCCGGCGAGATAAATCCCCGCGTTGAAGCCGCCGTGGGTGGCCCCCGGCAGGAGGAACAGCGGGGCGTGCCACGCCGCCCAGACGACACCGATGATGACTGCCGCGCCGAAGGCCCCATACCGGCCTTGGAGTTCGGGTTGGGCGAAGCCTCGCCAGCCGAGTTCTTCCTGTCCCCCGCCGATGACGAGGGCGTACACCAAGAGCAGGGGATAGAGGAACAGCGTGTCCAGGCCGGTGAGTACCAGATCGCCCCCAAACAGCACGAATACGACGGTGGACGCGACGATGATCAGTGCCGGGAGCCCGAGAGCGACGAGCCACCAGACCGGGCGGACCCGGCACTTGAACGCCTGCAGCGCCCAAGCTCTCAGGTCACCACCCGAGGCCCAGACCACGACCGCGGCGCCGATAACGGGCCCGTAGGCCCCGAGCCCGATGAGGACGGAGAACGTCCAGGATTCGGGCAGCCCGAGCTGGAACAGAACTCCGTGGAATGACCAAGTGAACGCGTACGTGACGAGGACGAAACTGAGGAACCGATGTTGAGTGATCCAACTTCGAATACTCATAGCAACTATTGAAACGTTTTCCGACGACCTATAACCGGAAGACCGTTCCCGGTCTCCGAGAATCATGTGCGTTTCTGGCGCGGTAGTCATTTCCACCCATACCGTTTAGGCCACGTCGGTCGGAGGTGACCCATGTTCGAGACGATCCTCCTCGCAACCGACGGTAGCAAGGCCGCCGACGGGGTGATCGACACCGCGATCACCCTCGCCGACGGGACCGACGCGGTCATCCACGCCCTCTACGTAATCGATAGCCGCTACGTTGCAGACGAGTTCGATCTCGTCGTCGAGAAGGCCGAGACCGAAGCCGAGGCGGCGCTGGATGCCGTCGAACGGGCGGCCACCCAGCGCGGCCTCGAGGTCGAACTTCACCTCCGGCGGGGGCTGCCCCACGAGCAGATCGTCGATGCAATCGGCGACTACGGCGCTGACCTGGTCGTCCTGGGCGCGACCGGGCGAACCGGTCTGGATCGTGTCATCGGCCTCGGTAGCGTCGCCCAACGGGTGATCCGTCGGTCCCCCGTCCACGTCATGGTAGCGCCGTTCGAGCGCGGGACCGACGGGTAGGTCGACCCCGTCAATATTCACGTGTGATAATTGGCGAGGTAATCTTTATGTGAGGGGTTACCAAGCCAGCCCCTATGGCCCGGGAACCACGCCGCGCGACGTGTCTCTTCTGTGGGGAGGGGTTCGCCGACGCGACCGACCTCTTCCAGCATTCCGGCCGCGAACACCTTCGGACCATCGAGTTGGATTGAGGCCGGCCACGGACGGGGGAGAGCTAAGCCGTCAGCCGGGAGCGTCGATTGGCTTCCCCCATCGAGTTCTTCAACGGACCGTCCTGACAGCGGCGGCTCGGGCGGCGCCCATCCTGGCCCTCACTCGAACTC
>CAYOLR010000131.1:0-7782 GCA_964404815.1 uncultured Halobacteriales archaeon
ATCGCCGATCTCACCGATAGCAGCAAACACAGTTATCGACGTTCTAAGCACGAATTGATGGTGAATGGTGTATCTCCCGATTTCGATACTCAATTAAATAATTCAAATCTCGTCGGTGGCTTGACCGCGGTATCAAATCACCATCTCACCATTTCATCGGTAATTGTTTGCCGGGAATCACTCACGTTCCTGTAATACCACAGGACACTGGTGATCCGCCCGGGATTCGTTTACCTCAAACCATATACTGGATATCGATATACCGAATGATCCTTCACAGTGTTTCGTCGTCCAATCAAGGAATGGAGAACAAGCATCGGTTGTCAATCCACAGAAACCTCTCGAAGCATATCCCGTTCGAAGAATCTCGATCGGGTGGGTCATTTAGTCCATTTGGTGAATATCATGTTGGCTTGTGTCGGGGGTTTTTCGGATCTTCTGCCAGCATACCGTAGCAGGAGACAGCGGCTTTCTGAAGATACCTCCATTGGAACATTCGGACCTGTTCGACGCCTTCTCGAAAATCACCTGACTGCATCGGGGATAGAAAATTATAAACCCTATATCGCTATATCGAATCACCATCCCGTCGAGAAACTCCGGTCGTTAGCGGATCGTCGGGAAACGGACGTGTATTGGATGATTCATCGGTTTGGGGGATCAACTGACACCCTATCCGGTGAGATGGAGGGATTAGGACGTAAATCCGGGCCTGGGACAATTCGGAAGTGGCCCCGACCGGTCATTCGGCATACTCGTGTCGGTATATAATAACGTTAGAACGAGCGCCACCGTGTTTTGGGTTGAATGGTCTGCAAATCGATCACTCCCCCCATGGTCTGCGGTGAAGGTGTGGGGACACAAGCAATTGGCATCACAAACACCTGGGTAGTCAGCCTCGACATCTGCATTCGGATCGACAGACCGTCATTTCATATGGTGTGTTGACACTCGAAAGTCGCTCTCGTTGATCCGTCCTATCTTGACGGTCAGGACATTAACCTGTAATTACCCGAAATTTTAGCGAGCTGTCCCCTGAGCCCAAGAAGCGGCGGTTTGAGGTGGCCTCGCTGAGTTCGGAGAGATCCGGGCACGGTCAGATTTGATATAGCGACATATGGTTTATCAACCCCTCGCCACCCATAAAAAGAGGCAATATCGGCTTTCGCTGTCGATCCTGATTCGAGATAGTACAATGTGACTGAGTCGTTGATGGAACTTTGGAGGCTTTCACGAATAAGCACGCTTTCGTGTCGTTTCCATTCGGTATCTGTTCTCAAATGGATTTGAATCGGGGTCGATTTCTTACGGATTAAGCGGGTTGAGCGTCTCGGTCCCATAACGAGCTCTGCATTGATGGTGGCCAGCGCTTCCAATGTTCCCCCCTTGTGATTATCCGAATCCGAATGGGGGAATGGACCCCTCCGATTCACGGATAGCATTTTGATGCGTGTAGTTTGTCTCTCCAACTACCGATCATTATCGGTAATCCCCGATTTATCACGATATCCATGGACTGCGCTAGGTGCAACCCCGATCTCCTGTGGTGGCGATTACGGGTGATGAAGCGCATGTCGCTATACGAATCTCTTGAACGGCCGCCCATGTCCGGTGGCTCCGGCTATTACCATAGCAGGCGGGCCTAAGCCGACTATTCCGGCTCCAGGGACCGCTCTTTCGTGGTGGAATTGCGGTACTGATCGGAGATTTTCCAGTCGGGTTTGGCCAGGTTCACCCCGATCCGACCGGCACATCGGTCCCATTCGATGAATCGGACGCTATACCTGACGGGGTCGTCGCACCCCGAATTCATAGTGGACTACATCGACTGGTCTCGAACCCTCATTACGGGTCGAAACGGGTCGCGGGACCTTCGCGAACACGCCATCGACGATTTCCGGTCGGACACGAACCGATCGAAAACCTCGACGGACTCCCTGGCGATCGGCTCGAACTAACGGGCGGTGGTCTGGATTAGCTCCAGGACCATGGCCAAAATATCCACTCAGAGGGAAAATTACACCCGGAGAACCGGCTCAGGCGGATTCGACGTCCTCGATGAAGCGATCCGGAACGTAGCCGAGGACCGAGAGCGGGATGACGTCGACCATGACTTCGGTGAGGTAGACCATCGGTTTCCTGACCAACGTATACCCGGCCGACAGCACGAGGATACCGATGACTACCTGGTCGACGATCCCGTCGAAAGCGAGCAATGTCGGTGCTGCCATGGCTCCGGCGAGGAGGAGATCCTCGGGCGCCCCGTCGTATCTGATCCACCGTCGGGGTTCGAGCCATCGGCCGTTCGCGTGGTCGTAAACCGCCCGCTGGGACTGGCCCAGCCACGGTTTGAGTTCGAGGCCGCCGCCGAAGGCGTCCATCCGGGAGTGGACGGCCGCCGAAAGGAGGAAGAAGGCGACACCCACGGTCAAAGCCATCGGGAGTGCGGCGGCGACCGCGAGCGCACCGAACGCCAGCAGGGAGTAGTACACGGGGAAATGGAGGGTTTTCCGATGGCCGGCATAGAGATCGAGATCGGGGAAAGCCCCGCCGACAGCGGCCGCAACGAGGGCCACTGTCGTGAACTCCGGCGCGAACACCGTCGTGGCGGCGGCGAGCGCCACCCCGACGAGGATGTGCGTCGTGGCCATCATGGGCGTAAGTCGTCGTAGTCGGTTCGGCTATAAAGATATGTCGTCAACGAGAGGACAGGAGTGGGGTTGACACGCTTTTTAGGCGACGCGACGTAGGTCCCCTGCGATGGCGATCGAGTGGCCCCTCTCCGACGCCCGGAAGCGGACCCTTTCTCGAGGGGCCCAGTTCGGCGTCGTGGTGGTCCTCGTCCTGGGCCTCGTCGAGAGCAACATCAGCGTCGTCATCAACGGGATCGGGGCGCTGGCCGTGACGTTCCTCCCTGCCATCCTCAGCCGCGACTACCGGATCACGCTTTCGCCGGGGCTGACCCTCTGGCTGACGCTGGCTGTCCTCCTCCACGCCGTGGGCATTCTCGGTCCGTATCATGCCATCTGGTGGTGGGACCATGTCACGCACACGCTCTCGGCGACCGTGATCGCCGGGTTGGGGTATTCGACGGCCCACGCGATCGATCTCTACAGCGACGAGATCTATCTGCCCTCACGATTTCTCTTCGTCTACATCCTCCTCTTCACCGTCGCGTTCGGTGTCGGCTGGGAGGTCATCGAGTTCGTAGCCCGAGCGCTGGCCGAATCGATGGGGTACGGCCCGGTCCTGGTTCAGTACGGGCTCGAGGACACGATCATGGATCTGATCTTCGACCTGATCGGCGGCGTTCTGGTCGCTTCCTTCGGGACGCCGGCGTTCGCCCATGTGGTCGACTCCATCGTCGATCGGTACGAGCGGGCGGCCGGCGAGGGCTAACCGAGCTGTTCGCCGACGACCCGATCCGCGTGGTCCAGAAAGTCGCTTTCGCAGCCAGCGGGGATGGAGGCACCGGCGGCGATGTCGTGGCCGCCGCCCTCGCCGTCGACGGCCGCCGCGGCCGTCGTCATGATGGTCGAAAGGTCGAGGCCCCGGTGGACGAGGGCGGGGGTTCCCCTGGCGGAGACCTTGATCGTCTCGTCGTCCTTGACCGCGAAGGCGATGATCGGCCGGTCCGCGTCGACACCGTCGGTACCGAGGGCCATGCCGGCGACGATCCCGACGATGGTCTCGCGGATGCGGTCCTCGGCATGGAACCACTGGAGATGGTCGGTCCGGGTTACGCCCTGCTCCTTGACGAGATCGAGCCCCTGGGAGAGGTTTCGGCGGTGGTTCTGGAGGAGCTTCCTGGCCTGGGTGTAGGCCCCGTCCCGGTTGCCCAGACAGACCGCTAAGCCGACGTCCGGTCGTTCGTACCGGGCGGTTGCGTTGAGGAGCGTCGAGTACTCGCTGGCGTCCCGCAGTTCCGTGCCCGTCGGCTCGACCGTGAGTTCGTAGGTTGTCCCGACCAGGGCGTTGATCTTCCGGGGTGGCACGCCGCGTTCGACCCCCCGTTTGACCAGTCCGCTCACCACGGCCTGGCGTTCGTCGGCCGTCAGGTCGACCCAGGTCCGCCAATCGCCGTCACGCTTCAAGTCGAGGTCGAGCCCGTCGAGGAACCGGATCGAGCCCGCCTCGTCGTTCGAGATTCCCGGGATGGCCAACTCGGTGGCGTATTCGAGGAGTTTCGGCAGCGGCCGGGTCTGTTTGCCGTACAGGCTGAGGTCGCGGCCGGTTTCGAGCACGCCCGCCTCGACGCCCTCCTCGACGATCGACTCGTTCGCCCCGTGGAGTTCGCCGTCCGAGGCCTGCATGTCGCCAACCGCCCCGACGACGGCGAGGGCCGCCAGGTCCCGGTTGTCTCCGAGTTCGCGGGCGAGGAGGTAGGCCGCGCCCGCCCCGGAGAGCTCCGAGGCCCCGTCGATTCCCACGAGGAGCGGGTTGAGGTGATACTCGGCCTCGACGTCCGCCGGCTGGTGGTGATCGGCGATGACGGCGGTGAAGTTACCCCGGTCCTCGTGGGCCCTGATCGCCTCGAGCTGCCCGCTGCCGAAGTCGGTGAAGAGGACGGTGTCGTAATCCATGGCGGCGATCGCCGCGATGACGTCGTCGTCGAGCTGTTTGTGGAAGGTGGTCTCGATCTCGGTGCCCGCCCGGGAGAGGGCCATCGTCGCGACGGCCGCGCTGGTCAGCCCATCGGCGTCGATGTGGGAGGCGATGAGCACGTCGTCCGCTTCGCGGAGCCGAGCGGCACAGGTGGCGGCCTGCGGTGCGAGCTCGGCGACGGGTCCGCCCATTAGCTGAAGGTGGTAGCGGCCTCGCGAATAAAGCTACGTGCCTCGGGGTGAATGTGGTGGCCGGCGGCTATGGCAGGCGGTCGACGGCGGCTTCGGCCAGCGCTTCGAACGTCGCCGTCCCGGGAACGATGTCGACCGTGATTCCGTTCGCCTCGGCCGTCCGGCGGGTGGGCTCGCCGATCGCCCCCACGAGGGCGGCGTCGAGGCCCTCGATGGCGGCCTCGCGGTCGCCCCGCTCGATCGCGGCCTCGAGGAAATGCTCGACCGTCAACGACGAGGTGAACAGCGCTGCATCGAGCTCGCCGGCGGCCGCCATCGCCACCGATTCGCCGGATCCTGCGGGGCGAACGAGCCGGTAGAGGACCGTCTCGTGGTGGTAGGCCCCCGCCTCGTCCAACCCTTCGAGCAAGACCTCGCTCCCGTGATCGCTCCGGGCGACCTCGACGCGTCGGCCAGCCACCCGATCCTCGAGCGCGGCCAGCAACCCCCGCGACGAATAGGTTTCCGGGACGATATCGACGGGAAGGCCGGCCGCCTCGAGAGCGTCGCCGGTCCGTCGTCCGATCGCACATACGACCACATCGTTCGGCGTCCATTCGCCGGCCACGAGCTCGACGCCGGTCTTGCTCGTGAGAACCACGAACGCCGCGTCCGTCCGGGGGAGCGCCCCGGTCGGCTCGACCGCGAGCATCGGATCGGCGACCGGCTCAACCCCGAGCGATTCGAGGAAGGCCATCGCCTCTTGGAGTCGATCGTCGTCCGGCCGGAAGACGGCAACCCGACTCATTCGTCGGCCTCGCGCCGCGCCCGGTCGATCAGCTCGGCCGCACCTCTGTCCCGGAGATCCGACGCGAACGCCGTGGCCTCCTCGACGTAGTTCTCGATGGAGAGATCGCGGTTGGCGGCGATGGTTTCGGTGCCGTTTCGATCGAGCACTTGGACCGTCGCGTGGACGTGTTCGCCCTGGATGACCGCGTAGATGCCGATGGGAGCGATGCACCCCCCGCCGAGTTCGGCGAGGATCACGCGTTCGACCGTCGTTTCGACACGGGTCCGGGGGTTGTCGATGGCGTCGTGTATGGCCTGACTGTTGTCGGCCCCGTCGAGCCCCGTCACGGCGATGGCCCCCTGTCCCGGCGCCGGGACGTGGTCCGTCGGGGCGAAGGCGACTGTGGGGACGGCCTCTCGGAGCCCGCTCCGGTCGAGTCCGGCGGCGGCGAGGACGATCCCGTCGAACTCGACGTCGGTCTCCCGGCCGAGCGCCCGACGTTCGATCTCGGAGAGCCCTTCGAACCAGTCGTTGGCGGTCTGCTCGACGTCGTCCTCGTCGTCCTCTTCGGCCTCGAGCCGATCCTGATGGGCCCGCTGGAGGTGGGGGGCGAGCAGCTTCTCGACCCGGGTGTCGACGTTGCCCCGAAGGGGTTCGACGGTGAGGTCGGGCCTGGCGGCCAGACACTGGGCCCGGCGACGGAGGCTTGACGTCCCGATGACGCCGTTCTCCGGCAGTTCCGAGAGCGTGCTGCCGTCGGGTGTCACGAGGACATCGCCGGGCTCGGCGCGTTCGGGGATCCCGGCGACGATCAGTTCCTCGGGCTGGTCGGTGGGCATGTCCTTCATGGAGTGGATGGCCCCGTCGACCGAGCCGTCGAGCACTTCCTGGTCGAGGGCGCGGACGAAGGCCCCGGTCTTTCCGAGCCGGTGAATGAGTTCGTCGTCGATCCGATCGCCGGTGGTCTCGACCTCGACCAGTTCGACGGTGTACCGGTGTTCCTCGAGGGCGTCCCTGACCAGTCCCGCCTGTTTCCTGGCGAGGGCGGAGCCACGCGTGGCCAGGCGGATCGTCCCTCGAGTGCTCATCACCAGGGGGTCGGACGCCGGGCTTGAAACCTCCTTCGTCCCCGACCGCCAGCTCGGGGCTGCGGAAATCCGCGAGAAAGCACCACCGATTCCGTTCCGGCGGTCGAACGGTTCTACTCTCGAGCGACCGCGAGGTTTCGAAGCCGGCCGCCACAGTCCGGACAGGCGGCCAGCGATTCCGAGACCGACAGCCGCGTGAGGCACTCCCGGCACTCGTAGTACCGACGATCCGGGGTCGAGCGGTGGCGGGTGTCGCCCATCATACAGCGGTCACCCCCCGGTCATCGGTCCGGACCTGGATCGCCTCCTCCACCGGGAGGATGAAGATCTTACCGTCACCGGGTTGGCCGGTGTAGGCCGCCTCCCGGATGGCGTCGACGACGTCCTCGGCCGGCACGTCGGCGACGACGCATTCGACTTTCACTTTCTGGTGGAGGTCGACCACGTACTCCTCGCCGCGCCACTGACCCTTCTTGGCGGGCTGGGAGCCGCGGCCGGAGACGTTGGTCACGGTCAGCGAGGGGGCTCCGATGTCGTCCAGCGCCCGTTTGACCGGCGCGAGCTTATCCGGCCGGATGATGGCGGTGACCATCTTGATCCCGCCGTCATTGGGCCGTTCGCCCCCGTCGGTCCGGAGGACCGTACCGCCGTCGGCGACGACGGGCTCGTCACCCAGGCTGAACTCTGGGTAGGTTTCCACGCCGTGTTCGGACACGTCGAGCCCCTCGAGCTCGTGGTCACGGTCGACGCGGATCTGGCCGATGGCCTTCAGGGCACCGAACACCGCGGCGGTCGCGAGGGCGGTCCAGCCGGCGATCGCGGCGACGCCGACGATCTGGGTGATCAGGCTGACGCCCGCGTTCGGGACCGTCAGGAACGGCACCCCGACAAGGACGGCGCCGAGCATGCCGGCGCTCCCGTGGACCGGAAACACCGCACAGACGTCGTCGATCCGCAGGCGTTTCTCGACGAACTCGAAGACGAGCGGGAGCTGGGCACCGGCGAGCACGCCGATGATCAGGGCACCGTACCAGGTGATCAGGTCGGTGTTCGAGGTGATACCGACCAGGCCGGCGAGCATGCCGTTGGCCACGTACAGCGTGTCGACCTTCTTCGTCCGGACGAGCGA
>CAYOLR010000132.1:0-5191 GCA_964404815.1 uncultured Halobacteriales archaeon
CGACGAACTGACGGAGATCAAGGGGATCGGCGTGTGGACCGGCAAGATGTTCCTGATGTTCTGCCTCGGGCGGGAGGACGTCTTCCCGGTCGAGGATCTCGGGATCCGGCGGGGGATGGAGCTGCTTTACGGGCTCGACGACCGCGACGCCATGGTCGAGAAGGCGGCCGAGTGGGCCCCCTACCGGAGTTACGCCTCGCGATACGTCTGGCGGGCCTACGAGTGAGTCACTCGCGGGCAAAGCGGTCGGCCCACGGTTTCAGGATCGCGTAGATCGCCTCGCACATCGGGACGCTAATGTCGTGGTCGGCGGCCCGATCGATCACGTCGCCGTGGAGCGCCTCGAGCTCCATCGGTTTCTCGTGGGTCAGGTCGTAGTACAGCGACGAGGTCAATTCGGGTTCCAGCTCGGTAGCCATCGACCGCCATTCATCGACGGTACCCGCGTCGAGGTCAACCCCGTCCGCCCGGCCGACCGCGGCGACCTCCTCCATGACCGTCGTATACAGGTCCCAGGTCGCTGGCGTCTCACGGATGGTTCCGAGCGGCAGGCGAGTGGCCGCGGTGATCCCGTTGTGGGCACAGATGAACAGGAACTTCTCCCAGAGGTCGGTGTGGATCGACTCGGAGAGGTCGGCGTCGATATCCGCATCGTCGCAGAAGTCGAGCAGTCGCTCCGCCCGTTCCGACCGGCGGCCGTCGAGTTCGCCGTAGATGAACCGCGTCGGGCCGCCGGTGTGCTCGATCACGCCCGGGTCGGCGATGGTCGAGAAGATGTAGGCCACCCCGCCCATGACGTGACCGGCGCCGACCGCATCGACGAGGATCTCCTCGTTCACGACGCCGTTCTGGAGCGTGATGACGGCCGTGTCATCGCCGAGCAGCGGGTGGAGGTCGGCGGCGGCGTCCTCGGTGTCGGTGGACTTCACCGTGAACAGCACGAAGTCGCACGGGCCGATCTCCGCGGGATCGTCCGTCGCGGGGAGGTCCAGGGAGAAATCGCCGTGGACGCTCTCCACGGTCAACCCGTCCGACCGTAGCGCGTCGAGGTGATCGCCCCGGGCGATCAGGTGGACGTCGGCGCCGGCCTGGGCCATGCGGCCCCCGAAGTAGGCGCCGACGCCGCCCGCGCCGAAGACGGCGACCTTCATGGGCCGATCCCGGCCTGATGGGTTGGCCGACTGGTTCGGATCATCGTAAGGTTGGTTCCCCTGGACGAACCAAATAGGTTCGCCGGACGGGGTAGGGCTTTATCCCCTGCCGACCGATTCCCCCCAATGATCGTCACCGTTTTCGGCGCCGAGCTGGACATCGACGACGCCTACATCGACGCGCCGGAAGCCGAGATCGAACGGCAGGTGCACGAATACCTCGCCGGAGACCGGCGTGGTTTCGATCTCACCGTGCGGTACGCCGAGGGGTTCACCGGCGAGGTCATGCGGGCAATTCATTCGATCCCGTACGGCGAGACCCGGACCTACGGCGAGTTGGCGGAGATGATCGGGTCGGCGCCGCGGGCGGTCGGCGGTGGGTGCGGCCGGAACCCGATCCCGATCGTCGTGCCGTGCCATCGCGTCATCAGGAGCGACGGCGGCCTCGGGGGGTTCTCGGCCGGCGGCGACCGGGCACTTGACCTCAAGCGGGCCCTCCTCGATTTCGAGGCGGGGATCGCTCACTCCTCGGTAGATTCTGAGGCGTCCACCGACCGGCGGATATCGACCTGATAGTTCTTGAGGATGTCCCGGCCGAGCAGGACCGGGTAATCCATGTGGGAGCGGTCCTCCACGCTCGCCGAGACGGTGTGGCGGTCGCCGCCCACACCGACGACGACGTCAACGACTGGCCGTGACTTCGCCGACTTTTGACTCCCGGACTTGACGCGCGTCATCTGTCGGATCGGGCCGGCGCCAATGGCGGCGGCGACCTCGGTGTCGATGCTGGTCCGCGCGGCCCCGGTGTCGGATTTGGCGATGACGGACTCCGAACCGGTGGTGCCGGACACAACGACCTCCTCCGTATAGCCGATGATCGCGGGTTCGGGGCTCGGGGTGATACCGGGCCGGCGGGGTTTACAGGCGGGGACGGAGTCGTCGAGCGAGGCGGAGAGTTCATGGACCCGTTCGGTGTCGAGGGAGCCGCCCCCGCGTTCGATGGCCAGTTGGGCGATGAAGGGGGCGGGGCTTCGGCCCGTGGCCCGGAAGAGACCCCGGAACCCCGCCGTGGGGTTCACCTCGAGGACGTACCAACCGTCCGTCGATTCGACAAGATCCACGCCGGCATAATCCAAGCCAATGACATCGGTCGCTTTGACGGCGATCTCACGGAGTTCGTCGGTCAACTCGTCGGTCGCATCCTCGACTTCCCCGCCGAGGGCGACGTTGGTCCGCCAGTCTCCTTCCGGGGCGTGCCGGTCCATCGCACCCACTACTCGGTCGCCGACGACGTACACCCGACGGTCCCGATTCGGTGCATCGGCGTCGGGATCGATCATGGACTGCAGGAACGCGTGTCGGTGACCGACCTGGGGGTTGATGGATTCAGAGAGGTCGACCTTCCAGGTCCCACCACCGTGCGTCCCGATCGCCGTCTTGTATACCGCTTCAGGGCCGAACCGCTCTCGTTCCTGATTCAGCCGCTCGGCGCTGAGGGAGAGGAGCGCATCGGGGATCGGAATCCCCGCCGCGGCGAGCGCCGTCCCCGCGGCGAACTTGTGGATCGCGAGCATCGTGGCCGCGGGTGGATTCAGTATCGGCCGGACGTTGCCGAATACGGTCGCCAATCCGAGTCCCTCCGCCGGTTGTTCGGTGTTCGTCAACAGCATACGGTTCGCGACGATATCGACATCCGGGTCGAGTTCGACGGTGCCGTTCCGGACTGAAACGGTGGTGTTCTCCTCGCGGTACCAAACCGGCTCGTGGCCGAGATCATCGATCGCGTTCAGAATGGCCTTGGTTTCCTTCGAGTTATGAAGGCTCAATACGCCGACGGTCACCTGATCGGCGTCACTCATGGCGATACCGAGGCTTCCGACGGGTTTAGCCATACCGATGGGTGGCGCCGTCAGCCCCGCGTGTGACGGAACGCGGCAAGCTTATGCGCCCGGGATCCGGCGTTTCGGCAATACCGCATGGCAGGCACCGAGGCGTTCACGTTCAGTGGCGGGATCGTCGAGCCCGGCGAGACGGCAAACGTCCGCTATACGATCAGCGAGACGTACCTCGGCGAGCCGGTCCGGGTTCCGATCACGATCGTCAACGGCGAGAAGCCGGGCCCGAGTGTCTTCCTCTCGGCGGCTGCCCACGGCGACGAACTCAACGGGATCGAGGTAGTGCGGGAGGTCGCCCACGAGTGGGATCACGCCGACCTCGCAGGGACCATCGTCTGTCTGCCCGTGTTGAACGTCCCCGGATTCATCGCCCAACAGCGCTACCTCCCGATCTACGATCGCGACCTCAACCGATCGTTCCCGGGCGATCCGGAGAGTACGAGCGCTAAGCGGATGGCCCACACGCTGTTCACCAACTTCATCGAACCCTGCGATATCGGGCTCGACTTCCACACGTCGACCCGTGGCCGGAGCAACATGCTCCACGTCCGGGCCGATATGGAGGACGAGGCGGTGGCCCGTCTCGCCAGATCGTTCGGGTCGAACGTGATCATCGCCGGCTCGGGTCCCGGGGGGTCGCTCAGACAGGAGGCGGCCGTCGTGGGCACCCCCACGATCACCATCGAGATGGGCGAGGCCCACCGGTTCCAGCGGCCGCTGATCGACCGGGCCCTGGACGGGGTCGCCAGCGTCTTCGGTGAATACGGGCTCTGGCGGTCGCGGTCGACCGTCCACTGGCCGGGGTGGCGAACCGTCATCGAGTCAGGCGAAAAGACCTGGCTTCGATCCGACGTCGGGGGGTTGGTCGACATGCACTTCGCCCAGGGCGAGCTTGTCGAGCAGGGCGAGCCCATCTGTACCATCACCAACCCGTTCAAGACCGATACCGAGGAGGTGACGGCGCCGTTCACCGGCCTCATCGTCGGCGTGCTCGAGAACCCCGTGGTGTTCCCGGGGAACCCGCTCTGTCACATCGTCGACCTCGACGAACAGACCCGACGGGCGTACGAGCAGTCCCACTGATGATCGGGCCCTGCCCCTGACGCACGGCGGTCCCATGCCGGAAAGAAGGTAACTTCTATAGGGGCAGGCTATGACCTCACGCGATATATGAGTCGCGTGAGCAAGCAGTACAATCGCGGTGCCATCGAGGACTTCGGTCGGTGGCGCGAGTTCTCCGCCGGGATGTGGGCCTGGATCTTCCACAAGTTCACCGGCTGGGTCCTCATCGCGTACCTCTTCACCCATATCGCCGTCCTGAGTACGGCGTTGGCCGGCCCCGAAGCCTTCACGAACACCATCCAGGGGCTCGAGAGCCAGATCGTCGTGCGGATCCTCGAGGTCGGCCTGCTGGCCGTCGCGGTGTTCCACATCCTCAACGGCGTCCGGCTGCTCCTCATCGACCTCGGCCTCGGCCTCGAATCCCAGGACAAGAGCTTCTACGCGTCACTCATCCTGACGGCCATCATCGCCATCGCGAGCACGCCGGTCTTCATCCAGGGGGCGTTCTGATGGCGGAGCGCTACTCGTCGTTTACCCCCGGCGGGACGGGTTGGCTGCTCCAGCGGCTCACGGCAGCGTTCCTGATCGTGGTCCTCGCGTTCCATTTCTTCCTGCTGCATTTCATCAACCACGCGGCCGACGTCACGTTCGCGGGCAGCGCCGAACGGATGGCCCAGACGGGCTACTACGTGACGATGATTCTCTTCCTGGTGACCGCGGCCTTCCACGGCGTCAACGGCGTGTACAACGCCCTCATCAACGCCGGCCTCGACGGCGGTGCGAAGACGGCCGTCAAGTGGGTCCTGATCGTGGCCGGTGGGCTCTTGGTCGTCCAGGGGATCCGACTCGCGACCGCGCTGCAGGCTGGAGGTATCTAACATGAGCACACAGGTCCCAGACGACGCCGACGAGACTGCATCGGACACTGCGGATGACGACCCCCAGACGGCCGAGCCGAGCCCCGAGGAACGGCGGGCGGCGGCCGACCACGACGACGAGGAACCGGCGGCGGCCCCGGCCCTCGACGCCGAAGAGTCCGTCCACCTGCGGGTCTACCGGTCCGAACCCGAGGTCGAGGACAAG
>CAYOLR010000132.1:5201-5535 GCA_964404815.1 uncultured Halobacteriales archaeon
CGGTGACGCTCCCCGACCCCGACCCGGAGGCCAGTCCGGAGGATGCGCTGGCGCACTACTACCACGCCTATCCGAGTCTGCGCCACGCGACGTTGGGCGACCCCGAGGTCGAGGACAAGGCCACCCCCCACTACGACGACTTCTATATCCCGAAGACGGAGGGCATGACGGTCCTCGACGCCCTGATCTACGCCCGGGACGAGCACGACTCGACGCTCACCTTCAGACACTCCTGTCGGCAGGCGGTCTGTGGGAGCGACGCGTTCTTCGTCAATGGGCGCCAGAAACTCGGCTGTAAGACCCAGATCGCCGATCTCGATGAGCCGGTCCGGAT
>CAYOLR010000132.1:5545-7672 GCA_964404815.1 uncultured Halobacteriales archaeon
ACCGCTTCCACATAGCGAGGTGGTGAAGGACCTCGTCGTCGACATGGAGCACTTCTACGACCAGATGGACGCCGTCCAGCCCTACTTCCAGCCGGACGAGGATCCCCCGGGGGAGCTCGACGAGTACCGTCAGAGCCGGGAGAACCGCGAGAAGATCAAGCTCTCGACGCGATGTATCTGGTGTGGGGCCTGCATGTCGTCCTGCAACATCGCCGCCGGCGACAACAAGTATCTCGGCCCGGCTGCCCTCAACAAGGCCTACCGGTTCGCCATGGACGAACGGGAGGGCGACGAGGTCATGCGCGAGCGGTTCGACCACATCAGCCAGGAACACGGCGTGTGGCGGTGTCAGACCCAGTTCTCCTGCACCGAGGTCTGTCCGAAGGACATCCCGCTCACGGAGCATATCCAGGAGCTCAAACGCGAAGCCGTCAAGCAGAACCTCAAATTCTGGTAACACCGCGGATCCCGAGTTTCAGGCTCACGGACGGACCAACCAACAACAGTTATTAGGTTTGACCTTTGATGTCGAAGGTACTTACGTTGATTATCCATGTCGGAAATCGACACGATCGTCGCCATCGTCGATGACGACCCAGCGATCGTTAACCTCTATCGCGATTGGTTGAACGAGGAGTACGAGATCAGGACGGCGACCGGCGGGGAGGAAGCCCTCCAGATCATCGACGAGGATGTCGATGTCGTCCTGCTGGATCGACGGATGCCGCACATGGACGGGGACACGGTCCTCCGGCGGCTCCGTGCCGACGGCATCGATGCGATGGTGGCCATGAACACGGCAGTCGAGCCAACCGAGGCCATCGTCGACCTCCCGTTCGACGACTACGTCGTCAAACCGACCCGGCGTGACGCCCTCGAAACGACGGTAGCGTCGCTGAAACGTCGGGCAGAGTACTCCGATATCCGTCAGCGGTGCTTCCGGTTGGCCTCGAAGATCGCGGCATTGGAACAGGTCTCGGACCAGTCCGAGCTGGAGGCGTCGGACGTCTATTCGGACCTCAAGGCCGAGTTGGACGAGGCCCAACAGGCCGCCGATCGCTCGATCGAGGCGATGGTCGAGTCGGACGCGATTGAGCGCGCGTACTCCGACCTCTGATGGCAGCCTGACGGCTCCCGCAAGTCGGTATCTTTTATCCGAGACCCCCTATTGCGCTACTCATATGGCGGACCGTCACCGCGGACGTCCGAGGCTCGCTGATCGTCGCGAGAGGCTGGAACGTTATGGAAAGATCAAAACACGCTAAGCGGGTAGTCTGGTGACAATGACCTATCAACACGACGTAATCGTCGTCGGTGGGGGCGGGGCGGGCCTCCGCGCCGCGATCGCTGCCAACGAAGCGGGCGCGGACGTGGCCATCGTCTCGAAGCTCCACCCCGTTCGAAGCCATACGGGTGCCGCCGAGGGCGGGATCAATGCCGTCCTCCAGTCGGGGGACTCCGTCGAGTCCCACGCCTACGACACGATGAAGGGGTCGGACTACCTCGCTGACGCGCCGGCCGTCGAGACGCTGGCCCAGGAGAGCCCTGAGGAGACCATGCAGCTCGAGCATTGGGGGATGCCGTTCTCCCGCGAGGAAGACGGCCGCGTCTCCCAGCGGCCGTTCGGCGGACTGTCGTTCGCCAGGACGACCTACGCCGGGGCTGAAACGGGCCATCACCTGCTCCATACGCTTTATGAGCAGGTCATCAAGCGCGGGATCGAGGTCTATCAGGAGTGGTACGTCACGCGGCTTGCCCTCACTGATTACGACGACCCCGAGGAGCGGGAGTGCCATGGCGTCGTCGCGATCGATATCAAGACCGGCGAGGTCGGCGGATTCACTGCGAACAGCGGCGTCATCCTCGCCACCGGCGGCCCCGGCCAGGTCTACGACCACACCACGAATGCAGTGGCCAACACGGGCGACGGTTACGCGATGGCCTACCGCGCCGGGGTTCCCCTCGAGGACATGGAGTTCGTTCAGTTCCACCCCACGTCGCTGCCGTCGACGGGCGTGCTGATCTCCGAGGCCGTCCGTGGGGAGGGAGGTATCCTCTACAACAGCGAGGGAGAGCGGTTCATGTTCGAACGCGGCTACGCCACGGAATGGGGCGAGGTCGCCAGCC
>CAYOLR010000133.1:0-7668 GCA_964404815.1 uncultured Halobacteriales archaeon
ATGTGACTGGCCGGGACGGACGACGACATCTTGCCGCCCGTAAGGCCGGTCATGAACCGGTGGTAGATGGACGAGGGTAGGTAGAAGCCGTAGCCGCCGTGGGCCACCTCGACGCTTCTCGCGACTTCCTCGACCGCCGGCCGCTCCATCTCGAAGGTATCGACGTGTTCGTCGTAAACGCGTTTCTCCCCCTCAACGGCGTCGATTAGCGCCTCGAACGCCTCGTCCGTCGCGTTCCGGTCGACAACCCGGACCCTGGGCCGCAGCGGTTCTTTTCCGGCAGCGCGGAGTTTGTTGATAGCGTGCTGCTGGGGCTCGTCAGGCTCGGCCTCGCGCTCGAGCCAGTCTGCCGCCTCGTGGCATCGGGGGTCCTCGTCGCCGGACTCGCCGAGGGCGGCATAGGCGGCAGCGATGAGTTCCCGCTCGGCATCGGTCGCTTCGAAGCTCGCGTAGGCCTGTGTCACGCCGAAGTACCTCGTTCGCGCCGCGAGATCGCGCGTGAGGCGAAGGTGAGGATCCTGGTCCGGACCGACCGGGATGATCGTCGGCTTGGGCTCGTCGAGCTGCGGATACAGGATGTCGGCCGCCTGCGTGATGACGCTCTGGAGGTGGGAGATGTCGGTCTCGCCGGCGAACCCATAGATGGCCTGCATCTCCGAAAAGTTCGCCTCGATGCCGAGTTCGAAGGCCAGGTCCTGGACCGTCCGGTTGCCCGATTGGCGATAGAGCTCGCCGTCCTCCGGATCGAAGCCGAGGGCGAGCAGCGAGAGCAGGTAGTTCTCGGCGTGCTTGTCGATCTCCGCCCAGGTCATGCCCCGGGCCGAGTGGGCCTCGAGGTCGGCGATGAGCCCGTAGGCATCGGCCCCCTGCTGTTGGTGCCAGATGATCTCGTCAAAAACCATCTTGTGGCCGACGTGTGGGTCGCCCGTCGGCATGAAGCCCGAAAGGACAGCATAAGGGTCGTCGTTCCGCATCGCGTCGACCACCGCCCGGTAATCGCGATGGCCGAAGATGATGCCTCGTCGCATCAGGTAGTGCGGGGTCGGGACCTCGGGGAGGACCTCGTCGAACGCCTCGATGCCGAACTGTGCGAAGAGCTCGTTGTAATCCTCGATCGTCGCCGACCCCCACGGGTCGAGCACGACGTCGTCGGCGCCCGCGGCGCCGCCGTCGGTCTCGATGAGCTTGTCGGCGGGAGCAGGGTCGTCTGTCATGGTGTCGGATATCTCGTGGGTCGGGTATGGGTCATTGGTGTGGGCAACCCAGCGGTGCCCGTTAACCTTGTCGTCGGATGTCGGTCGATGCCGGACGTCGGGAGGACGGAGGGAGCATCGCGCCGCCGATCGACGGGTTACGCCCGGCGACCGGTCGGGGGGAGACTGTCCACTCCCGAGGAAGCCCGCCAACGCCATCGGGAGGTGGACGACATGGGGCATTCTCACGACGCGCGTCCCTTAACCGTTCCTATCGGCGGGCTCAGGGGGTCAGCCGGCCGACGGAGAGCCAGTCGATCGACCCGCCGTCGACGAGCGCGAATACCATGGTCTTCCTGACGCCGCCCGCGAGCCGAACGTCGAGGGCGAGTTCACGTGGGGTGAAGTCGTAACCAGCCGGCAGGACGCGGACGAGGTTTTCGGAGTGGCCGAGATCGTCGATCGATTCGACGGTGGAATAGGTCCGGAAGTCGGCCCCGAACTTGAAGCCGGTCTTGGGGACCACCTCTTTGTCCCGGAGGGCGGTGTACACGGTCAGCCGCCGATCGAAGCGGTCGCCTTCGACCGCCCGTCCCCGGTCGATCACGGCCGCCTCGCCGCCGTCGATCCCCAGGCCGCCTTGGCCGGCGAGGTAGGCGGCTTCGACGAGCGAGAGCTGGAGGGCACCGGCCATCTCGCGCCCGCCGAGCGGTTGGCCATAGAACCCCCGTTCGTAGAGGTTGCGTGGCGGCTCCCACACGACGACGCGGTCGGCGAGCAGGGCGCCCTCGGCGTCCGGCAGATCGATGGCGGCGTCACCATCTATCGCCGATCGGTCGGTCTCAAAATAGGTCACCTCGCCCTCCTCGTCGACGACCGCGAGCACGCGATCGCCGAGTGAGGCCGCAGCGATGGTCGTCCGCTCGCCCACCACACGGAGCCGATAGGCCACTTCGCCGTCGGTCGGGCCGGTCCCGCGGGGGTGGACGATCAGGTCGACGTCGGGGTCGGCCCCCTCGAACCAGCCATCCCGGGCCGGTGAGAGATAGAACCCTCGCTCCCGGAGATCGGTATAGACGAGGAACTGGATGCCGAGGGAGTCGCCATGATCGGCGAGAAAGGCGTCGAACCCCTCGCCGTCCACGGTCTCAAGGTCGCCGCGGAAGAGCAGGTGGGCGGCCTCGACGGGGGAGAGCTCGATCGTCGATCCCTCGACCGGTCGACCGTAGCCCCGGGAGTCATAGAACCGTTGGCGGGCGTCACCGCCGACGACGACCCGATCGTCCCGCCACTCCCCGTTCATGGCCGGGAGAACGGGGCCAGGTGGGAAAGTCGCTACGTTCCCGCACAGGTGGCGTCAAGACACCGGCGGCCGCCCGCCGTTTCGAATGCCGGCAGCCCACAGACGCAGGCCCCGTCGACGGTCCCATTGGGAATGTGAAAGGCCGTCTCGCAGTCGGGATACCGTTCGCAACCGGCAATGAGGCGCCCCCGACGGAGGATCCGAAGATCGCCAGCGCAGTCCGGACAGGACCAGACTCGATCGAACCGGTCGCGGACCGCGGCATCCAACGGGTCACAGTCCCGATCGACACAGAGGTCGAACCCGGCCCCACGCTCGACATGGAACATCGGGAGGCCGCAGTCGCCACACGCTTGATCAATCAGGCTCGCGCCATCGGGGAGACCGTATTGGTCGTCGCAACCGAGACAGACCACGCCGCCGTCGATTGCGACCATCGATCCGATACAGTTCGGACAGGCGCCCAGCGGCGGTCCCGAACGAGTGGCGGGATAGTCCACGTCGCCATGGACGGCGTGACAGGTGATCGTCAGCCGTCGGCCGTCGTCAGTCGCCGTGATCGTCGTCCCGTTGTCGCCGTTCGCATCGGCTACCTCGTCGGCCCGGGTCAACCACGCCACGGGACGGTAGCCCTCGAGGTCATGGACGAGGACGGTACCGTCGGGCTTGGCAAGGACCACGACGGATCCGCGCTCCTCCCGAACGTCGCCGTCCTCGAACCGAACCGTGCAGTCACCGGCGATCATCCTGATCTGATTCTCTGCCATCGGCGATGGGTGGAGTCGGTATCGGCCTTGAAGGTATGCCAGGGTCGTGGGTATTCGGAATGACCACCCAGTATTGGTCGCTCGACCTCGATCGAACGGCCAGGAATAGCCGAAGTTAAGGCGGTAGCAATCTCGGAAACATTATCTGAAAGGTCGTTCAATTAACCCGCATGGCCCAACGGTCGGACCGACTGGAGCGCCTCATCGCCAATGACATCGGTGAGTGCTGTGAGGAGGATATAGATACACGATTGCAGAGCCTCCGATCGATGGCTGATGCCATTCCGTCGGAGATCGATCGGGAGATCGCCGCGATGCGATCGCTCGGTAACGGGACGCGGTACACGATCGTCCGCCTCCTCATCGAGGCGGATCGCGAACTCTGTGTCTGTGAGATCACACCGGTGATGGAGGTCAGCGACAGCGCGGTGAGCCACGCGCTTTCCGACCTCCACGATGTGGAACTTGTGGATCGGCGAAAAGACGGGACGTGGCGGTTTTATCGACCGACATCCTTGGCCAAACGGTTGGTCGATGCCATCGAAAACTCGGCTGAGTCCCGATGACCGACGAGCCGTACAGGATCGCGTTCGTCTGCGTCCAGAACGCGGGCCGGAGCCAGATGGCGGCGGCGTTTGCCGAACGGGAACGGTCTGCCCGAGCCCTCGCGCCATCGGTCGAGATCTATTCCGGGGGTACCGATCCGGCGACGCAGGTTCACGATGTCGTCGTGGAAGCGATGGGGGAACTGGGGATCGATCTCGCCGGACGTACTCCTCGCGAGATCACGAAAAGTGAAATCGACGACATGGACATGCTCATCACGATGGGCTGTTCGGTTGACGACGTCTGTCCCGCCACCTGGCGGGGTGACACCAGAGACTGGGGCCTCGATGATCCGGCCGGTAAACCGATCGACGAGGTCCGGGACATTCGGGACGAGGTACGGGCACGGGTGAACGACCACTTCAACGAACTTGAGCGAAACCTGTCGCCCCCGACCGTTAGCGAGGGGGGCTGAGATGAGCACCACCGACGCCCATCAGCACGGCCCAAACTGTGACTGTGAGGCCTGTGGCGATCCCCGATCGATGGATTTCCTTGATAAATACCTCACCATTTGGATCTTCGGTGCGATGGGAATCGGGGTGGGCTTGGGGTACATCGCCCCGTCCGTCACCGAGCCCATTCAGGACCTTCACCTGGTCGAGATCGGGCTCATCCTGATGATGTACCCCCCACTTGCCAAGGTCAACTACGGCCAACTGCCCACGGTCTTTCGGAACGTTCGAGTGCTGGGATTAAGCCTCCTCCAGAACTGGCTCCTCGGCCCGACCGTCATGTTCGCGTTGGCTTTGGTGTTCTTCAGCGGGCTCGTTCCTGGCCTCCCGGCCCGTCCCGAGTTCTTCCTGGGCCTCGTGTTTATCGGCATGGCCCGCTGTATCGCGATGGTCCTGGTCTGGAACGAGCTCGCCGACGGCTCGTCGGAATACGCTGCCGGGCTCGTCGCCTTCAACAGCGTCTTTCAGATCCTGACGTACGGGGTTTACGTCTGGTTCTTCGCGCTTGTCATCCCACCGCTGCTCGGATTGGAGACGCTCGACGCCGGTATCGCTCGATTCGGCATCACGCCGGCGCAGGTCTTTCAGGCGATCGCGATCTTCCTCGGCGTCCCGTTCGCCGCCGGCATCGCCTCCCGGTACCTTGGGACTCGAACCAAAGGGGTCGAGTGGTACGAAACCGAGTTCGAGCCACGAATCAGCCCCCTCACCCTGATCGCGCTGCTCTTCACGGTGATCGTGATGTTCGCGATGCAGGGTGAACGGATTATCACCCGGCCCAGCGACGTCCTGCTGATCGCTGTACCGCTGACCATCTACTTCGTGACGATGTTCCTCGTTAGCTTCTGGATGGGCCGGGAGATCGGCGCGGATTACTCAACGACGACCGCGATCGGCTTTACGGCTGCATCGAACAATTTCGAACTGGCGATCGCGGTAGCCGTCGCGGTCTTCGGCGTTGGTTCGGGCGTCGCCTTCGCGACCGTGGTGGGGCCGCTCATCGAGGTGCCGGTCCTCCTCGCCCTCGTTAACGTGGCGTTGTACTTCCAACGTCGCTTCGACTGGAAGGGATTCGATACCGGGGGTCTCGAGACTGAATCCCCCGAGCCGGCTTCGGACGGCTGACCGCAAATCCCATGGCTAGCGAGTCGGTTGCGGTGAATACGGTATCGTATCGATTCGGCTGAATTATGGGACAGCAGGCCCTGCTCTGGTGGCCCTGTGGCAGCGATTGGGGTATTCCCAGGGGATCGTAAGGCGACCGATGTCGCGGAAACCGAGCCGAGTCGCCTCGAATGGGGCCGGGTTACCGTCGGCATCGGCGGATACCGGGGGAAGTCTCCCGTCAGTGGTCCACCAAGCCTCCGGCGACCATCGTCTCGTAGAAGGTTTCCACCGTGGCGATGTGATCCTCGACGGCGAGATCCATCCGGACGGTATCGGCCAGGATATGGGTCGCCCCCATCTCACGCCATTCCCGAGCACGGTCGATCCATCGTTCCGGGTCACCCTCGGGCGTCATCCGAACGACGATCCGGATGTCGTCCATCGATCGACCGGCCGCCTCCGCGGCCTCTCGAATGATGCCCAGCTTGGCCTCTATCTCCCCGATGTCCCGGTCCAGGGGACGCCAGTGGCCGGGCGGAAGCCATCCGTCGGCGAGCCGCCCCGCCCGCCGGAGCACCGCCGGGGCCTCGCCACCCATCCAGAGCGGGATCGGCTGCTGGACCGGTAGCGGGTTGATCCCGACCGACGGCAACCGGTGGAACCGACCGTCGAACTCGACGAGATCGTCGGTCCAGAGTCGTCTGAGAACCTCGACCTGCTCCTCGATCCGCCCACCGCGGGCCCCGAAGTCGACCCCGAGCGCCTCGTATTCCCTGGCGTTCCAGCCGACGCCGACGCCGAGCCGAAGTCGGCCACCCGTCAGGACGTCAACCTCGGCCGCCTGCTTTGCGACGAGGGCGGTCTGCCGCTGGGGCAGGATCATGATCCCCGTCCCGAGCGTCAAGCGGTCCGTCACCCCGGCGAGAAAGGAAAAGAGCGTCAGCGGCTCGTGGAACGGGTCGTTGTTGTCGTAAGGGCCCTCGAAGTCGGGGTCGTCCGGGTCGACACCCAGGACGTGGTCGTAGGCGAGCATGAGGTCGAACCCGGCGTCCTCGAGAGCAGTCGCGAACGCCGAGACTGCCTCGCGGTCGCCGCCGATCTCCGTCTGGGGGAAGACCGCACCAACGTGCATGGCCGGTCATCCGGGTGGGCGTCAATAGCCCTTGTGCCAAATTGATTTCACTCGACCGAGACCCGTCTGGTCTCACGGACTGGCCGTAGCGGCAGTTCGGGAAAGCTGACCTCGATCTCGAACGTCAGGGTCTCCTCCGTCCCGAAGAGAGCAACGGGGACGGTGACTCGGTCGTCAAGATAGACAGATTTCGTTGTCATTTCAACCTCGTTGACAGTCACCCGAACCCCGACGCGCGCCCGGCCGGCCGTCGTCCGGATCGTGACCTCGCGGAGGTCGTTCGCCCCCCGATCGATCGAGGTGGGGAACGACCCCCAGTCGATATCGATTACCGGGAGGTCCTCGACCTGCTCGATCACCCGCTGGGCGACACCTTCGGAGAGCCCCGCATGCTCCAGCCCCTCGATCCCGGCACCGCGGACGTCCGCCGGTGTGGTAATCCCTGCCTCCAGCAGCCGTTGGGCGCGGCCCGTCCCGATCCCGTCGATCGCCGTGAGACCGACCGCCTCCGGAGCGATCCCGTGTTCCAGGCGGGCCTCGATTTGCCGGACACAGTTGGCGTCACCGGCCGTCCCGAACCGGTCGCAGAAGGCCCCGAGCGCCGACAACAACCGCTGTGCGTTCTGGCGGATCACCCATGCATCGCTCGAGAGGTCGTCGGGAACGGTCCCCCGCATGCTCGACCGGCAGATAGCAAGGACCTTCCTAGCCCCCGGTGGGATGTCGGCCTCGCCAACCACGGATCGGATAGCGTCGCGTTCCGACTGGCGCGCGCTGACGCTGTCGAACTCCGCCGCCCGGGCCACACATCGGAGCGCCGCCTCCGTCGTGACGCCGTCGGTAGCGAGGTCGTGGAACCGCTTGGCGGTCTCGAGCCGAAGGTAGAAAGTCGATGCCAGATTCCCCAGCGGCGTGGCCTCAAGCCCGAGGTCGTCATCGGTTTCGATGAAGCCCCTGTCGACGAGCGATTCCAGCGACCCGCGGACCCGATCGCGGAGGCTCTCGACCCCGTACTCGTCGGGTTTCCGGCGCGCCCGAACGGCGTAGAATGTCGTTTCGAGCCAGTCGAGCACCTCGTCGAGCCCCCTGACGGTCCCGAGGGCGA
>CAYOLR010000134.1:0-7588 GCA_964404815.1 uncultured Halobacteriales archaeon
TCGAGCAGGAGAACGTCAGGGTCGCCCGCCAGCGCGATCGCCACCTCCAGCTGGCGCTTGGCGCCGTGACTGAGGTTCTGGGCCAGGAGATCCGCCTGGTCGGCCAATCCGACACGCTCGAGGATGGACTGGGCTTCGGCCAGGTGATCGGTAAACGCGTTGACGTTGCGGAACAGCTTCGGGGAGTCCGCGGAGTGGGCCTGTGCCGCGATGCGGACGTTCTCGCGGACCGTCGAGGTCGGGAAGATATTCGTCAGTTGGTACGACCGGTGGATCCCGAGGCGGGCGGTCTCGTCCGGCCCCGCGCCGGTGATGTCACGCCAGCCGTCGTCGGTCCGCAGTTCGACTGATCCCTCGGTGGGCTGGAGCGTCCCCGTGAGGAGATTGAAGAACGTGGTCTTCCCCGCCCCGTTCGGGCCGATCAGCGAGCAGAGCTCGTCGCCGAGCTCGAAGTCGACTTCGTCGACGGCCACCAGGCCGCCGAACTGCTTAGTCAGGCCGTGCGTGCGGAGCATCCACTACAGGCTACAGTTCATCTCATCGCTGTCGGCCGGAATCGTGGTTTGGTCCTTGCCGATCGTCGCGACGGGCTCGCCGGGCATGATCGCCGCCTCCCAGGCGTCCGACCATTCGTCGGTGGTCGGGATGGGCTCGGCGATGGTCATGGGCGACCGCGCCTGGCCGTTGTACTCCTGGAAGGTGTAGGCGCCCTCGCCCTTGGGCGTGACCGAGACGGTCATTCCGCGGAGCGCCTCGCCGATGTCGGCACCCTCGGTCGAGCCGCCCTCCTGGACCGCCTGGTGGATCGCGGACGCCGAGGTGAACATGCCGCCGGCGAACAGGTCCGGGACCGTCCCGTAGGTGTCGACGTGGGTCTGGACGAACTGGTTGTTGACGTCGTTGTCGTACTGGTTCCAGTGGTACCGCGTGGTGAATGGCCCGAGCTTGGTGTTTCCGAGCTTCTCCTTGGTGAGGGGTTTGCCGAGCACCTTCTGGAGCGTCTGGCCGAGGATCCCGTTGGTGATCGTCGTGGCCCACCCGCCGAAGACCCGGAAATCGTAATCGCCGTTGAGATAGGTCGTAAACATCTGGGGGAGGGTCGCGACGGTGAACCCGGCGACGATCCCGTCGGCGCCAGCCTCCTTGGCGTTGTCGAGGAGCCCCTCCCACTCGGAGTAGCCCCGGGGGACGAACTTCTCGTCGAGGATTTCGATCCCCTCCGCTTCGAGGACCGTACGGTAGTTGTTGACGACGGCATGGCCGAAGTTGTAGTCGGCGCCGAAGAGGTACACCTTTGAGACGTCGGTGTTCTGGGCGACGTACTTCCCACCGCTCCGGGCGTCCATCGCCGTGTTCTCGCTCGCCCGGAAGAGGAGGTCGCTACAGGTCTCCGAATCGGCCGTGATGCCGGCCGAGGCGGCCGGGCCGATGATCGTCGGGATGCTCGCCGGTTTCGTGACCGTCGTGGCCACCCGCGCGGCCGAGGCAGACGAGGTCGTCCCGAACAGCAGGTCGACCCCTTCGTTCTGCACGAGGTCCGTCCCGAGCGTCTGGGCCTCGTCCGCGGCCAACCCCGTATCGCGGAGGACCAGCTCATAGGTAACATCGTCGATCGTCACCGATTCCGTCCCCGTTGCGGCCTCCGGGATGGGGTCGGTCCCGGCCAGGTGGGCCAACCCTGAGAAGAAAGCCCATAGGCTCGACTGCCCGTAGTACTTCAGGTCCCCCGAGAGGGGTTGCAGGACGCCGATCTTGACGGTCCCGGACGGTCCGCTCATCGTCGGGGTCGGGGTGGGCGTCGTCTCACCGCCGTCATCGGGCATTTCAGTGTCGGTCGGTTCGCCGTCATCGTCGCCGCCACCGGTACACCCAGCCAAGCCCACGATGCCGGCCGAACCGAGGGCCCCGATCACTGATCGCCGCGTGAGATGGTCATCAACCATAACGAATGTTAATACAGGAGAGCGGCCGCAAAAACACGGTGGTTCACATGTAAACGCGACGGACGAACGGTCGCCGCATGAAGCAGTCGGTTCAGCATCGAAATGTGAACCGCAAGTGCGAGGGCTGACGCCTCACTCTACCTGGTCCATCGCGTCGATAGCCCGCTTGAGGAGCTTCTGCTCGGCCCGCCGGAGGTTCTTCGAGACCGCGGGTTTCGAGACGCCGAACTCGTCGGCGAGCGTGCCCAGGGTGGTCTCCCGCGGCGTCTCGAAGTAGCCCGCGTTCGCGGCCGCCTCGAGCGTCCGCCGCTCGACGTCCGACAGATCGCGGCACCCTTCGACCAGCGTCATGGCCGCTCCGACGTTCTGGATGAAGTCTCCGAGCATCGGAATCTCGACTCGGTCTCGTGAGTCGACCCTGAACTCGTTGTTGTTTTCCAACTCGGCCAGCGTGCCGTCGGCGACGCCGTCGTCGTCGAACCCGACGTGCCACGTCTCGCTCCCGCCCTCGATATGAAACGGCCCGGTGATATAGCCCCCGTTCCGCCTGATCACCTTCATGGCGTTCGTCTGGCCGATCCGCGTCCGCACGTGGGCGACCGGCCCCTGTTTCGAGAGCAGGTCGACCTGGTGCATGTTGTCGTGGCGTTGCAACGTGTCCAACCCCGCGTCGAGCGCCTCCCGTTCGGATGCCTCGACGATCAGCCGCGTCTCGAGTTCACGATCGACTTGATGGAAATCCCATTGCACGGCGGAGAACGCGATCTCGTGGTCGTCCGTCGTATCGATGAACGGGCAGTCGTACTGCTCCATGTCCATCGAGATTGCGATCATGGTGGCACTCCCGGTACCTCCGTCTTTTCTCCAATAACGGGTATAAGGCTTTCCCGGCCCATCGCCTCGTACGACCGTTTTTCTGAGCCCCGGCGTCTCACCGGGCCCTGAGCAGGATGACCAGGACCGGCACCACGAGCGCCGCCCCGACGAGGAACGGCCACGGCACCGCGATGACGTAGAGCGCGGCCATGACGGGCGGCCCGACGGTTCGCCCGAGGCTGCCGGCGCCCTGGGTCACGCCGAAGGCGGTCCCCTGGGTCTCCGTGCTGGCCCCGATCGAGACCAGCGTTGACAAGGAGATATTGAGGATGCCGAACCCCAACGAGAGGAGGCCGAGGAAGAACAGGAGCGCCAGCAGCTCCCCCGTGACCCATTCGGGCCCGGGGGTGACCGGCAGCGCCCGACCGAGCATGGGAGTGTACGGGATCGCCCCCAACGCGATCGTGAGGATGGTGCCTCCGTACACCGCGAGGCGTGCCGGCCGGAGTCGACGCGCGAGCCGGCCCACGAGAACGCCCTGATTGAACGCGCCCACGAAGCCTACGAAGGTCATCAACAGGGCCGCACCGGTCGCGTCATAGCCATAGACGTCCGCCACGAACGGGATGAACATCACCGTCACACCCGAGAAGGCGACGGAGGTGATGAAGAACGAGATCACCAGCCCTCGAAGGTCCGCATCGCGGAGCGCGGACAGGAACTGGCCCACTAGCGTCGTCCGTTGGGCCGCCGTCCGTTTCCGATCGGGCTCCGGGAGGAACACCCCTGCTCCGACGAAACTCACCAGGCTCAGACCGGCCGCAGCGTAGCTCGGAAGGGAGAACACCGTTGCCGGTACGGCCGCTGGGAGGACCGCCCCCGCCGCGGCCACGACCGGATCGCTCGCGAAGACCCCGCCGATTGCCGGTCCGAAGATGAACCCGAGCGAGAACGACGCGCCAAGCAACCCCAGCGCACTCGCCCGCCGGTCGACCGGTGTAATGTCGGCGACGTATGCGTTGGCGGCGGCGAGGTTCCCGCCCATCGCTCCTGCCACCATCCGCGCGCCGAACAGCACGGCCAGCCCGAGCGCCAGCCCGCCGGACGCCGCGACCGACCCGGCGAGCCCGAAGGCCACCCACGCGACGGTACTCCCGGCGAACGACAGCATCAGGACGGGCCGCCGGCCCCGTTGATCGGAGAGCCGGCCGAGCATCGGTGCGAACAGGAACTGCATCAAGGAGTACGAGGCGGCGAGCAACCCGATGGCGACATCGCTCACGCCGAAGCTCCGGACGTAGAAGGGAAGGATGGGAATGATGATGCCGAATCCCACCAGATCGACGAAGACCAACAGCACCACGATGGCGAGCGCCCGCCGGGGGTGGTGGACGGTGGCGGTCGCGGCTTCAGGGGCACTCATGCCCGGTCGATGACGCGCTTTGCGGCCTGGGCCTTCTCCTTCCAGCCATATCCCTCGTCGTAGACGTGACGTTTGTTTTCGACGAGCTCCTCTGGTGTCGATTCCTCGAAGCCGCCCCGCGCCCACGTCCCGCTCTCATGGAGCCACTCGATCACCTTTTCCCGCGTCTCCTCCCAGCTGAACCCGACCATCTCATACCACGCGATGAGGGCGAAGAGGGCGTTATCGTGGCTCCCCGGAACACTGCCCTCCTCGTAGATCGTCCGCATCGGCTCGTGTTCCGGTTCGGAGACGCGATCCTTCCGCTCGTCCGGCGTCAGGAGCTCAAGGCCCTGGGATTCAGTTTCCCTGATCCGATGTTCGCGGCGCATGGCATCCAGAGCCGCGGCATGCCGGGCGCTCCACCGGCCGTGCACCGCCTCGCGAAGGGCCGACTCGGTCCGTGGGCTCGTCGACAGCACGGCGAGGATATCGATAAAGGCCTTCTCGATCTCGTCCCGGGTGGCCCCCTCGAACCGGCATTCCGGGTCATGGAGGTTGCTCGTCGTCCGACAGCCCGGACACGGATACTCGAAATACGACGCCACGCTCGGCCCTTACGGTCGCGCCGCTAAAAGGTAACGCGCCCGCTATCGGCGTAGCCGGTCGACGAGGTCGTCGAACAACCCCGTAAACACGGTTCCGCCGTCCTCGGTCTCGAAGGGGTGCGTGGCAGAGTCCTCCTGTTCTTTCTGCCGTTCCTCGCGGATGTCGTGGAAGTCGCGTTCGCCCTTCTTGATGAGGACGCCCTCGCAATCGAGGCACTCGTAGTACTCGTTGTTTCCGGAATCGCCACCCATGTACTCGGTCGACTCGTGGTGGCACTCCGGATCGCCGGGCACGAGGAAGACCCCGGTCTCCTCACCCTCCATAGTGGCTGATTCGACCGCAGGGATAAAACATGTCCGACCGGCTGATCGGGCGTTTTATTCGCCCGCACGCCCACCTCCGTGGCCATGGAGCCGCTTCACGCCCGGTACCCGTTCCTCGCCCGAGCGCGCGAGGCCGTTCGCGAGGCGGACGTCGATCTCGCGGAGCTGGCGACCGCCGAAGAGGGACCGGTCCTAACGCGGGCGATCGAACGGATCCAGAACGCGATCGAGGCCGGGGTCGTGGGCGATCAGCACCCGACGCCGCGCGTCGAACTCCTGTCGTATCCGCTCGCCCGGGTGCTGGTTTCGCTGCTCGACCAGCCGGGACTCTCGCGGCGCTATACCGATGCGGAGGCCGCGACGGCCTACGAACGCTTCACGGCCGACGTCGAGGACGACACCGAGCTACGGAGCGTCTCTTCACCGAGTCTCACCCTCGAGGAACTCCTCCGCGAGTTCGATCTGGGGGCGGTGATCAGGCAACTTCCCCAGAAACACGCCCCCGACGGCGGGTTCGCGGTCGAGGTCGGGACGTACCTCAGGCTCGCCGGCGGGTTCGACGCCGATCGGTGGCGTCTCGTCAACCGCGCGGTCGCCGACGGTCGGGTCCCGGTGACCCGTGGGGAGCTCTACGACCTCCTCCGCGAGGCGGTCAGGGCTCGGGTGGCCGAGGGGCTCCCCATGGACGTCCCGGACGAGATCCGCGATGGGTTGGCCGCCGAGGTCGCCGATCTCGAATCCAGGCTCGCCGATCACGACCTATCCAGGGACATCGACGCGGTTGTTCCCGAACTGTTCCCGCCGTGTATCGAGGCGCTGCTCGAACGGACGGCCGAAACCGACCCGCTCCCCGAGCACTCCCGGTTCGCCCTGGTGACGTTCCTCGCGAGCATCGGGATGGCGACCGAGGAGATCGTCGACCATGTCGCCATCGAGGGCGGTGAGGACCTCGTCGAACGCCAGGTCGCACTGGTCGCCGACGAGACCGGCGGCGTCTATCCGCCGCCCTCATGCCGGACGATGCAGGCGTATGGTGACTGCGTGAACCAGGACGCCCTCTGCGATCGGATCGGACACCCGTTGGAATATTACGAACGGCGACTCGACGGCGACGACCCTGCCGATTACGCCTCTCGCGTTGAGAGCCAGTAGCCGGCCACCGTCATCACCAGGATGAAGACGACGATCAGCCCGACGAGTGCGATCGCGCCTTGGCCGGCGAGGCCACCATCGGAAAACACGAGGCCAATCAGGACCGCGCCGCCGATGAAGAGGCCGACCCCTAGGGCCGACACCCCGATCTCGACCAGCGTGTCCTGCTCGAGTTCCATGGTCGCGGTATCGCGGGCGGTGCTAAAAGCGCTTCGCACGATGGCTGTGGGGTGTCAGCAGGGTTCAGCTGCCGAGTTCCCGAAGCAGGTCCACCGTCTCGTCGCGTGAGAAGACCCCTTCGTCGTATCCATCCAGGACCCGTTCGACGTCCATCCCGCCGTCGCGGTCATCATCCGGGACGAACAGGTCGGGCATCGGTGTCCCTTCGAGCAGTGCGTTCTCCTTCTTCACCCGGTAGTTCCCGCCGTCGGTCTGGTGGAGGTCGGAGGGATGGAAGAAGAACCAGTCCTCGTTGTCGAATCGGACGCCGATCCGGGGCTTGGCCCCGAAGTTCTGTGAGAAGTAGATCAGCGACTCGACCTCCTCGCCGTCGAGATAGATCGGCTTACCCGCACTCGATTTGACTTCGATGGCGTAGAAGACCTCGCCGTTCCCGGCCAGCACGTCCGGGAGGTCCCGGGCGGTCGCGCTGCCACTCGCCGGCGCTCGCATGACCGCGATACTATCGTCGGCGAGCCGGTTGACGAGTTCCCGTTCGCGTCGATCGCCCTTCTCGTTGGACCGCATTGGTTCGACTGACTGCCCCATGGTAGAAAAGGAACGCGGCCCGCGCCCTGCCCGGATCAGCGTATTCGAGGCGGTGCCTCCGGCCTCACGGAGCGAGTGAAGCGAACGAGGAGGCCGGAGAGGAAGCCCACGACTCCGACACACTCCCCGAACAGTAGCCGCCCTTTCTCCTCAACGCTATAACCCATCAGGCACCATCCGACGTATGGAGGTGCGGCGAACTGTCCCGGTCAAACTCGACGTGGACAGCGACGACGCCGACCTTCTCCGCGAGACAGTCGATGAGTTCCTGTGGGCCGCCAACTTCGTCGTCGATCACGCGTGAAAGGGCGACTACAAGATTACGAGCGAGGCAGAGTTGCAGGAGGAGACCTACGACGACGTACGCGAGCAGACGCGGTTACACGCGAATCTCGTCCAGAACGCCCGCAACAAAAAGCCGCCGACGCCGTCCAGAGCGTCGTCGCCCGCTGGAGGCAAGGCGAGTACGCGGGCAGACCACATTTCACGAGTCCGACCGCCTTATTGAGGAGGCCGCGGTGAACGGCTGTACGGTCATCGTCTTCGAGGCCTTGACCGGCATCCGCGGACCGCCT
>CAYOLR010000135.1:0-450 GCA_964404815.1 uncultured Halobacteriales archaeon
GCGTGTGGGGTGTGCCGGAGCGATTGGCATGGGTGGGTCGGGAACTGGGAATGGTTCGATTACAAGCCGCCGTTGGGACACATCCTCGGTCACGAACCGGCCGGGACGGTGATCGCAGCCGGCGACGAGGTCGAGACCATCTCGGAGGGGGACGAAGTGGCGATCCCGTTCAACTTCGCCTGTGGGCACTGTCACGAGTGTCGGAACGGGTTCGAAAACCTCTGCGAGAACCACCTCGGGCTGGGCTTTCAGGAAGGGGCCCCGGGGGCGTTCGCCGAGGAGGTCCCGATCCCGAACGCCGACATCAATGCAGTCAAACTCCCTGATGGGGTGTCATCGGTCGATATGGCCGGTCTGGGTTGTCGGTTCATGACGGCCTATCGGGGGATGGCCCAGCAGGCCCAAACGGGCCGTGGCGAGTGGGTCGTCGTCTATGGCCTGGGGGGAATC
>CAYOLR010000135.1:460-4654 GCA_964404815.1 uncultured Halobacteriales archaeon
GCCTTTCGGCGGTCCAGGTGGCGGATGCCCTCGGCGCACGCGTCATCGGGGTCGACATCATGGACGAGAAGCTCGACTTCGCCAGCCGATTGGGAGCCGCCGAGACCGTCAATGCCGACGAAACGGATCCCGTGCAAGCCGTAAAGGCCATTACGGACGGCGGGGCGGACGTCTCGCTCGACGCGCTCGGGATCGAAGAGACCTGCCAGAACGCGGTGGAATCGTTGGGAACCCGTGGGACCCACGTCCAGATCGGGCTGACGACGCGGCAGCAGGAGGGATACAACTTGCTGCCGACCGATTCGATCGTGATGAACGAGATCACGATTCGGGGCTCCTCGGGGATCCCGCCGTCGCGATATGGGGAGATCTTCAGCATGGTCGAGGCCGGGAAGCTCGATCCCGCTGCCGTCGTAACGGATCATATTGGTTTGAGCGACGTCAACGATGAACTCGAGGCGATGACCGATTTCCAGACGATGGGTATCCCGGTAATCACCGACTTCGGTGGGTGACAGGTCGCATGGACCTCACGTTCGAGGGTTCCGTTCGGGACCGCCACCGGCAGGCCAGGGATCGGGCGCTCTCGGACTTCGAACCGGGGATGTGGATCGACGGGTGGACCGAGTCGACGGATGACGGCGGGGGGATTTCGACCCATGACCCCGTCATCGATGAGCCGATCGCCACGCTGCCCGCGGGGGATGCGGGGACCGTCGATCGCGCCGTCGACGCAGCCTGGGACGCGTTCCAGGGCGGCTGGAGGGGGACGGATCCAACTGAACGCGCCGCGCTCCTCAGGGAGTGGATCGACCGCTTGAACCACCACCTCGATGAACTCACCCTGCTCGAGTGTCTCGATACCGGCAAACCGGTAGGTGACGCCCGGGGTGAAGTCGAGGGGGCGATCGCGACCCTGGACTATTTCGCCAGTCTGTGTCGAATCCAGGAGGGCCGGAAGGTCCGGACGGCCGACGATCTGCATCTCTACACCCGCCCGGAACCATACGGCGTCGTCGGACAGATCGTCCCCTGGAACTTCCCGATGTGGGCCGCCGCCTGGAAGCTCGGGCCGGCACTGGCGGCCGGCAATGCGTGCGTGCTGAAACCGTCCAGCGACAGCCCCTTGACCGCCATCCGGCTGGCTCAGTTGTCGGCCGACATCTTTCCCGATGGCGTCCTGAACGTCGTCACCGGTTCGGGGTCAGAGGTCGGCGGCGCCCTCGCCGAACATGAAGAGGTCCGAAAGCTCTCTTTTACCGGGAGCACGGCCGTCGGCCAGGGGGTGATGCGCGCCGCAGCGGGCCATTTCGCGCCCGTGACACTCGAACTCGGCGGCAAATCGCCTTTCATCGTGTTCCCGGATGCCGACCTGGACAAGGTCGTCGAGGCGGTTGCCGACGGGATCTTCTATGCGACGGGGCAGATCTGCGACGCGTTCTCCCGAGCACTGGTCCATTCGAGCGTGTACGACGAGTTCGTCGACCGATTCGTCGATCGCGCCGACTCCTACGTGGTCGGCGATCCCCTCGATCCTGCGACGACGATGGGGCCGCTCACCTCCCAAAGCCAATTCGACCAGGTCATGGAGTATATCGAGATCGGTCGGGAGGAAGGAGCGTCGCTGCTGACCGGCGGTGGGATCCCAGATCTCGACGCGCTGGCGGACGGGTGGTTCGTGGAGCCGACGGTTTTCGGTGCCGTCGATAACGACATGCGTATCGCCCAGGAGGAGATCTTCGGCCCGGTCCAGACCATCAACACCTTCGATACCTACGATGAGGCGATCGCCCTGGCTAACGACACCCAATACGGGTTGGCCGCCGGGATCGGAACCGAGGATTCCTCGACCGTCCACCGGGCGGCCGCGGACATCGATGCCGGCCTGGTCTACGTCAATGAGTACGGACCCATCCTCCCGGATGCACCCTACGGGGGCTTCAAAGCGTCCGGGTTCGGCAAGGACCTCGGCAAGGCAGCCCTGGATCACTATCGCCGGACCAAGACCGTCTACGTCAACCTCGATGACCCGTCGTGGTAGCCCCACGGGGCGTTCGTCCGGAGTGTAACCTGACCAACGGGTGACCACGGAATCGCCAGTCCCGATGGATGTTCGTTACGTCAATGTTCGGAAAGGATGGGAAAGGTTTAACAGAGATACCATCGCCATGAAATGGTGTAGGAGGTGGGAGCTTAGCATGGGCGGCGGTAGCACAACACAGATCGACACGTTGCAACGTTTCACGACTACGGAGAGGTCCCGAAGGACCGCTTGGTGGGGGCGTGATCTATGAGCGAGGACGACACCCTGTTCGTGCGTGAGGCGACGGGCCTCGTCAGGGAATGGTCCTCCTATGACGCGTGGGTTTACGCCTTCCTCTCCGTCAACATCGTGACGCTTGGGTTCTACATCTGGACCTTCAACGCGTTTATTCCCGCCGGGAGTCCGATCCTCGGGACGATCATCGCCGTCGTGGCGTTGACGTTCCAGAACGTCATCTACGCGACCCTCGTCTCGTCGATGCCCCGTGTCGGTGGCGACTACGTGTGGCAGAGCCGGCTGTTGGGCGGGTTCTGGGGGTTCCTGCTCTCCTGGCCGGGATGGGTCTTCATCCTCTGGCTGTGGGTCCCGATCTACGGGTCGATGCTCTCGTGGCTGGTGCTCGGCCCGCTGTCGGCCCTGACGGGGAACGTGGCCCTGGCGAACTGGTGGAACTCGAGCATGGGGCTGTTAACGTCATCGATGATCGTGGTCGTCTTCGTGTTCATTTACGTCAGCCTCGGCATGCAGTGGTACGCCAGGATCCAGAAGTACCTGTTCTACCTCGGCGTCGTCGGCTTCGTCATGTTCCTGGGTGGTCTCGTGGGGACGAACCCCTCGGCGTTCCAGTCGGCCTTCAATTCTCAGGTCGGTGCCTGGTTGCCGGGTCAGGACATCACGTATCAGGGCATCATCGGCGCCGCGAGCGGCGCCAACTTCGCGCCCATGTGGAACCTCAACTTCGGGGCCGCCTATCTGCTCTTCCCGATGCTCCTGTTCTGGATCATGTGGCCCGTTTGGGGCTCCACGCTGTTCGGCGAGGTCCGTGAGGCCGGACAGTTCCGGAAGATGTTCAACGTCTTCGAGGGTGCATTGATCGCGGCCGGGGTGCTCGCGATCATCCTCTGGCCCCTGTTCGACCAGGCGATCGGGTACGAGTTCTATCAGTCGCTGAACTACTCGTACTTCGTCGGCTCCGGCCAGACGCAGTGGCTGTCCTCGCCGACCCTCCTGGCGGCGATCTCGCTCGGCGGGGGGACGCTCGGGATCATCGAAGTGTTGCTGATGGCCGGGTGGTTCTTCTCCTGGTCGGGAACCGTCTTCCTCTCGTCGACCCGCGTGATCTTCGCGACGGCGTTCGATCGCGCGATTCCAGAGGTCTTCGCCGAGGTGAAGACCCGGTTCAATTCGCCGATCTACGCCATCCTCCTGATGGCGATCCCCTCGGCGATCCTGACCGTCATTTACTTCTTCGTCCCCGGCTTCCAGACGCTGACGCTCGACGCGACGTTCGCGATCGCGATCACGTTCTTCGGGTCCACGATCGCCTGCATGCTCCTGCCCTGGCGACGGCCGGAGCTGTTCGCTAACCATCCGATGTCGAACTACGAGATCGCCGGGGTTCCCCTGGTTTCGATCGTCTCGGCGGTCTACGCCATCATCCTCGTGTCGGTGTTCTGGCTGTGGGCCACGAAGGACGTCTACGGGATCAACAACCCCAAGTCGGCCGGGTTCCTGGTCTTCCTGTACGCACTCGCCGCCGGTATCTACTTCGTCATGAAGTGGTACCGGGCCCAGGAGGGCGTGAACCTGGAGCAGATCCACTCGGAGATCCCGACCGACTGATCGATCCCGATCTTCTCCGCTTTTCGTTGACAGGCCGTGAGGATACTATCCGGTTACGTCAGTTCGGGCTGCCGGTACCATTGTCGCCGTTCGCCGATCAGTGACCGGAGTTTCCAGCGGAGCGTCTTCGGGGCGTCGTCGATTTCGGCCTCGAGGCTATCGAGCCGTCCCTCGATCATCGACTCGTCGACCGGCAGGTCGTTCCCGTCCAGATATCCCCGGATACGATCGATGGTGATCGAGGTCGTCTTGTAGAGTCCCCAGTCGCCGCGACATCGCTCGGCGATATACCCTGGGTCGATCGTCTC
>CAYOLR010000135.1:4754-7534 GCA_964404815.1 uncultured Halobacteriales archaeon
GTGTTGAACCGTTTGTTCGCTTCGTACCCCAGCTCCTCCATCAGTTCGATGATGTCGTTTTTGTCCTCTCGGATCCCCACGAAGTCGACGTCGCGGTAGTCCCGCTCGAACGGACCGTCCCGCACGGTCTCGGCGTGGTCATAGATCGCCGTCCCTCCGATGAGGCGGACCGTCAACCCCTCGGCCTCGGCCGCCTCGACCACCCGGTGGCCCTCCTCGATCGGGTCCGACAGTGGCTCCTCGTCCCTCATCGATGTGGTACCTCCACGATCGGCGAATGTGCACCCGTCGATGCCATCTTTGACTGACGTAGTTGGGGTTGTTATGTAAGCCTATCCCCGCACCAGCCCGACGACATCGACCTCGGGTTTGAGGTCGATGACGGCCCCCAACAACGACCCCTCCGAATAGACGCTGCCGGGATTAACCGCGATGGTATCGCCGATCCGGGTTTTCCCCCGCGATTCGTGGATGTGTCCGTGAAGCGAAAGCGGTGGCTGGTATTTCTCGATCATCTCCCGGACCGCTGTACTCCCGACCGGTTCCATCGACCGGCCGCCGTACTTCGGCCGGAGGTCGTCGTCGAGTTCCGGGGCTTCGTCGAGTTGGGAGTCGTAGGGTGGGTCGTGGAAGTTGAAAATCGCTCGGTCGGTATCGTCCACCTGTTCGATGATGGATTCCAACCGTTTTTGGAGATCATCCTCGTCCTCTTCGCGAGGAGTGTCCCACGGCGAGCGGTTCGTCCACCCCGTGCTGGCCATTTCGTAGAGACCGTCGATCTCAACGACCTCGCCTTCGACGAGCGAGATCTGCTCCGATTCTTCCCAAACCTCGTCGATTATGAAGGGGTCGTCATTGCCGGGGGACACGTAGATCGGGGTATCACTGGATACCCGGTCCTCGGCGAACTCGATCCACTCCCTGATACGGCGCTTCATTTCCGCCTGGAAAATCTTGTCCTGCCGTGCCTCGGAATCCTCGGCGGATTTGAGCCCCTCGTACTCGTCCTGCGACATCACGTAGGGGTAGAACCCGGAGTTTGCGAGCGTCGATTTGACGTCGTCGATCTCGTCCACGTCGGCGAACTGTTCCTCGCCAGCCCGATCGTACCGGTAGCCTCCGTCCTCTTCGACGATCGGCGCGATCGCCTTTCCCGTCGTATCGCCACCCAATACCAGGACGTCGGCGTCGTAAAACTCCTCTGCGTTCACGAACTTCCGCCAGCAGACCGTCGATCCGTGGATATCGGTGGCGAAGAACAGTCGGGTGTCGTTCGGGTTCTTTTCGAGGCCGGATTCCTGGCCGGTTGAATCCTCCTGATTCAGTCGGTTTTTGATATCTGATAGGATGCCCATGGCTCTTGAGTTACGACTGGCCGACTCGGACGATCATGTTAAATCTACCGCCGGCGATTGGTTCTGGTCGCCCGCCAATGACCGGTGGGGGCGTGACGGTTCCGGCCGCCCGGGGTCGCTTTTTGCATTTACGAGGGATATTACTCACGTTCCTTGTTAACTACAACAATAAGCATCGGATAGTTAGTCTCTCCGTTTGATTATTATACCTAAATAGTGAGCAACGTTAAATTTTCGAAATATTAACGTCTATTTCGTATCTGCCGCGTTTGAAAGACGTTCAGGCGGGGATAGTGTTCTCGGGAACGATCCCGTCCTCGCTCCACCCGCGGAGTTCGTAGTATTCGTCAAGGGCGGCCTCCATGCCGTCGATCTCATACGGGAGGACATCGTCGGACCGGTCGAAGCCACGCTGGTTGTTGAAGTGGCGCTCGAGCGTTACGATCCGACTCCCCGCCTCCATCAGCGTCCCGTAGTCCGTCCCGAAGATCCGCTCGAGGCGTTCATCGGTCATGTGCGCCTTGGAGAACTTGCAGATGACGCCGGAGTCGTTGACGGCCTTCAGGTTTTCGAGTTCCACGACGAGCGCCGGTTTGTCTTCAAGCCCTTCGGCGGGAACCGTCCCCTCGTATTCCAGGTTGTGGATCTTCGAATACATGTGGTCTGCGCCACGGTTCGCGGTCGCGTATCCCAGGGCGCGGCCGTGCAGGACGCGGCCGTCGTGCCCGGGGAACTCGAGGCCCTTCGACGTCCAGTTCGTGACACCGAGTTCATCATGGATTCGATCGACCCCTTCGGCCAACCTGTCCCCGACGCCCTCACGGTAGGCGATCCGCTCGATGAGGTCGTGAATGAGGTCGGAGTCGCCGAAGCGGTCTTCGGCTTTCAGGTAGGCCCCGACCGAGACGCCGGCGCTGATCGTGTCGAGGCCGAGTTCGTCGCAGAGGTCGTTGGATTTCATCACCGAGACGATGTCGCCGACTTCGAGGTTGCTCCCGAAGGAGAACACGGTTTCGTACTCCGGCCCTTCGGTCTCGAGCCCCGTCGCCTCGTCGCGGGTCGGCAGTTTGCAGGCGAACGCACACACCGAACAGGTCCCCTTCCGGTACTTCTTCGATTCGACAGCGGCCCCGTTGATGCCCTCGACGCCCTCGTCGAACGACATGCGCTCGAAATACCGGGTCGGGAGCGAATACATGTCGTTCTTGAGGTCGACGCCGGACGTCGTCCCTTGGCGCTTCATGATGTGGTCCTGGCTGGCGGCGTCCCGGTGGACCTCACCGGTCACGGCCTCGTCCGGGAGGTCGATCTCCGGAGGGGAATCACCGGTGAAGGAGACCGTTTTCACGTTTTTCGTCCCGAGGACGGCGCCGTGACCGCCCCGACCGAACGCGCGCGTATCTGACGTCATCAGTGAGGCGTAAC
>CAYOLR010000136.1:0-7502 GCA_964404815.1 uncultured Halobacteriales archaeon
GGACTGGGACTGGGTCATCAGCCGCCAGCGCGTGTTCGCCACGCCGATCCCCGCCTGGTTCTGCGAGTCGTGCGGGGCGACCCATATCGCATCGACCGAGGAAACCCCGGTCGACCCCACGGAGGAGAACCCCGCCGTCGAGGACTGTCCCGAGTGCGGTGCGGACAACTGGCGACCGGAGACCGACGTGATGGACACCTGGATGGACTCCTCGATCTCGGCGATGTACGTAGCCGGCTGGCCAGACGAGGCATTCGAACCGGTCCAGCTCCGCGAACAGGGTCACGACATTATCCGGACCTGGGCATTCTACACCATCCTCCGGACGGCGGCCCTGGAGGACGACATCCCCTGGGAGGAGGCGCTCATCAACGGGATGGTCTTCGGCGAGGATGGCCACAAGATGTCGAAGTCACGGGGCAATTTCGTCCAGCCGGAGGAGGTCGTCGAGGAGTACTCCGCCGATGCCTTCCGGCAGGCGATCGCCCTCGGAGGCCAGCCCGGCAGCGATATCCAGTTCCAGTGGAAGGAGGTCACGTCCGCGAGCCGCTTTTTGACGAAGCTCTGGAACATCGCGAAGTTCTCGTTCGGACACCTGGACGAGTCGACCCCCCAGGTTCAGGACCCGGCCTACCGCGATGCCGATCGGTGGATCCTCTCGGAGTTGGCGGCGGTCGCCGACGACGTCGAGGCTGCTATGGACGAGTACCGCTTCGACGCCGCGCTTCGGCGGCTCCGAAACTTCGTTTGGCACGACCTCGCCGACGACTACGTCGAGCTCGTCAAGGGCCGGCTCTATGGGGGCCGCCCGGGCGAACGTGACGCCGCCCGGTACGCCCTCTACACGTCGCTATCTGCGTCGCTCCGGATGCTGGCGCCGTTCGCCCCGTTCGTCACGGAGGAGGTCTTCTCCCACCTTCCCGGCGCCGAGGGGAGCGTGCACGCTGCCGAGTGGCCAACGATGGAGATGGAAGACCCGGAGGCCATCGAGGCCGGTCAGCTGATCGCGACGGTCGCGAGCGAGGTCCGAGCCTGGAAGTCCGACCGGGGGATGGCGCTGAACGCCGACCTCGACCGGGTCGAGATCTACCTCGACGGCCGCCGGCCCGACACGTACGACCTGAGCGAGACCATCAACGCGCCGGTCCACATCCGGGAGGGCAATCCCGATGTCGAGTTGACGCCCGTCGATATCGATATCGCCTACGACCTGATCGGGCCGGAGTTCCGCGACCGCGCGGGTGCGGTGGTCGAGGCGATCGAGTCCACGGATCCGGGGACGCTCCAGGCACAGAAGATCTCCCGCGGCGAACTCGAACTCGACCTGGACGGTGGGTCGGTGACTGTCGACGGCGAGGCCGTGACCGTGGTAGAGGAATACCGCTCGGAGGCCGGCGAGGAGGTCGATGTCCTCGAGGTCGACGGCGCGACCGTGCTCATCTACCCCTAGACGATCGGATCCGGCCGGCCGTACGCGGCGATGACCACCGCGGTCGTGAACCCATCGTCCCGGTTCTCTGCGGAGACCGTCCGGATGGTGGGGTCGGGCGGCGACCAGTCCCGCAAGGCGGCCGCCTCGGCCAACCCCCGCTCGATCTCGTTGCGGACCGCCGATTCGGTGGTGCGTCCCGCCGCCTCGTAGACTACACCGGGGCCGTCCTCGGAGACGATCCATCCCAACCCGGCGGTGAGCCGTCCAGGGTCGGCGGTCGTGACCCTCGATTGCACGACGGGAAGCAGCCCGCCGGGCGGCCCGAGCTTGGGGGCGCGGCCGACGGCATCGACGCTTACATCGCCCGGGAGCACTGACGAGACGGGTAGCAGGTTGTAATCGTGGAGGTTCGCCTCGGCCAGGGCGGCGTCGTAGGAGGCGACGGCCGTGGCGGCGGATCCCGCGCCCCAGACTACGCGAACGGTTCCCATTGGTCGCGGTTCCGCGGCAGACCGCCTAAAGCGTTCGACTCGGCGGCGTTATCGGAGGTCTTCGAGAGCGACGGCGTGGTCGGCGTCGATGGTAAGCCAGGTCGTGGTAATGTCGTCGAAGTCGGTGACGGGATAGATGGTCACCTCCGACGGGTCTGCGGGATCGTCGAACCGGTAGTGGAGGTCGAAGTCTGGGTAGTCGGTCAGTGTCGGCTGTGTCGACGGCTCGACCGCGCTCATTGGCCGGCCCCGTGTTGGTCATCGACATGTGAGCGGGACTCGACGAGTGAGTCGAAACGTCGGGGACAGTACGGACATTTCAGGACAGGCATGAGTTCACCCGAACGCGGCCGGCGACGCTTCACAGGCTGGACAGCCCGCCACCCGGCCGGTGTCGTCAGCGAACACGCGGATATAGTCGAACGAGACGTGGCTACCACAGTTGGCACACGCGGCCGTCATGCCGGATCAGCCCCCGTCGTCGGAGGGTCAGATGGGTGCGGTCGCATACCATACATCACCTATTGTAATCCAATAACCTTTCGTGACTTATAGCTCAGCGAACCTCGCGGTGAGTCGATTACCCCATAGTAACGGAACAAAACTGGGTAGTTTTCAGTAACTCCCCTTCGCTGCGTTCCGAGTGTGGGTTTCGATCGAGCCGTTATTCGACTCCGGCCAGTCGCATCGCGTTCCCTGTGACGCCGAGACTCATGCCCATGTCGCCGACGACGATCGCCGTAATGACGGAAATGAGGCCGAGCGGTGCGGCGATCGCGAGGGCTGCCTTCACGCCCAAGGAGGCGACGATGTTCTGCCTAATGACGCCGTTCGCGCGGCGGGACAAGTCGACGAGGTAGGGTAACCGGGACAGGTCGTCGCCGAGCAGGGCGATGTCCGCCGTGTCGATCGCCGTGTCGGTGCCCGCCGCCCCCATCGCGATACCGATGTCTGCGGCGGCCAACGCGGGGGCGTCGTTCACCCCATCGCCAACCATTGCCACCGTGCCACGATCTCGCAACCGCGAGACAGCCTCGACCTTGTCCTCGGGGAGGAGGCCGGCGTGATAGGTCTCGATACCGACCTCCTCGGCGATCGCCCGGGCCGTCCGTTCGTTGTCGCCGGTCAGCATGACGAGTTCGAGTCCGCGATCGGCCAGCTGAGCCAGGGTCTCCGTCGCCGCCGGGCGCACGGTATCGGCGATGCCGATGACCCCTTCGAGCTCGTCGGCAGTTCCCACGAGGATCACTGTCTTGCCCTGTGCCTGTAGGCGCGGAATGGTCTCATCGAGCTGGTCGATATGGTCCCGGGAACGACCGGTTTGGCGGCCCCCGTCGGTCGTCGGCACGCCACTCCCGAGATCGAAACCGAGGTCCTCGAACAGGCCCGGCTTGCCAGCGTAGTGTTGCACCCCGTCGAGGACCGCTTGCACCCCGCTCCCCGGGAGTGCCTCGAACGCCGAGACGTCCCGGCTGTCCACGCCAGCTGCCTCCGCGTAGTCCACGATCGCCTGGCTGATCGGGTGTTCACTCCGGGCCTCGATCGCCCTGGCACACCGGAGGACGGCCGTCTCGTCGTTTCCATTGAGGGGGATCACGTCGGTCACGCCAAGCTCGCCCGTGGTGAGCGTCCCCGTCTTGTCGAACGCGACGATATCGACCTCGCCCATCGTCTCCAGGTCGTCGCCGCCCTTGACGAGGACGCCGTTCCGTGCCGCACTGGTGATCCCGGATACGACGCTCACCGGAGTACTGATCACGAAGGCACACGGGCAGGCCACGACCAGGAGCGTCAGACCCCGGACGAAGGCGTCGGTCCAGCTGATTCCGAACACGGTCGGTGACAGGAGAACGGTGAACACGGCGCCGATCACGATGATCGGCGTGTAGTACCCCGCGAAGCGGTCGACGAACTGCTCCCGGTCGGTCTTGGCCCGTTCGGCCGATTCGACGAGGGCGATGACACGGGAGATCGTTGATTCGTCCGCGGTCGATGCCGTTTCGATCTCGAGGTATCCACCCTCGTTGATTGTCCCGGCGAAGACCTCGTCGCCGACCGCCTTGTCGGCCGGCACAGACTCGCCAGTGATCGGCGACTCGTCGACGGCGCTGGACCCTGACGTGACGGTCCCGTCGACAGGGACTTTCTCGCCCGGGCGGACGACCACGGTGTCCCCGATATCGACGGTATCGACTGGCACGGTCTCCTCCTCCCCGTCCCGGAGGACGGTGGCGGTATCCGGCGACAGCGCCATGAGTTCCCGGAGCGATCGGCGGGCTCGATCCATCGAGAACTGCTCGAGAAGCTCAGCGATGCTGAAGAGGACAGCCAGCGTGACGGCTTCGAACGGGAGACCGACGAGGATGGCGCCGACGATGCCGGCGCTCATCAGGAGGTCGATGTCGAGGCTACGGGTTCTGACCGACGCGAGCCCGTTCAGGAGGACCGGCTGGCCGGCAATCGCGGTCCCCGCGAGATACGCAACCCAGGAGAGGGTGAGCGAGACGCCGAACCGGGCGAGGAGGACCGGATCCGTGAGGACGAACTCCGCCAGCAGCCCGACGACGAGGAGGACCGCCCCGATCCAGGTCTTGATCCCGCGCCGGCTTCGCCAGATCTCGTGTGGTGACGGGGTAGCGTCCGCCGAATCGGCAACGGCGTAGCCCGCGCGTTCGATGGCGGTGACGACGCGATCACGGTCAATTGCCTCCCCGCCGCGGATGATCACGCGGCCGACCGCGGGGTGCGTCTCGTACCCCTGGACGCCCTCGAGCCCCTCCAGCGACCGGCCGACCTTCTCGGCACAGGATGGACAGTCCATGGATGGAACCGACAGTTCGAGGGCGTCATCGTCGACGGTACTCATTGCCCCCGGCTAGCCGAGCAAGGGGTATTAAGGCTACTGTCAACGGTTCAAGTGTGGTTAATCAAGATTAATAATTAAATGGCGTGCTGTTAATAATTAGTGGCTGAGGGGAGTAAGCCCCCTTCTGTTCGTCCCGGCATTCAGCTGAGCACCCGTGTCCGTGTTCTCCGGGCTACCTTGGGCACGGGCTTGCACCGGCGAGGTTCGCCGTTCCATCCGTTCTCCGTCGTCGACCCTCGGTGGGTTAGCTGCCCGGTCCTTCGGTACGGTGAGCCGCCGATCGGTCCGGGGTCGCACACCTCATCGGTCGGACGGAGGGGTCTCGTCTCTGTTCGATTGCCAGCGGTCTCCCGCTCCGGGCTCACGCCCGGTCGCCTGCCCGGCCGGTGGGGGGACTTTCCTCACGCGTTCCGCGGGAGCCGGGCTCCCTCTGCCGATCCCGACTAGGCCGGCCTCGGTTAAGGGTCTTGCTCCCGACGCCGGTGCAATCGCATTAATAACGTCGAAACCGTCGGTTCTAGCATGGTCAAAGCCTACATCATGGTCATTACCGCCGCCGGCCGTTCGGACGACCTCGTTGGCCAGATCAGGGGAATCGACGGGGTCAACGAGGCTCACATCATCGCCGGGGATTTCGATATCTTGGCAGAGATCGAGGCACCGATGATCGAAGGGGTTCGTGACACGGTCGTGGGTGAGGTTCAGGAACTCGACGGCGTCGGGACGACCCGCACCTATATGGTTCTCGAATAAGCCTATCGACGTCGGGCCCAGAGACCGACGACCAGGGCCAGAAGCGCGAGTGCCGCCCCGAAGCCGGCCTGGCCGGGGGAGGTGGTTTCCGACGTCGTCGGGGGTGGGGTCCGGATCGTCGTCGTGGCGGTCGCCGAAGATGGACCGTTCTCGTCGGGCGTGGGTTCCGTCCCTGTCGGCGTGTACGTTTCCAGCGTGACGTTCGTGCGGACATCGGGGAGGGCGTCGACCGTGGGGGCGTTGACGATCGTCACCGTTCGGCCCTCGACCTGCACGTGAAACGCGTCGGCGAACCCGCCGTTTTCTATCTCGTAGGTGTCCTCCCCGACACGTTTTGCGTCCCGGTATTCGAGCACCTGCCGGTAGCCGTCCGCGAACTCGATCGCGTCGCTTTCGGTGTCCCAGACCGACCGCCAGGTGTAGGCTGTCTGATCGATGTCGTTCTCGTAGACGTGCATCCGGTCGCCGTCCCAGCCGGCGGTATATGGCGAGACGTAGTTCAACGGGTCGAACTGGTAAAGCTCGCCATCAGGGGTGCGGTTGAGCCAGTTGGTGATCGAGACGATCTGCGTCTGGCCGTTGCTCTCGTAGATCGGGTAGACGAACATCGTCATCATGCCGGCTTCGCCGAACTCTGCGTACGCCGGACGGCCGGCCGGCCGGACCCGGTCCCACTCGTTCGTCGTGGTGTCGACAAGCGTCACGTTCGCGGGCTGGTCCCGCTGGTACTTCTCGGGGTGGATCACCTGTTCGGAACTGACCGGAGCGTGGTAGTACACTGAATTGACCGCATCCCACCCCCCGTGGGAATAGATGTATTTGACGAACGATGGTCCATCACTATAGGGTTGGTATTTGAGGAGGTAGGGACCGATGTTGGCGAGGTCACCACCGCTCGATTCGTTCGAGGGCGTGACACAGGTCCCGTCCCAGGCCCCGCCTTCGCATCGATCCCGATACCGGTGTTCGACGAACTTCGGATCGCCCTCGATGATGCCGTCGGCCGCGTTGACGTCGTCGCGGGTCATGTTCCGCGAGGTGATGCTGGGGAAGTGTTGGTCCTGTAGCGCGTGGACGAGTTCGTGGCCGAGGACGAGTTCATCCACCTCCAATTGGGTCTGGTTCTCGGCGATCAGGACGATCGCCTCACGGCCGGGGTGATAGTAGCCGAGGATCGACGAGCCGGCGTTCTCTTCCTGAACCTGGATGGAGTCGGTCGATTCGTCGATCATGAACAGCGCTTCGAATTTCGCGTTGTCGAACACCCGAAGCGTCTCCGACGTCGAGCGATTGCGTTGTTCGGCCGCGAACGCCTCGCGGGACTGTAGCGTCACCGGGACGGTCTTGTTGAACTCGAGCTGGCGGATGTGCTCGACACGGGCCATCGTTCGGGCGACGATGGCGTCGAGTTCCGCATCGGTTAACCCGTCCGATTGGTCGACGTCGATCGATTCGTTGTACCAGACGCCGTCCTCCCAGCCGAGCACATCGGTCTCCGGGTCGGATGGAGCGTCGGCAGTGGCCGCGACGGGCGCCGTCGAAACCGTCACGCTGACGAGGAGGATCAGCAAGACGGCGCCGAGGCGGCCGCGCATAGCCCGGCTTACGACCCTGCACGTAAAAGGCTAGCCTCACCCGTCGGGCGGGCCGCTTTGGAAAAGGATTTTCTTCATAATCTCCGTATGGAGAAACATGCGCTTCGATCCGACGCGATCTGCCGTCGTGGTGGTGGACATGCAGAACGGGTTCTGCCATCCGGACGGGTCGCTCTACGCCCCGCCGAGCGAGGCGGCCATCGACCCGGTCTCCGACGTCGTCGCCACGGCCCGCGAGGCGGGTGCCCGGGTGATCTTCACCCGCGACGTCCACCCCCCGGAACAGTTCGAGGACGCCCATTACTACGACGAGTTCGACCGCTGGGGCGAACACGTCGTCGAGGGGAGCTGGGACGCCGAGCTGG
>CAYOLR010000137.1:0-7477 GCA_964404815.1 uncultured Halobacteriales archaeon
GAGGTGGACGTTACAGGGGGTGACGTCGGCCGCCGGATTCGGCACGCCGACCATCGGGGAGGCGAGGTCCTCCTCGTCGTAGCCCATCGCGTAAAACATCGACCGGTGAGGGGCCCGTTCGACGCCCTCCGTCACTTCGCTGCTGGGGAGATCCTCGTCCTTCTCCAACCGCTCCTCCTGTTCGTGGAGACTCATACCCCAACGATCCCGAGCGGTCACCTTATAATACTAGTAACCCGCCCTCGAGGGTCGGGTCTGGCGCTTTCCCGGACCGCCAGTCCCGTTCGTCAACATCGGCCGGTGTCGAAAGCGGGATTCCCCTGGGGCCGCTCCGAGGTGACATGGCCGTTCGGGTTCGCACCGGCGCCCGCCTCCACCTCGGGTTCCGCAATCTCTCGCTCGCCCGCGAACGGCTCTACGGGGGCCTCGGGGTCGCGCTCGCCGCCCCGGAGACCGTGGTGACCGCCGAGCGGGCCGACCGGGTGGACTGCGACCACGCCGACGCCGCCGCCTTCGCCCGGACCGCCTGTGAGGAACTCGAGGTCGAAGGGGCCCGGGTCCGGGTGGACGCGGCGCTCCCCCGCCACGTCGGTCTGGGGAGCGGAACCCAGTTGGCCTGTTCGGTGCTTTCGGCTATCGCGCGAGTCTACGACCGCGACCCCGACGTGCGGACGCTGGCGCCAGCCCTCGGCCGGGGTGGCCGGAGTGGCGTCGGGGTCGCGGCCTTCGAGACGGGTGGGTTCGTGATGGACGCCGGCCATCCCACCGAGCGGTTCACGTCCGACCGACCGCCGCGGGGAACGTGGACCGTTCCGGCCCTCGCGGTCCGCCGTCCCGTTCCGGACGCGTGGCGGTTCGTACTCGTCCGGCCGGCGGTCGGCCCGGGCCGAAGCGACGAGGAGGAAGACGCGGGCATGCGGTCCGTCGTCGAGTCGGCCGGGGCGGAGGTGGCCGACGAGGTGAACCGCGTCGTCATCGACCGGCTCCTCCCCGCCCTCGCCGAGGGTGACGTCGCCGCGTTCGGGCGTGCAGCGGAGGCGATCGGCCGACTCAACGGAGCCTGGTACGTCGGGGAGCAAGGCGGCGTCTACCGGCCACCGGTCGGGGCGATCGTTGACGCGCTGGGCCGATCCGAGGCAGTGTATGGTGCCGGCCAGTCCTCCTGGGGCCCCACCGTGTACGCCGTGACCGACGAGGCCAACGCCGAGGCGGCGGTCGCGGCTGGGAACGCCGCCCTCGACGAGATCGATGCGGACGGCACCGTCAGGGCCGTCGCCCCACGAAACACCGGGGCGTCCGCCAGGTCGTCCCCCGACTGAGCCACAACGAGCGGCCGGCGCTGGCCGTAACAGGTAACCCGGCGGCCGCAGACGAACGGCCATGGGCCGGATCCCGTTCGGCATTCCCCGACTCGACTCGATCGTCGGCGGCGGCGCTCCTCGTGGGAGCGTCGTCCTCCTAGCCGGCGAGGCCGGGGCCGGGGCCCGAGCCTTCCTCTATACCAGTTGTCTCATCAACGCCCTCGGACGGGCCGACGAGGACCAGTTCGACCTCCACTACGGAACCCTTGAAGGCGACGCCGAAGTGCCGGACGCGATCCACTACCTCTCGTTCACTGCCAGTCCGGAGGAAATTCGTGGGGAACTCCACGACGCGATGGATGCCGACCTGGTGGACACCGCCGCGTCGAAGATCGAGTTCGCCGACCTCTCAAGCCCGTTCTTCCAACTCTCGCCGGTCCCCCGGTCGTGGTACGGGGGCGACCGGGTGTCGATCAACGAACTCAACGACACGGCCGAACGCCGGGACGTCTTCGAGGCGCTCGGGGATTACCTCGACGATCACGCGACAGAAAGCCTGGTCGCCATCGACGCGCTCTCCGATCTCACCGCCGTCGCCGGGGACTACATGGAGTGGAGCGACATCGTCATGCTGGTCAAGGGACTCCAGAAGGCGGCACGCTCCTGGGACGGCGTCATCCTGCTGCTCGTCACCAAGGAGGGCCTCTCCGCAACCGAGCTCGGCACGCTCGTCGGGTCGGTCGACGGCATGCTTGTCTTCGAATGGGAGCGCGGCGGCAACGAACTCGCCCGGACGATGGTCGTCCAGGAGTTCCGTGGCGTGCTTCCCGAGATCGAGGCGGAGAATATCATCCGGTTCGAGACGGAGATCCACGACAGCGGCATGGACGTCTCCGACGTCCGGAAGATCCGGTAGCCGTTCGCCCGACACCCTTCCGGTGGTACGATTTCCGGCCAGATCGGCCACCATCTCTTAATACCGGCACGCAGAAGTCAGTGGTCAATGGACGGCGAGCCGCGGCAAACAGAGACCCCGGAACCCATCTCGGAAGCCGAAGTGCCGGAAGCGGTAACCCAGTGGCTAACCGAGACGGCGGAGGACCTCGGCATTCCCGAGGACCGGCTGGTCACCCGGTTGTTAACCGGGCTCAAAGCCGCCGACGGGGAGGCTCCAGTGCCGGACCTCTCGGCCCGGATCGATGCCCTCGAGGACGACGTCGACCGCAAGATCCAGGACGTCCGCGACCGGGTCGTCCAGGTCAAGCTCGAAGCCGACGAGAAGGCCCCACCCGATCACGACCACCCCGACATCCAGGGCCGGCTCGACCAGGTGACCTCGGCCACCAAGCAGGCGGGGAGCCAGATCGACACCCTGCGGGCGAACGTCGATGAGCTCGAAGAACGCACGGAGGCGGGCTTCGAGAACTACGAGAGCGTCCTCAACGACCTCATCGACACGACCGACCAGCTCGAGGAGAAGCTCAATACGCTCGCCGCCGCCGTGCTCGACGTCCGGGAGTCGGTGTCCGATCTCGAGGCCAGTGACGCCGGCGGAACGACCGTCGACGCCCTCGCGATTACGGCGAACCGGAACGGCATCGAGAGCGCCGAGTGCGGCGGGTGTGGCCAGTCGGTCCGGGTCGGCTTGCTTTCCCAACCCGTCTGCCCCCATTGTGGCGCCGAGTACGATGACCTCGAACCCCACGGCGGCTGGCTCCGCTCGTCGGTGCTCTTAACCTCGGGTCAGTCGGCCCACGACGGGGACGTCGAGGGAGAGGCCGACGACCCGTCGCAGGCCGATCCCGACCTCGAGGCGCTCGACGGAATCGGGCCGACCGCGGCCACCAATCTCCGGGAGGCAGGAATCGAGACCGTGTCCCAGCTGGCCGAGGGTGATGCAGCCGATCTCGCAGACGCTACCGGGCTGCCACGGGATCGGATCGGTCGGTGGATCGAGCAGGCACGGGGTCGCCTCGAGGAACGGCAGTGAGACGGGGCGTGACTTTTTCCGCGCCGGCCGATTAGCCCAGCGTATCCGCGATGCAATTCTGTGACGAGTGCGGCTCGATGATGCGGGCCGAGGGCGACCGAATGGTATGCACGAACGAGGACTGTAGTCATTCCGTCGCAAAGGACTCCGGGTTGGCAGAACAGTACACCAGCACGGAACGGCAATCGACGGACGACGTCATCGAGACGGAGGAGGGCGCGGCGTTCGAGGGGAAACCGACCTCCGACGACGTGGTCTGTGACCGGTGCGGTCACGGCGAAGCCTACTACACGATCAAGCAAACGGCGTCGGCCGACGAACCCCCGACCCGATTTTTCAAGTGTACCGAGTGTGGGCACCGGTGGCGTGAGTACTCCTGAGCCGACGGCCCCACCATCCGAAGAGTTAAGCGCCCACACGGGCCCGTGGACTGGCAATGGTACTCGGTGACGGCGGTCACAAATACGAACTCGTCGACGACTGGGCCCAACTCCCCGACGGCGAAACGTTCCTGGACATCGGGAGCGTCCGGTTCGATGCCGACGGGAACGTCCTCGTGCTCAACCGGAGCGACCATCCGATGATGGTCTTCGATCCGACAGGCGAACGTCTCGAGACCTGGGGCGAGGGCCACTTCAGTGACCGACCCCACGGTATGGGGCTCGACAACGACGGGAACGTCCTCTGTACAGACGACGGGAACCACACGGTGACGAAGTTCGCCCCACAGGGCGAGCCGCTCATGACGCTCGGCACGAAGAACCAACCGTCGGAAACGGGTCACCGATACGCCGACGATATCTTCGAGCGCATCGCCTCCATCGACCGCGCCGCCGGCCCGTTCAACCAGCCGACTGGCGTGACCGTCACCTCGACGGGAGACATTTTCGTGGCGGACGGGTACGGCAACGCCTGCGTCCACGCGTTCGATCCGGCCGGGGAGCACCAGTACTCGTTCGGCGGCCCGGGCGCTGGGGAGGGTGAGTTCCGCCTGCCGCATTCGATCCACACCGACGACGATGACCGCCTCTGGGTCACCGACCGCGAAAACTCGCGCATTCAGATATTCGAACCGGACGGGACTTTCGTCGACGAATGGATCGACCTCATCCGGCCGACTGGGGCGTACATCAACGGGGATACCGTCTACGTGTCCGAACTCTGCAAGCGAGTCAGCATCTTCACCATCGAGGGCGAACTGCTCTCACGGTGGGGGAATCTGGACCACCCCGCCGACGACCCGCTGTTCGTCGCGCCACACACGATCGCGGTCGACGACGACGGTGACGTCTACGTTGGCGAGGTGTCCTACTCCTACAACGGGACCGACAAGGGCGCCCGGACCATCCAGAAGTTCGCCCACGTGGAGTAGCCCCGGTGTCCGTTCGAGAGGGTCTCCGGTCGGTGGTGAACAACGTCCACACGGGTCGCATCCGCGACGTTACTGGAGTGCGTCGGGGGGTTCGATCGGTTCGACGAAGAGCAACCAGCCCCCGACCGCCGGCATGATGAAGAAGATCATCGCGCCGAGCGCGTAGTTGATCAGCCAGAACATGAAGATATCCGTCGCCGTCAGCGGATTCGGTGGGGTGGGTAAGAAGAGCGCCGGCACGAGCTCCGGGACGAGGGCGACCAGCCAGATGAGGATGATCCCGGCGCCGATGGGCCGGCGGAAGATCATGTGTTCACAATCGAGGTCGACTGCCATGAGGATGTCGCGGATGAACGCATGAGTGGCGGTTGATCGATCCTCACCACCGACGCCAGCTGCGTATCGACTGGTCCGGAAGCCCGCTGCCGAAGCGTCCGCGTCGACTACGGTGTGATGGCCAGCCACGCGAGAAAGACGGCCAGGCCCCCGAGAGCTACGCTCGCGACCGAGTGCAGGCGAAGGCGGTCGAGCAAGTCGTGGTGGGCACCCTCGAGCGATGCCATCCGGTAGACCTCGCCGCCCACTTCACACCGCGGCAGGAAGTCCATCGCCAGGTGGAGGAACACCCCGGCAGCGAACCCGAAGATGACGGCCCGGAAGACGGGCGTGGCCGGGAGGCCGAGTGCCGCCGCAGGAATGGCGGTCAACCCCACACCGGCGGCCGGCAATAGGAGGGCCCAAACGGGCTTGTCTATGGCGGCCATCCGGCGGGCGGCGGCATAGCCGGCTGGGCCCTTGTGGGAGACGATCGCGAGCCCGAGGAGCGGCCCCAGGTCCGGCATTGCCCCATAGACGATCCCGATGATCGACCCCGCAGCCAGAGCGTGGGCGGTCAGCTGGAGGGCGGTGTCGTCGAACGAGGTGTCCGCGTGGGTCAGCCGGTGGCCGATGGTGTGCGCGCTGTACCCGACCACCACGCCGAACGCGATCCCGAAGCCGCCCAGGGCCGTATGGTGGTCGATCGCACTGGGCACCAGGAAGACGGCCGCACTCGTGATCATTGCCCCCGCGGCGAGGCCGTACCCCCAGACCAACCATCGGGGGTCCGACCCGCGGCCGGCCCGTCGACCGAGCGGGATACCGAGTCCCATGGCCATGAAGGCCACCCAGGCGATCCCGAGAAGCTTCGGCTGGACGCCGCGCGAGTAGCCGGCAATGGAGAACACGGCCAGGAGGGCAACCGCCGCGGCACCGATGGTCGTCCCGGACGGGGCGGATACCCGAAGCCGCACGTTGTCGACCACAGTATTATTAAATCATATCCCATATTTAATAACAGTTCCGGTGGGCCACTTCAACCGAGTGAGTCCGTCGGTTGACGGGGATCGGACGGCCGCCATGGCCACGTATTATGGCCCGCTGGCCCGTGCCGTCCACCAACTGGCGGCGATCCCCTATGGACGGCGAGATCCCGGGTTACGATTACGCCGACGCATCGGTTTTCGCAGCGCCCATCGACATGGCGGCGTTCGAGAAGCTCAAGCGGACGGTCGGGTGGTCGTCGACCGACGACGAAGCCCTTCGGACCGCCCGTGAGGTCCTCGAACCCCAGGTCGACGACATCCTGGACCGGTGGCTGGGGTTCATCGATGAGCTCGAGTTCATGGAAGCCTACCGGACGGACGTCGACACCGGGGATGTCATCGAGGAGTACGCGAATCGGTCCCGGCAGCGGTACGGGCAGTGGATCCTGGACACCTGTGACACCCCGTACGGCCAGGACTGGCTCGACTACCAGTTCGAGATCGGCCGTCGCCACCACCGCACGGGAAAAACGAAACCGACGACGTCAACGCGACCCCGTACATCCATCTCCGGTACATCACCCCGCTCATCTACCTCCACACGGCCACCATTCGGGACTTCCTCAAAGCGGGAGACCACGGCCCGCACGAAGTCGATGAGATGTACCACGCGTGGTTCAAATCGATCGTCCTCCAGGTGACGCTCTGGAGCTACCCGTACACGATCGATGGCGACTGGTGAGGGTGAAGTCGCCCGTCCCGGGCGGGCGTCGACGTGGTCCGACCGGGCCACGGGGGAACTCGGTCGATGCTGATGAGCACCCCGAATCTCCCTTGAAGCGGATCAGGGGCCGAGATAGCCCCAGGACATGAGCCGGTCACCGTCCCCTTCGATCCAGCGGTCACCGATGTCGTCCCGGTAGTACAAGTTCGGAATCGTGATGTTGTCGATGCGGCGGTAAGCCTGGTCCTGGGCCGCGGCCATCGTCGGTCCCTTTCCGGTAACCACCAGGACGATCCCGGAGGTTCCGGCAACCCGCCACTGGTCGTCGACCCGTTTGGTGTCCTCGATGTGAATGCCGTCTCGCTTTGCGGGGTCGTCGAACACGATCGCGGCGTTTCGCGAGTTCTCGTCGAAGGTCTTCTCGTCGTCAAAGGGAAACGGTGGGAGGCAGATTCGGACGCCGACCTGGTACCCACCATGAACGCGCAGGCCCGGGTCTTCGCCACGGGCGAGCCGGTGGAAGAACTCGCCGGTCGGGCTGTTCAGCGACTCCTCCTGGAGGACAATGGTCGGGTAGCCAAAGCGCGGCGTGAACTCGAGCGGGTAGATCCCGTTCCCGTTGACGATGCAATTGAGGTCGATGCTCCCGACGTAGCCCTCCGCCGCGAGCCAGTCCTCGATCCGTCCGAGGGTTCGGTCGAAGAGTCGGTTGCGGGGCGTCCAGAACATCGAGGTCCCCATCTCGCCCGTCGAGGGGCCGATGTTCCCCGGGAAGAGCTTCTTGTG
>CAYOLR010000138.1:0-7475 GCA_964404815.1 uncultured Halobacteriales archaeon
TCCGTGAGCCAGGGGACGATGGCGTCCTCGAAGGCGGCTCGGTAGTCCGCGTCGTCGGCACCGGCCGCGAGCGGCACGTTCAGCGTCGTCCCGTCCCCGGCTCCCGTTCCCGTCTCGAGGATCTCGCCGGTTCCCGGGTAGAGGCCGTCCTCGTGGATCGAGGCGTAGTAGACGTCGCCGACGTCGTAGAAGATGTCCTGGATACCGTTGCCGTGATGGACGTCCCAGTCGATGATCGCCGCGGTGTCGACCAGCCCGTCGGCGATGACGTCACGAGCGGCGACGGCGGCGTTGTTGATGAAGCAAAAGCCCATGGCGTTGTCCGCCACGGCGTGGTGGCCCGGCGGCCGGCCGATGGAGAACGGCGTCTCCGGGCCGCCGGGACCCTCGATGGCGGCACGGGCAGCCCATTGTGCCAGGCCGGCGCTCGCCAGGGCGGCCTCCCAGGTCCCCTCGGTCGCGAGGGTGTCTGGATCCCACTTGCCGCCACCCTGCTGGCAGAACGCCTCGACCTCCTCGAGGTAATCCTCGTCGTGGACGCGGCTGACGGCATCGAACGCGGCCGGGGCGGCCTCGACGTATTCGACCCCGTGGGTTCTGGTGAGGCCGCGCCGGATGGCCCGGAGGCGGTCCGGAGTCTCCGGATGCCGCTCGCCCGTGTCGTGTGCGAGGCAGGTCTCGCTGTAGCCGAACCTCATCCAACGAGTTCGAAATAGGTTTCGACGTCCTCGGCTTGGACCGTCCGCCGGCCGGCGTGGCGGGCGAGGAGGGCGGCCCCGGCGGCCGCCTCGTCGGCGAACTCCTCGAGGAGGCTCGCGAGGGCGACCCGGGCCTCCTGGCCGACCCGATAGCGGTCGTCGACGTCGAGGCGGGCGATCCGGTCGATCGGCGCGATCGGCAGTTCGAGCCGGTCCGCGTCGGGCACCTCGTCCACGCCGAAGTCGGCCGCCATGACGGTCTTCCGGCCGTCCTCGGTGGCGCGCTGGGCGGCGTCGGTCGCGAGCGCCGCCCCCCGGTCCTGGATCCGCGTGGCGAGTTCCTGGGCCGCATCGGCGCTGACCCGGAGACTGCCCGCATTCCGGCGAATGATGGTGTCTACCGGGGCGAACGGCAGCTCGACGCTCATACTACCACCGCGCAGAGCCGGCGGCTTAACTTTTCCGTCAGGATCACAGGACCTCGTCGGCTTGGACCCGGCCACCGCGGCGGGTTCCCCGGACGGTGACCTCCTGACCGAGCTGGACCTCGGCGTCCGTGACGACGCTCAGCGTTTCCGACCCGTTGTCGAGCATGACGGGGTCGCCCGCCTGCACGACCACGCCGGTGAACTCCACCGTTTCCCCCTCGGTGTCGGTGGTGTCGTCCTCGCTGCCCTCGAAGGCGTCGAGGCTCGGTTCCTCGTCGCCGGCGTCATCGATGGGATCCGGGGCCGCCTCGGCGGGACCGTCCTCGAGGACAGTCACGGTCGAGCGCCAGCCGGCGGAGGCCTCGAGGTCGTCCTGCCACCCGTCCTGGATTTCGACGTCGCCGAGCTGGATCTCGTCGCCCGGGGACACGTCGATGTCGGCCTTCTCGCCCCACAGCGCGACCCGGATGTCGCCCGTCTTGTCCTGGACGCGGATGTTCTTGACCTGGCCGTCGGAGCCGTCGTCGCGCTGGAAGGTGCGTTTGGGGTCGGCCGACCGGACGACGCCGGCCAGATCGACCGTCTCGTCCATCTCCACGTCCGCGATGTCGGTCGTGTCGGGGACGTACTCGACCGGCTCGTCGATCCGTTCGACCGTGCCCTGATTCCCGACGTGGAGTTCGAGGTCGCCGTCGCGTTCGCGGACGTATCCGTCGACCACCTCGACCGACTCCCCGGGGTCGAACTCCTCCGTGAGGTCGGCCTGGTCGTCCCAGAGCGTGACCCGGACGCGGCCGGTCTCGTCACCCAACACCAGGTTGGCCACGCGACCCTCGGTCCCGTCGTCGCGATCGAAGGTCCTGATCGGCTCGGTGTCGAGGACCCGTCCGCGGAGGTCGACGTCCGATCGGCCCATCGTGAGATCGGCCACCTGGTAGACGTCCTTGACCTGGACGTCGATCTCGGCGTCTGGGTCCTCCTCGGCGTGACTCACGCTGACCTCGACGCCGTTGTAGCCGTCGCGGGGGCGCCCCTGGAGGCGAAGCACTTGCCCGGGTTCGAGTTCCTCGGTCGCCGACCCGGCCATCTCGTCCCAGAAGGCCGCCCGAATCGATCCGGTCTCGTCGGCCACCTCCACGTTGACGACCCGGCCGGGCTCGTCGGCGTCGTCGCGCTCGAACTCGCGGACCTCGCCGATCGAGACCACCTTGGCGAGGAACTTCACCTCCTCCATGCCGGGCTCGATATCGGCGATCCCCCCGACCTGTCGGTCCGTCAACTCGTGGGCGATGAGCATCGCCGCGGTCTCCTCGTCGGCGAGGCCGCCCATCTGCTCGACCTTGTCCTCGACCGCCTCCCGAAACTCCTCCTCCGAGATATCCGCCTCGAGATCCGCGTAAATGTCCTCGATGGTACCCATAATCGGTTACCCGTTGGTCACTCTTGGCCCGCGCATAAGGGTTCCGTTGGCGTTCACGCTCGTCAGTATCTTCGTCCGGTTTCGGGTTTCAAGCTTCGCCTCAGGGGCTCGCCGTAGTGACCGTCTGCGGGCCCGACGAGGTAACGTGGATTACCTTTACCGTCGAGAGCGACCGGTCGCCGGTAGGGACGGTGGCGGTGTAGTCGATGTCCGTGAGGCATTCCGCACAGGCGACCGTCTCGGTGGCCTTCTCCCGGGCGACCTTGACGCGGATCGTGAGGGTGTCGTCGCTCCACTCGACGCCATCGAGGAGTGCCGTGTCGCAGGTATCCCTGCCACCGATGGTGCCGGCGACCGTCACGGAATCGGTGTTGAAGCTTACGGAGGCGGCGTTCTGGCCGTTTCCGCACGATCGGTCGGTGACGGCGAACTCGGGGTCCCCCGTCGGCGTTGGCGACGGCTCATCGCCGATCCCGCCGAGACAGCCGGCCAGGCCGATCGAACCGAGGCCAATCACCACGGATCGTCGCTTCATGGACCGACATAGTTCCCGCCGGGGGAAAACGGCAGTGGACGGTCAAACCAGGGTTTCAGCGTTGGAAGGTACAGGCTATTTGGGGCATCCCCACGCGAACCTCTATCATGGGCCGGTTCCGGCATCCGTTAGTCGCGCTCGGGGCTGTCGGAGCGCTCACCCTCCCGTGGGTGTTGGTTTGGGCGTCCGGAGGGGTACCGCGGTTGTCGACAGTCGCAGTCATCCTCCTGAGTGGGACCGCGGTGATCGGCGCGGCGTTCATTCTCACCTGGGCGGCCGAGACGGCCGAAGCGGACGTGCCTCGGGCGTTCGCGCTCGCCGTCCTCGCAGTCATCGCGGTCGCGCCGGAGTACGCCGTCGACGCGTTGTATGCCTGGGAGGCCGGGGCGAACCCCGGCTCGCCCGCCTCCGAGGTCGCCGCCAACCTCGCGATTGCCAACATGACCGGCGCCAATCGCATCCTCATCGGTCTCGGCTGGGGTGGGATCGCCCTCTACGCGATCTACCGAGCACGCACGGCACCGGACCGGGCCGTCATTAGACGTGAGGGATTTCTCGCCAACGCGGTCGCCCTTGATCCACGCATCGGCGTCGAGGTGGTCTTCCTCGGCCTCGCCACCGCCTATGCATTCCTCATCCCACTCAACGGGGGTATCGACGCGATTGACGCCGTCGTCCTCGTGGGCCTTTATGTGGTGTATATCTCTATCATTCTCCGTGGTGAGGCCGGGGAGGAACTCCACCACGGCGTGCCGGGGTACCTCCAAGGCCAGCCCCGCCGGTCCCGGATTCTCACTGTACTGGCTATGTTCGCGTTCTCGGCAGTTGTCATCCTGATCGCGGTCAAGCCGTTCGCGAAAGGCCTCGAGGTCCTGGGACCACGGCTCGGGGTCTCGTCGTTCTTCATGATCCAGTGGGTGGCCCCGCTGGCGAGCGAGAGCCCTGAGTTCATCGCGACCGCTTACCTCGTGAACAAGGCACGGACGACCGCGTCGTTCAACGCCCTGATATCCTCGAAGCTCAACCAGTGGACGCTGCTCATCGGGACGCTCGTCGTCGTGTACAGCCTCTCGCTGGGCTACTACGATGTCCTCTCGTTCAGCCAGAAACAGGCGGGAGAGATCTGGCTCACGGCTGCACAGAGTTTCTTTGCCGTCACGTTACTCCTCAACTTCTCGATCAGCATTCGGGAGGCACTCCTGCTGTTGGCGCTGTTTCTCGCGCAGTTCTACCCGGCGTTCCAGCAGTACGACGGGTTGCTGCTCTTCAGCACCGTGTACGCCATCCTGGGGCTGGCGGTTCTCGTCCGTCGACGCCGTCAGCTGCCACGGCTGGCCAGGGTAGTCAGCCATTACGTCCACGGCCGGGAAGGTGACCCGCCGGTCGCTGAGTCAGCTCCCGAATCTTGAGGGTCAAGAGGTATTGGTCGGTCGGCCGTAGGCCGGGGTATGGGTGAGCCGGAGCAGACGATACGGAGGCCCCATCCTCGACGCCGGGGGACGATCGATTACATGCGAATGGCGGGCCGACGAAGCAACGTCCACGGCATCGTCGAACTGGATGTGACCGATGCCAGAGAGCGTATCCGAACCCTCGAAGGGGCGGACAAACCGGCGCCGTCGTTTACGGCGTTCGTGGTCTCGTGCCTCGCGAGAGCGATCGCGGATCACCGGCCCGTGAACGCGTATCGTGACTGGCGCGGGCGGGTGCATACCTTCGATGAGGTGGACGTGAACGTGCTGATCGAGACCACGGTCGACGGTGAACGCATGGGCGTCCCCAGTGTCATCCGTAATGCGGAAAACCGATCCATCGAGTCGATCCAGCAGGAAATCCGGCGCGCGAAGGAGTCACCCGACCCCGCCGACCTGTCGGGATGGGCCTCGGCGGCGTTCAAGCTACCGGGGATCGTCCGGCGGCAGCTCTGGCGGTTGCCGCAGCTGTTTCCCGCACGGTGGAAGGCACTCGCTGGTACCGTCGCCGTCACCTCCGTGGGGATGTTCGGTGCGGGCGGTGGCTGGGCGATCAGTCCGACGAACTACACGCTCCAGTTAACCGTCGGTGGCATCGGAACGAAGCCACGGTACGTCGAAGGGGAAGTTCGGGAACGGAAGCTGCTCAGCCTCACGGTCACGGTCGACCACGACATCGTGGACGGTGCGGCCGCGACTCGGTTCGTCAACCGACTGGCCGAGCTTGTCGAGGGCGGCCACGGGTTATCGCCCGAAGAGGACTAGATTGGGATGGCGGGACAGCGATTGGTGCACACCGGAATCCTCTTTAGCCGAACCGGTCTATTCCAGGATGTGTCCTGTTAGGGTAGTGGACTATCCTACGGGCTTGCGGAGCCTGTGACCGGAGTTCAAATCTCCGACAGGACGCTTTCCTGACTCAAGGACGGCTCGGTATTCCGTAAGAATCCCGCAATAACGCAATCAAATAGCCGACATTATCGGATTCGTTTCACTATTCATAAATATCTTTAATTATTAAACTCGCGGCTCGTTGTCGGGAAAAAGCTGTTCGTCTCGTTCAGGCTGCCGGCGCGGCTTCGATGACGTCACCGACGTGTTCGTCCTCCCACTCTCGCCGGGCAGCCAACTCGCGCTTGCCGCGGTCCGTGAGCGAGTAGGAGTTGGTGCGGTCGTCGATATGGCCCTTCTCGACGAGGCCTTTCTCGACCAGGGTGTCCAGGTTCGGGTAGAGTCGTCCGTGGTTGATCTCGCTCCCGTAATATTCCTCGAGGGCGTCCTTGATCGCGAGGCCTTTGGGCTCTTCGAGGTCGCCGATGACGTACAGGAGGTCACGTTGGAATCCGGTGAGGTCGTGCATTGTCCTACATGTTTGATAATACTCTAAAACAAATAAGACTGTCGACAACGGATTGATAATAATCCTTTCGAACGGCCTACGAAAACCCGCTGGTGAAGATCGCCACCCACTGCCCGTAATCCGGCGTTTCCCGGATTTCCACGCGTACGACCCACTTGACCCACTGGAAGCCGCGGCGGCCGGGCGCGACGAGCCGAACCGGGGCGCCGTGGCCGTGGGTGAGCTGTTCGTTCCCGACGTGGGTTGCCAGCAGGGCTTCCCGGGCCTCCGCGATTGGGAGGCTCCAGCGGTAGCCGGTCACCGATTCGAACCGGACCCAGTTCGCCGCCTCGGCCGGGTCGACCGCCTCGAGGAGCCGGCCAACCCGGACCCCGCCCCAGCGTTGGTGGGTGTACCACCCGCTCGTACAATCGAGGGTGGCCTCGCGGGTGTCCCTCGGATCGAAGTCACTATACCGGAAAGTGGCCGGCGATGCGACGGCCCCGTCGACCCGGAGCCGCCACGAATCACGGTCGATGGGACCGGGGTCGTCGGCCACCCATGCCGTCACCGGGAAGGTGTTCCCGGCTTCCTCGCCAGCTTCCCGCGAACCGGTGTAGCGGTCGGTCGCCCCGAGGATGGCCGAGACGATCTGCTGGCCGCGCCACGCGACGGTCCCGCCGAGGACGAGAAGCCCGAACTGCAGCGCGGTTCGCCGATCGTGGAAATCGACCCGCCGCGGTAGCCGGAACCGATGGCGTAGGTGATAGCCCAACACCGGGAGGATCAGGAGGCCGAACAATACGTGGACGCTCAATCCCGTCCACAGCCAGACACCGAATTCCAGGCCCAAGCTCCACGCGATCCCGGTCAGCAGCGCGGCGCCGGCTAGAGTCAGAGTGAGGATCGAGCCGACGATCCGCCGATCCCAGGTGCTCGGATCCCGGAGGCGGTGGAAGACCCGGAGAAGTTTGAGTGCGAGCAATCCGATGAGGAGGAACCCGACCACCCCATGGATCACGAAAACCCACGCATCGTCGGGTCGCCCGGAGACGAAACTCACCAACCCGGAGCCGATGGCCAGCATGACCGAGAGCAGGATTCCCGCGTCGACGATCCGCGGCGGTGGCGCGACCCGCATGGGGCTCTTGCCGATCCAGGGTCCGCAGCCCCTTAAGCGACACCGACACCCTCAGGATGCCCCGGTTCTTGCCACCCTACGATGGAGGCACACCTCCGCGCTGGCATCGCGATCTTCAACGCCGGCGGGTTCCACGCCGCCCACGACGCGTGGGAGGACCATTGGCTGGACCTCGAGTCCGGGACTCCCGACGAACGGTTCCTCCACGGCCTGATCCAGTTCACGGCAGCCGTCCATCACGGCCACGAGGGGAACTGGGCCGGGCTCCGGGGCCTCGCGGAGAGCGGCGCCGGCTACCTCGATGGGCTGCCCGATAGCTATCGGGGTGTCGACGTCGAACGGGTCAGGGCGTACCTCCTGGCCCTCGCGGAGGACCCGGAACACGTCGAACGAGTCGACGTACCGTTCCTCACGTATGACGGCGTTGTACTCCGGCTTGCTG
>CAYOLR010000139.1:0-7468 GCA_964404815.1 uncultured Halobacteriales archaeon
GGCACGCGTCTGGCTTGATACCCACTCAAATCTCTCAGTTCAGATCCTAAACGTCAATAGATAAAAGTTGGTTTTTCAGTGGTTCAGCGGCGATTTCATGGCGATCATCCATAGTTACACCGCTCGACGGTATCTGTTATCCCTCACATCTTATCTTAAGTAATATCCTTGTATTGTTTATACGATAAGTTTTATAATTTTGATTATTATAATAATATCGCTATTTTTATAATGATATTACAAACACCACAATTGGTGAAAACAGCCACACCCACAGCAGAAACCCTGGCCACCGAGCTGTCGTCGGCACAGAGTCCCCTTTGAACCGATTCCATCGGACCGGAGACAAGGTGAAAACCACGGCGACAGCATGGATAACCTGGCAACCGACAGGCATTAATTACCGCACCGTCCGTCTCCAATCCGAATGGTCTCGGCCGGGACGCTTGCGACGGTCCTCGTAGCTGGCGGGGCCAGTTTCTTCATGGCGTGGTCGATCGGGGCCGGCTCCTCCGGATCGACGCCGTTTTCGCCGGCCGTCGGGGCGAATGCGATCTCCGTCCTTCGGGCGGCGTTTTTCGTCGGCCTCCTGGGACTCGCCGGCGCGACGCTCCAGGGGGCAAACGTCACCGAAACGGTCGGGCGAGAACTGACCGCCGGCGTCGTGATCTCGCCGATCGCCGCGACCGTTGGCCTCCTCATCGCGGGGGTGCTGGTGGCGATCGGGGTGGGAATCGGCTACCCGATCGCCACGGCGTTCACGGTCACCGGCGCGATGATCGGCGTCGGGTTGGCCCTCGGCGGCGAGCCCGCGTGGCTGAAGTATCGGGAGATCGGTGCTCTCTGGCTCGCCACCCCCATCGTTGGTGGCGGGGTGGCCTACGCGATCGCGCGGCTGCTCCGGTACGAAGGTGTCGCGGAACGCCTCGCGGTCCCGGTCCTCGGAGGCTTCGTCGGCGGCATCTTCGCCAATATCCGGTTCTCAGTGCTCGGCCCGACCGGGGAAGCCGCGTCGATCGCCGGCGCCGCGGATTCCGTCGTCGATCTCCCCCGAATGTGGGGTGTCAGTCTGGACGTGCTGGGAGTGTCTGTGTTGCTGGCCGTCGCGATCGCCGTCGTGCTATATTGGGATAGCACCCGGGATGTCGATGCGGCCCAGCAGCGGTTCCTCCTCGCGTTGGGCGCCCTCGTGGCGTTTTCCGCCGGGGGTAGCCAGGTGGGACTGGCGATCGGACCGCTGCTGCCACTGCTCGATGACCTGGCGGTCGGGCTCCCGATCTCGTGGGTCCTTCTCGGCGGCGGGCTCGGGTTGCTCGCCGGGTCGTGGACCGGCGCCCCGCGGATGATCAAGGCGCTGTCCCAGGACTACTCCTCGTTGGGTCCCCGCCGTTCGATCGCCGCCCTCATTCCCTCGTTTATCATCGCCCAGACGGCCGTCTTCTTCGGCATCCCGGTCTCGTTCAACGAGATAATCGTCAGCGCCATCGTCGGGAGCGGCTACGCGGCGGGAGCCACCGGCATCAGCCGGACGAAGATGGCCCGGACGGTGCTCGCGTGGGTCCTCTCGTTAGCCATCGCCTTCGGCCTGAGCTTCGGTGGGTTACTGGCCCTGAAAACACTGCTGGGCCTATGAGGGATAGTTCCGGCCGCCGGATTTTTCCGTCTAAATTCCGTAAACTACCCATGGGGTTATTGAGCCCGACTGACGCCATCGTCGAGTCCGGTGACGGCGGACCGGACCCGGAGGTTGGGCTCGACGAGTTCTTCGACCCGGCGTTTTTGGCCCGCCATTCGCAATTTTCCTCGTTCGACGAGTTCGCAAAGGAAAGCCCCTGGACGATCACGGAGTGGTCGGATATCGATGAGATCGCCGCGGAAGACCTCGACACCTTCGTGGCGGAGACGACGGAGTTCGAGAGCTGGCGACAACTCCGAAACCGCGCCGCAGGCCGTGAACTTCGGGATCGACTTTTAGTCTGAATCAGCCGCACCAGGGGCCTGTGGGCCGAGTTGCGTCCGTATTCACGTTTCGTCATCGAGAGTGCGTTCGAGATACGACAACGCCTCCTCCGCCGTGGTCCCATGGCGAACGGTTCCCGATTCCGGGTGTTCGGCGATGACGATCCCCTCCTCGGCGGAAATTCTCACCCAGCGATCCGCTCCAACAACGCTGGAGACGGAGACCAGCTTGAGGAGGACGAGCGAAAACACCCCCACCACCACGACGGTGAGCAGGTCGCTGGTGAGGAAGGTGACCGCGGTGAGAATCGTGAGATAGGCCACGGCCGATAGGCGAAGGAGGGGTCGCATCCGTACGAACCCGAACCAGCGGGTCCAGAGGACCTGATTGCCCCCCGAACCGGCGCTTGACAACGACTGACCCGGGCCGCTGACGGAGGATGCCATACGGGCTCGAACGCAACCTACGCACTTGAAAACTAGTATCAGATTGTCATTCTTTGGAGCCGAACCCGGGTCTTCGTCGTGACGAATGACCAGGAAAGGAGTACCCCGATGGCCGATGTTATCCTTAGCCTGCCACCGACTGACGGCCGTTGCCGGTCGCTTTCTTCGCAGTGTCATCCCGAATGACTGTTCGGATCGAAAGATCCGCCAGTCCCCTCTGTCCCCGTTCCGCCGCGCCTTTGCGCTTCCGTAAACAACCGTCGTCCGGATGAACGACCTGGAGGTCGCGATCCGCCTGCTCGCCGGCGTGCTGCTCATTCTCTCGAACGGCTTCTTCGTCGCCATCGAATTTGCCCTCACCCGAGCACGCCAGTTCAGCGAAGGGGAATTCACCGGGGACGGCCATCGGTCGCTTGAGCGAGCCTGGGAGATGACCCAGGACCTCGAGATCTATCTGACGACGTGCCAGGTCGGTATCACGGCCTCCAGCATCGCCGTCGGAATTGTCGCCGAACCCGCCCTGGCCGGGATTTTCGAGCCGTTGTTCGCCAACACCGCCCTCGCCGCCATCGGCTCGGGTGCCATCCTGGCCTTCTTCATTATCAATCTCGTCCACTTGACCCACGGTGAGCAGACCCCGACCTATCTCGGAGTCGAACGATGCCGGCTGGTCTGTCGGTACGGTGCGACCCCCCTCTACTGGTTCAACTGGCTGATCTCCCCGCTAATCAAGTTGGGCGACTGGATCGCCAAGATGACGCTGCGGTTGTTCGGCATCGAGATGACCGGGGCGTGGCTCGAAACCGAGGAAGACGTCATCGAGTCGCGAGCGGAGCTTCGGAACCGGCTGGGCTCCGTCCTCGACATGGGAGAACTTCCCGCCGAGCGCCGAGAAGAGATCCTGAACGCGTTCACCGTGGGCGACCGGCCGGTATGTGAGGTCATGACGCCGACGAACGAGATCGTCTTCCTCTCGACGGAACGCACTGTCGATGAGAACCTCACCCGGATCGGGTCCAGTCCCCACACCCGGTTCCCCCTCATCGGGAACGATCCATTGGACTTCCGGGGGATCGTGTACGTCCCGTCGGTCGTGGATCGCGTCGACGAGCTTCGGGCCGGATCCGTTACCTTCGAGGACGTCGCGGCTCCGCCCATGACGGTGCCACCGCAGCTCCCTATCAGTGAAGCCGTCGATCGCTTCCAGGCCGAACAGCAGGAGCTCGCGCTCGTCACCGAGGACGGGCGGGTGCTCGGGCTCATCACGGCGACGGATGCCCTGGAGGCCGTCATGGGCGAGATCGAGGACCCGCTCGACGTCGCGGCCGACGTCCGGTAGTTCCCCGAAAGCGAACGACCGACGGGGTTCGACAGGCATCGGGGCTCGCCCGATCTCTCATGACGGACGGTGCCTGCGTTTTTATGGCGCGTTGGCAAACGCCCGGGTATGTTCGAACAGATTCTCTGCCCAACGGACGGGAGTGACGGAGCCGACACCGCCCTGGACCACGTCCTCGAGGTCGCCGCCGCCCACGACGCCACAGTGCACCTCATCAACGTCGTGGATACCACGCGGGACAGCATGTTACAAGACCATTCGGACATCATCGAGGCCCTCGACCGCGAAGCGGAGACGATCGTGGAGGACGCGGCCGACACTGTGAACGAATACGGAGTAGCCGCCGTCTCCGAGGTCCTCCATGGCGAACCGTACCAGGCCATCGTCGAGTACGCCCGGTCACGGGATATCGATCTGATCGTCATGCCAACGAAGGGCCGTCGTGGCCTTCCACGGCTCCTGCTCGGAAGCACGACCGAACGCGTCGTCCGTCGATCGACGGTGCCAGTCCTCACGATCCAGCCGGGCGAGGAGAGCATGCTCCGGTATCCCTATCGAGACATACTGGTCCCGACGGACGGGAGCGACTGTGTGACGGAGGCCCTTTCGACGGCCGTGGACGTCGCCCGTGTCGAAGCTGCCGGTCTTCACCTCCTCACGGTCGTCTCCACGATGAGTCTCGGCGTCGATGTCCGGACGGATATTCAGCAGGCGGAACTGGAGGCGAGTGCGAACACCATCCTCGACAAGGCGGCCGAGTCAGCGCGCGCGGCAGGCGTCGAAGCCGTCGAGCGAACGATGGAATACGGCCCGACGATTCACAAGGCGATCCTGTCGTACATCGAGGCAAACGACATCGGTCTGGTCGTCGTCGGCACTCACGGGCGGACCGGGTTCGACCGATACTTGCTGGGGAGTGTCACCGAATACCTCATCCGGACGGCCCCGATTCCGGTGTTATCCGTCCGTAAGGCCGAATAAAAGTCATTGGTGAGCGTTCGTCCTCGTGGGTAAACCTGAGGCGAGCGACGCCGTTGGGCCGTTCTCATTCCGTTAGAATCGCAGGTGGGGTATAGAAGGGCCCACTTCGAAGGTCAGACCATGGGAGAACTCGAAACCGAGGAGGAGAAAACCCGCACAGCGGTCGCGTCCTATCTCCGCGAGCTGGCGGACCAACTCGACAGTGGTGGACCGGTCGCACTCGAACTCGGCGGCCAGCGCGTGACCGTCGATCCGACCGACCCGATCACGTTCAAACTCGAGGGTGAATCCGACTGGTCGCCCGGGGATACCGAGGCCAAACAGAGCATCGAATTCGAACTGGTCTGGCGGCGCGAGGCCCACTCGGCGGACGAGGGGACGTTGACCGTCGAGGTCTGAAAGCGGCAATCTCGCAGCCCGCGATTACCCGGGACCGATAGTACCCGGTCGTCAACTCTATCGGTTCGATACCATCCGATATCAGGGGTACCGGGAGACGAAATCCCCGATCCGTCGATTGGATCCGCTCGACCCAGGTCCGAGCTCCAGTCGATCCGAACATTTCGGAAGAAAAGATCAGAAGGGTGAAATGCGATATCAGGCGCTCCGCGCCGATACCCTTTAGGGAACCGATCCAGCCGATCACGCGCCTCGGGACCCGGCTCGCGGAGTAGTCGTCCGAACCCCCCACCCTTCACCCGATGCCGAGTACACACGCCGGAGCCTTCGCCGAAAACACTGCCGCACCGGCTACGTATGCCTCATGCAGGTCGATCGAAACTCGTTCCATGCGTTGATCGCTACAACGTCTCCACCTGGTAGTTCACGATCCGTGAGTCATCTTTCGAGATTCGAGACCCGTGGCCACGAGGATGTAGTATCAACAGCCACGATCGTCTCTCCCTCGATAGAGATCGTCAGCGATTCGGCTTCCGTCGGAAGCGCGATGGCCGCATTGATGACCGATCGGGGCTGGCACTCCTCGGGCACTTCCTTCTCACTGGTCTCGGGCGTCACCGAGATGGCGAAGTCCCAGGTAGTCGGCCCGGATTCGGTGAGTTCACCCCGGATCTGGACATTGGGCGCAGCATGGACGTAGCTATAGTTCGAGAGGTAGACGCTCCGGTGGTCGGAATCCGGGACCACGGCGACCCATCCCCGTGGGTCGGCGGCGTCCTGACAGCCGGTGGCGGTAGACAGCGTATGGGAGGGGACGCTCGTTCCTGAAATCGGCGGCGCGACGAATTGCATCAAGAGGGCCCCTATGAGGATACCGGCGATGAGGGCCGGTAGGACGGTCGAGATCCGTGACTCCATATCTACCCTCTCGACCGCTAATCAGATAGTCCAATTCGATGATTCTCAGTTGCGTAGAATCCATAATCTGCCTAACCGATTGCGAGCGCTTCGAATCAGCTAGCCATGGTGGACGGCTTAAGGAGTCCATCACGGCACGTAACTATCCCCGCTGCCGAAGCCCCTTACGTTCCCAAAGTAACAGGCAGCGGTGGCACAATCCGTGGAAACCGGCTAGCACCTCCGCACGGCATCACCCCGCCTGACGCCACTACATCGGCGAACGATCGGGCTAGAACATTTTTCCCGTCGTTACGAGAAACGAACGGATAAACCGGCGGAGAGACCACTCAGCATACGGGCTTTCGATCCCTGATGCCGGGAGTAACGCCGTATCGCACTCGACGGCCATGACCCACCACGTGACCATCACCGTCGACCGGCTCCGAACCGCGCTGCGGTCAGTGGCCGCGATCGCCGAAGCGGCCCGGTGTACCCTCGGCGAAACCGGCCTGAAACTGTCCAGCGTCGACACCGCCGGCACGGCCCATGCCACCGCCTTCCTCCATCCCGCTGCGTTCGACGAGTTCAGTGTCCCCACGTCGGTGACGATCGGTGTGCCGCTCGATCGGATGGTGACCGCCGTCGACCGCTTCGATCCGACGACCACCGTCACCTTCGCGATCGACCCCGACCACCACACCCTCGCGATCGACGACGGGAAACTGACTGTCACCCTCGGGCTCCTCGACCCCGATACCGTGGCTTTGCCGCCCGACGGCACGGTGACTGCCTCCACACTCCGTGTGAGCCTCGATGGGGTCGCCCTCGCCCGGGCGGTGGCGGCGTGCCGGATGGTCTACGCGGCCGACGCTGCTGACGGCGACCCGCCAACGGCGGATCTGGTGATCGGGACCGACAGGGAGGGCGGTGTCTTCGCGGAGGCCCACGGCGACACCGACGACGCGTATGTCGAACTTCCCGTCGAGGAACGGTCAGGACTCGGCGAGCAGCCAGTGCAGGCCCCCTATCCGCTGGCGACCCTTCGACAGCTCACCCGGCCGATCGAATCCGACACCCGGGTCGACCTACGGTTCGGGGCCGAGGTTCCGCTCGGACTCGGGTGGAGCTTTGCGGAAAGAGCCGGCGAGGTGTATGCCGAGGTCGCCCCGATCGTCGACGGTGAAACCCCCGATCCACCCTCGGAACCGGAAGCGAAACGATCAGCAGCCGACGGACCACCGCTCCCACCCGGGGTCGAGGCGACCCACGGAACCGTTCGCGTCCGTGCCGGGCATTTCGACAGCCTTGATCGCCTCATCAGGGACGGATCGGCCGCCCTGGTCGACACGGAACGACTCGAGATCGTTACGGATTCGGGCACTGTAATTAGCGTCACAAGCGATGGAGAGCGGTTGGACTTGGACAGGCGAGATCCGTCCTAGT
>CAYOLR010000140.1:0-7455 GCA_964404815.1 uncultured Halobacteriales archaeon
AACCTCAAGGAGTCGTGGTCAGACTTCATCCTCTGCGAGTACGAGGCCGACCCCGGCGTTGATGTCGAGAACATCCAGCAGGTCCGGGCCGTCTACGACCGTGGCGAGTGGCGACTGCATTTCGTCTGTCGCCACGAGATCGACCCGGAGCCACCCGGTGAGGGCGTGGCGGGCATCGACCTCGGCATCTCGAACATCGCCGCCGTGTCGTTTGGCGACGAGGGTGTCCTGTATCCCGGTGGGGCGCTCAAAGCGGACGAATACTGGTTCCAGAAGGAGCGGGCGAAGTGCGACGATTCGGCGTCCGCCGAGGCTGACCGTCTCGACCGCAAGCGAACCGAGCGCCGGTCACACTTCTTGCATACGCTGTCGAAAGCCATCGTGGCCGCGTGCGTCGACCGCGGTGTCGGCACGATCGTCGTGGGCGACCTCTCGGGCATCCGGGCCGGCAAGGACTGGGGCGACCGTGGCAACCTCGGTTTGCACGGCTGGGCGTTCGATCGCCTGACGTCGATGCTCGAATACAAGGCCGAAGCCCAGGGCATCGACGTGGAGCAGGTGGACGAGCGCGGCACGTCCAAGACCTGCTCAGTCTGTGGCACCGAGGATAGCAGTCAGCGCGTCGAGCGGGGGCTGTACGTCTGTGAATCGTGTGGGACGGTCGCCAATGCCGACATCAACGGCGCGGAGAACATTCGCCAGAAGGTACTCCCGAATCTCGCCTCCGATGGTGGAGATAGGGATAACGGCTGGATGGCACAGCCAGCAGTCCGCCTGTTCGATCGTAGCGAGGGCCGGTTCGCCCCGCGAGAACAGGTCGTGGACTGCAAACCGTAATATCCCAACTGCGGTCGGGAAACCCCGGCGTTCACGCCGGGGAGGATGTCATCCGGAGTTTTCGAGTCGGACGGTGAGGATCGGAATCTCGGCCGTCCTGACCAGTCGCTCGGTTACGCTCCCGAGCAGGACGCGGTCCAGACCGGTGCGACCGTGGGTCCCCATGATCACGAGGTCGATATCGTGGTCATCGATGTAGTCCAGAATAGCGCTCGATGGCGGGCCGTCGACGACCTCCCCGTCGGCGGCCAACCCGGCGGCTTCCACCCGATCGACGATGGACTCGACCGCCCGTTCACCCTCCGATTCGAGGCTTTCGATCATCCCCGTCCCGGCGACGTCGGGCGGGACCGCGGATGGATCCACAGCGTAGACCGTGTACACGTCGGCCCCGAACTTTTCGGCGATCTCGATCGCGTGATCGACCGCCGTTTCGGCACCCTCGCTCCCGTCCGTCGGGACCAAAATCCGATCGTACATAACAGATGGTAGTTCGCCGTCCGTTAATAAGACGGCCACGATCATTCCCGAGGACTGGGAAGGACTTTCCCCGCCGACCGGATTCGATCCAGCGCGGAATAGGGACAAATAAGTAGTTGTCCGGTTACCCGCATCCCAAGGGGGGATCAGTCCCATGCCGCTGTTAGTAACTACCGTTACAACCGGGCCACACCACGTCCGCTTCCGTCAAAATGAACGATAACTTCCCCGATCCGACGGGAACGGCGTCGATCGAGTATAACCCGCCATTCTCGGAACTCCGCGAGTACTCCCGGGGGATGGAAACGACGACCGAGTTCGGGAGTCCGGCCTACGTCAGCGAGTATCGGTCCCGGAGTGCCGATCGAACGAAAAACGCCATCGATGACGAGTTGACCGACACGGACCGTGACCGGATCGCGGCGGCCCATGACCGCCTCGAATCCGGGGAGTTCGTGTGTGTCGATCGTCGGCTCGGCCGCCATCCGGACCTCTCCTTCGTCTGTCGGCTGTTCGTGCCGAAGCGATACGCACGAATCGCCCTCTCGTGGGCGACCTTGCTGGAACCGGCGGCGGGCGATCCCGACTTCGTCACGCTCCAGTGCCCCGACATGGAGGAGACCGCGATCAGGGTGCTTCCCGAGGAGGGGGTCACCTACGTCCTCGGGAGCGATTATACCGGCGAGGCGAAGAAGTCCTTCCTCCGGCTGTTCATGTTCGAGGCCAAACGCCGTGATGGCCTCGGGCTCCACGCCGGGACGAAACGGCTTCGCCTCGTCGAATCGGCCGCCGAGGAACGGACGGTTGGGCAGCTTTTCCTCGGTCTCTCGGCGACCGGGAAGACCACATTGACGTGTCACGGATTCGGGCTCGAATCCCCGGAACGCGCCGAACTCCTCCAGGATGACGTGTGTGCGATGCTCCCGGACGGGACCGTCGTCGGGAGCGAGGGTGGCGGCCTCTACATCAAGACCAATGGGCTGTCAGCGGACCATCACGCGCCGCTGTACGAAGCGGCCACCAAACCGGATGCGGTCCTCGAAAACGTCGTCGTCGAGGGCGACGGAACGGTGGACTTTCACGACGGGTCGATCACGACGAACGGCCGGGCCTCGATCCGCCGCGAGGACCTCCAGCACGCCGCAGACGATATCGATCTCGACACCGTCGATCACGTCTTTTTCATCACCCGGAATCCCCTCATGCCGCCGATCGCCAAGCTTTCGCCCACCGAAGGGGCGGCGGCGTTCATGCTGGGTGAATCGATCCAGACGAGCGCGGGTGATCCAGACAAAGCGGGGGAGTCGATCCGGGTCGTGGGGACGAACCCGTTCATCATCGGCTCGCCGGGCGAGGAGGGCAACCGGTTCCTCGAACTGGTCCGTGCCAACGACGTCGAGTGTTTCCTCATCAATACCGGCCACCTGGGCCCGGGCAAGAAGGACATCGGCGTTGACGAATCGGTGACCCTCATCACCGGGGTCGCCCGCGGAACGATCGAGTGGGAGGCCGACGACCGGCTCGGACTGACCATTCCGACCCAGGTACCGGGGATGGACATTTCGCAGTTCTATCCACCCGACTACGTGACCGGATACGACGAGGAGCTGGCCGCGCTCCGACGGGAGCGTCGCCTGTATCTCTCGGCCTTCGAGGAGCTCGACCCGGCGGTCGTGGAGTCGGCGCTGTCCACCCCGGTCGAGCGGGCCCAATCGGAGTAAGGCGGTTACCAGTTCTGATAACACGACCGTAAGGAACATCGGTCGGGTTACCCAGGTCAGCACTGATGATCGAGGCCGAGGAGTTGCGCAAGGAATACGGTGACGTGGTTGCGGTCGACGGAAGCAGCTTCGCCGTCGAACGGGGGGAGATCTTCGGTCTCATCGGTCCGAACGGCGCCGGCAAGACGACGACGCTCAAGATGCTCGCCGGCCTGTTGGAGCCGACCCGTGGCACGGCGACCGTGGCCGGATACGATAGTCGCGACCGCGACATGCGTCGCAACCTGGGCTTCCTTCCGGAGGATTCCCCCGTTTACGAGGAGATGACTGCCCGGTCGTATCTCCGGTTTTTCGCGGACCTCTACGACGTTCCCCGGCGGGTTGCCGACGAACGGATCGATTCGACGCTCGATCGGCTCGATCTCGAGGTCCGTGACCGCCCCCTCGGGAACACCTCGAAAGGCATGAAACGGAAGGTGGCGATCGCCCGGTCACTCGTTAACGACCCTGACGTGTTGATCTACGACGAACCGGCGAGCGGCCTCGACCCGCTGACGACGAACGCCATCATCGAATTCGTCGGCGAGCTCAGCGAGGACCGCACGGTAGTCTTCAGCGCGCACAACCTCTATCACGTGGAGGAGCTGTGCGACCGGGTGGCCATCATGCTCGACGGCCGTATCGTCACCCGTGGCACCTTGGCAGAGATCCGCAAGGCCCACGGGGGTGTCGAATATCACGTCTATAGCGATATCAAGGTCAACGGTGCCGAGGCGGTCGGCGACCGGTATCGCTGTGTCGTCGACGACATGGCCGCGGTCGAGTCGCTCAGGGACTCTATCGATTCGGCCGGGGGTGAACTCCTGGACGTCCGAACACACGAGCCGAGTCTGGAGGACGTGTTCCTCGCCGTCGCGGAGGGATCGTGAGGCCGCGAAACGTCCTTCGGATCGCCCGGTGGGAGGTAACCTCGGGAGCGACCGGGCTGGATCGCCGAGGATTGATCCTTGCAGCGGTATTGTTGGCGGCGCTCGGGGGGCTTGCACCCGTGGTCATGACGGCCGGAGCAGCCCCCGAGGAGGGCATCTACCGGGTCGGTGTCGCGCCCTCGAATCCCTACTACGATGCGGTTCGCCAGGACTCGAGCCTGGCAGTCAGGGAGCCCGATCCGACGGCGTTCGCCCAGGGCGAACTGGACCTCCTCATCCGTGGACGTGACATCAGGGCTCACGACACCCAAAAGGGTCAGGCAGCGGGGGCGGCGTTGAAAGCGGCCGTCGAACGGTACAACGACCGGCTCATGCGGGCCGAGCCCGATCGGGCCGCGGCCTTTCCCGTGGCCGTCGAGCTGAAGTACGTCGAACGTAACGTGCTGCTGATTCGGGAGCCCGATGGCGGTTCGGAGACATCGGCGGGTGATGGTAGTGGGAGTGACGAGCGTGGGGAAACTGCGACACCACCCTCCAGCGACGCCGAGGGGGCCGGGGGATCGACGTCGGCGGAGACGACATCGACGACGACTGCTGGATCCGATCAAGCCGGTGGTGGGACAGCGACCCACTCCCCTTCGACTGACACGCCGGCCAGCTCGTCGGACGGCTTCGGCGGGTTCCCGTCGATCGGCGGCTCGGACGCGCTGCTCGGCCAATCCTCGGGGACGCCATCGGACATCAGCCCGCCGTTTCCGTTCGTCTCGTTGGTCCTGGCCTTCGCGTTCATCGTGCCGATGAACTTCGTTATTCAGGCGTATGCGAGCAGTATCCTCCACGAACGCGGCCGACGGCGCGGCGAACTCGTCCTGGTCTCACCGGTAAGCCGGTGGACGATCATCGCGGGGAAGACGCTCCCGTATTTCGCCATGATGGTCCTCATCGCCACCCTGACTGCCATCGCGATCGGGGGTGGCCTGTTGTCATTGGGGGCCGTCATCCCCGTGGCGTTGCTGTTTCTGTCATGTGCCTTCGTGGGGGCCCTGCTCGCCCGCTCGCACAAGGAACTGACGTTCGTGCTGGTCACGGTGAGCGTGCTCGTGACGACCTACGTTTTCGTCCCCGCCATTTTCACCGATATTCACCCGATCGCCGCGATCTCCCCACTGACGCTCGTGGTCAGGGAACTGGAGGGCGTGGCCGTCTCCCCGGGGACGTTCCTGTTCTCGACCACGCCGGTCCTGGTCGGTGCGGCGGTGCTGTTCGGGTTGGGTGGCGGCCTCTACCGGGAGGAGGACCTGTTCGCCCAACGGCCGGTGCCCGCGAAACTGCTCGACGCCCTCGCCAACCCGATCGATGGCCGGTGGATGGCGGCGGTGTTGAGCCTCCTGTCGATCCCGTTCGTGTTCCTCGGGGAGTTGCTGGCGATCGCCGTGCTGTTCGTCCTCCCGCTGGGTCTCTCCTTGCCGCTGTTGCTCGGGACGATCGCGGCGATCGAGGAGGTGGCCAAGAGCCTCCACCTCTATGCTGGGTACGAACGCAGCCGATACGACCGGTCGTTACGGACCGCGATCGCCGTCGGCGGGTTGAGCGGGCTTGGGTTCTTCGTCGGCGAGAAAGCGGCGGCCGTGTCACAGGTCGTCGGGCTGATGCAGCTGGACCTCGGGCGGGCGGCCTTCGAGCTCGGTGCGGGGTTGGGTGGTCCGGACTCGCCGCTGTTGATGGGGGTGGTCCTGTTGGCTCCACTGGCGTTACACGCGGTCACGGCAACCATTTCATCGATCGGAGCGAGCCGTGGGCGGACACAGTATTTCCTCGCGCTCTCGGTGGCGATCGTCGTTCATACCGCCTACAACCTCGGGGTGGTGAGTTACCTTGGGTAGACCCCGGATCGCCCGCCGTGAGTTCGCCTCGCTCCGTCGGGAGAAGACGATCGTCCTCGCCCTCGGCATCCAGCTCTTCATCGCGGCGTTTTCCTCGTTCCTGCTCGTCGGGCTGGTTTCGTTATACGATCCCGGTTCGGTCGGGGCAGACGAGATCGATATCGGCGTGGCCGGGGATGCCAGCTCGGAACTGATCGACGCCGTCGAGGGGGCTGGGAACTGGGAGGTCGTCGCGTACGAGTCGGAGATCGCCGCCCGAAACGCGTTCAAACAGGGCCGGGTGGATTCGGTCTTCCTCGTCGACCGCCAGTCGTCCGGGGTCATCGATGTGGAGGCACTCGTCCCCGACGAAAGCGTCCAGTCCACCGTGATCGTGGTCCAGGTCAGAGAAGCGTTACAGGTGTTCGAACGTGAACTCCGGGACGCACGGGCAGCACGCCTCACCACCCAACCCGTCGCCGTGCCCGACGCGCCGGAATCCACGCCCACGTTCTCGTTCACCTATACCGTGTTATTGCCGTTGCTGGCCTTCCTGCCGACCTTCATCTCCGGAAGCGTCGCCGCGGATGCCATCACCGAGGAGTTCGACGAGGACACCCTCGACCTGCTGCGCGTGACGCCGCTGTCGATCACGGAGATCCTCGACGGAAAGATGCTCGCGATGATCGCCCTGGCACCGGCCCAGGCCGCCGCCTGGTTGGTGCTCCTGTGGCTGAACGGGACGACGATGGTCCAACCGGTGGCCATCCTCGCCATCGTCACCGGAACGGCCACCCTCCTGGTCGCGATCGGGAGCGGACTGGCCGTTCGCATGCGGGATCGGCAGTCCACCCAGCTGCTGTATTCGTTGGCCGTGCTGCTGGTGTTCGGGCTGGCGACGCTGCTCCCGGAAAGCCCCCCGAACCTCATCGCGAAGTTCGCGATCGGCAGCCATAGCCTGCTGTCGGTGGGTCTGGTCGGTGTATACCTGATGGCCGGCCTTATCGCGTATCTCGTCGTCCGTCGGGATGCCGAACGGTCGATCAGCGACTGAGGCAGGTTTATTGATCGAGGGCGGTATCCACCGCCATGGAATACACGACACTCGGCGAGACCGGACTGGAGGTGAGCCGGATCTGCCTCGGGTGTATGAGCTTCGGGACGAACCGCGAGTGGACCCTGGATGAATCCGCCAGTCACGAGATCATCGATCGAGCGGTCGACCTGGGGATCAACTTCTTCGACACCGCGAACGTTTACGCCGATGGCGAGAGCGAAGAGATCCTCGGCCGTGGTCTCGACGGGTACGACCGGGATTGGACGGTCGTAGCGACGAAGGTCCACGGACAGATGGATCCGGACAACCCGAACTCCGGCGGCCAGTCACGGAAGGCCATCGAGCAGGAAGTGGCGAACAGCCTCGCCCGGCTTGGCATGGACACCGTCGACCTCTATCAGATCCACCGCTGGGATTACAGCACGCCGATCGAGGAGACGCTCCGGACCCTCGATGACCTGGTCCGGCGGGGCACGGTCCGGTACATCGGTGCGTCGTCCATGTGGGCCTACCAGTTCGCCGACTCATTACGCCTGAGCGAGCTCCGCGGGCTGGAGCGGTTCGTCTCG
>CAYOLR010000141.1:0-7384 GCA_964404815.1 uncultured Halobacteriales archaeon
TTCCGGCCTGTTCGAGGTGTTCGCCGCCCTTCATCAGGACGCCCGAGCGGGCAGCGTTGCCGATGGCCGAGACGATGCTGACTGGCGGGCCGATCACGAGCGCGCCCGGACAGCCGATCACGAGCAGCGTCAGCGACAGCATCGCATCCCGGGTGACGGCGAACGCGCCGATGGCGAGGGCGATCACGCCCGGGGTGTAGTACCTGGCGAAGCGATCGATGAAGCGCTCGGTCGGTGACTGGGCCTCCTGGGCCGCCTCGACGCGACGGATGATCCGCTGCAGCGTCGTGTCCGATCCGGCGCCGGTCGTCTCGACCTCGAGGGCACCGTCCTGGTTGATGGTGCCGGCGTAGACCTCGTCGCCGTCGGTCTTGTGGACGGGCGCACTCTCGCCGGTCACCGGGGCCTGATTGACCGCACTCTCGCCCTCGATGACATCGCCGTCGACCGGGATCTTCTCGCCGGGCTTGACAACGACGATCTCGCCGGCCTCGACCTCGCGGGCGGGCACGTCTTGCAGCTCGCCGTCACGGCGGACCGTGGCCGTGTCCGGCGTCAGCTCCAGCAGCTCTTCGAGGGCGTTGCGGGTCTTGCGCATCGTCCGGCCCTCGAGGTAGCTCCCCAGCGAGAACAGGAAGACGACCGCGGCAGCCTCCCAGTAGGCGCCGATAGCGATGGCGCCGATCGCGGCGATCGTCACGAGCGTCTTGATCCCGAGCGTCCGGCTTTTCACCTCGAAGTAGGCGGTCCTGGCGATATCGTACCCGCCGATGATGGCGGCGACGATCAGCACGCCGGCACTCGCGGTGTCGAATACGGTGACGTACCCGAGGCTCCAGCCACCGGCGTACAGGAGGCCACTGGCCGCGGTGATGATGGCTGTCCGGTGTTTCCGGTAGGCGTGCTTGACCGTCTGTGGTTCGATCACGGGTCTCGCTCAGGCGGGTTGGGGCGTGTAGCCCTGATTTTCGATCGTCTTGGCGAACGTTTCCGGGTCGGCGGCGCTGTCGTCGTAGTCGATCTCGACTCGTCCGGTCGTGTAGTGGACCTCGACGCGCTCGACGCCCGACTCCTTGGCAAGGGCGCGTTCGACGGTGCTGGCACAGGTCGGACAGTCGAAGTCCAGCACGCGGAATTGGGTAGTCTCGCTCATTCCAGTTCGACGTAGCCACCGTCTCGCCATAAGTATTAATCAAATGATATGTTTGAGTAGTGGAACCGGGGCTTCCGGCGGTCAAACGGGTCGTCTAGGGCTTCCGCCAGCCGCCAGCCGTGCGGCCGGGATGGGGCGAAAATTCAGGTCATCCCTCGGCGGCGTGCTGTGAACCCCCGCCCAACGGTACCCAGGCCGGCGACGGAAAGGCGCTACCCGACGGACTGGGGGAGATCTCCCGAACGTCACGGCCGTGGCCGCTGGCTGGGCCGATCGACCGGTCAAGATACTTTTGGCTGGCTGCCCTCACCTTGAACGATGATCAGGCGGCTCCTCCACGATCTCGGCTACGTGATCGCCCACGTTCTCTTCGTCGGGGCGACGACCCCGGCATCCGTCGTCGCCCGGCTCCGGCTCGCGTACCGGCTCGTGGGCGTCCGGATCGTCGAAACGCCTCAGGTGGATGCGGTCGAGCGGACGATCTTCCTGTGCCCGTACCGGAATCTCGGGGCCGCTCGATTCGGCGAGAAAACGTTCTGTCACGACGTACTGGATCGCGTCGATGACGGCTACGTGACCTACCTCCGACGCCACAAGGCAATCGACTATCAGCGACCCCGCGGGTGTGGAGGTCTCGCGTACTGTGACGACTCCGAGTACTGCTACTCCGAGGTGTCGGAGGTCGAGTAGGCCCGATGGCTCGCCCACGGCTCCAGGACCGGATCACGGATCAGTTCTCCTATCGGAGTGACCGGGCGGACGTCTGGCGGGCCTTCGAACTCGTGTTGGATACGGACGCCTTTCTCAATCTCGGCTACTCGGAGTGGTATCAGCCCCACGTCGTCGGCTCGTGCCAGCGTCGTCTCGTCACGCAACTCGGATCGCGGCTCGTCGCGTCCCTGCCCGATACGGCGGGCGAGCGGCTCCTGGATGTCGGCTGTGGCCGCGGGGGGCCGGCGATCCACCTCGCCGACCGGTTCGGCTTTCGGGTTACGGGCGTGGATCTGGTGCCGTACAACGTCGGGCGCGCAGCCGAGAACGCCGCCGAATCCGCCCAAGCTATCGAGTGGGTGGTCGGCGACGCGACGCGGCTCCCGTTTGCGTCCGCGGCGTTCGCCGCGTGTACGGCCATCGACGTGCTCGTGTATCTTCCCGACCGGGAACCCGTCTTCAGGAGGGTGGCCGATGTGCTCGAACCGGCAGGGGTATTCGTTGGGTCGGACCTCGTGCGGCGGTCCGGCATCGATCCGAGCGAACAGGCGGCCGTCGATTCGTTCGCCGAGGCCTGGGATATGCCCTCGTTGGGGACCGTCGAACGATACGCCGCCGCGATCGAGTCGACGAGCCTCGACCTCGTGGCGGTCGAGGACGTGACCGGGCATAGCGTCGGGCGGTTTCGAAAGTGGACGACGCTGTACCTCCGGCTGCTCGGGAGTCCCATCGGTCCGCTCGTCCAGCGACTGCTCCGGGCCGCCGATCTCGATACGGACGCGATCACCGACCAGGTGCGGGCGGCCCACCGGGCGTTGCCGTTTCTGGCGCACGTGGTTTTCGTCGCGAAAAAGGCGGGTCCGGAGCCATAGCCCGGGTCGGCGTTCGCCAGCCTCGTGTCTCAAGAAGCTACCGAGCGGTCGATTCCCCGGCGTCGACGGGCGTTGATGGCGACGACCGTCGCCAGCGACACGGTCAGCGCGTTACTGGCCGGCGCTAGGCGCGCCATCGCTCGACCGTCCCGGCCGTGGGTCGGTCTCCCGTGGCCGGGATCGAAGCCGTTTAGCGGGCGTCGGTGAATGCCCGACCATGGGTGGGCCCCCCGACATCGCCGACCGGCGGGCGTGGCTGATCGCCGGCTGGCTCTGGCTCGCCGTCGTCGGCGTCACCACCTTCGAGATCGCGCCGGCGAGCGTGCTCCGGCTGATCAGCGCCGACCTCGGCGTGAGCCCGACGGGGGTGAGCTGGCTCGTCAGCGTCTTCCTGCTCGGGATGGTCGTGTTCTCGTTACCGGCCGGGTTCGTCACCGACCGGCTGGACGATCGGTGGGTCATCCTCGCGATGGCCGGGCTCTACGGGCTCAGTGTGCTCTGGGCCGTCTGGGCCAGCCTCGCCGGGGCCTACTGGTGGCTCGTGGGCGCGCGGTTCGTCGGCGGGGCCGTCAACGTCGTGCTCTGGACCGCCGCGGTGAACGTGGTGGGAGCGACGTTCGACCGGTCGCGGCAGGGGATCGGGTTGGGGTTCCTCCTGACGAGCGTCCCGGGCGGGTTCGCGGTCGCCCACGCCGTCACGCCGCTGCTCGCTGGGGCCGTCGGCTGGCCGGGGAGTTTCCTCGTCTACGGCGCGATGACCGTGATCGCCACCGGCGGGTTCTGGGTGGCGACACGGGGGATCGAGATCCGGGTCAAAACCGAGCCGCCCGACCCGGCCGCCTTCGCGACGGTGCTCACGAACCGCTGGGTGTGGGCCGTCGGCATCCTCGGGTTTGCCACGTTCTCGCTCAACCTCTTCTTCAACAGCTGGCTGCCCACGTATCTGGTCGACGAGTTCGGGCTGTCGCTCGCCCAGGGCGGGGCCTTCGCCGCGGTCTTTCCGGCGATCGGCGCCGTGGCCCGGATCACCAGCGGGTCGATCTCCGACCGGTTCATGGCGGGTCGCCGGAACCCGATCGTCCTGGGGTCGTTCGCGGTCATCGTCCCGCTGGTGGGCGTCATCGCGGCCGTCCGCAGCCTGGTCCTGTTACTCCTCGCGCTCGTGGTCGCCGGCTTCGTCACGCAGATGGGGCTGGCGCTGTTGCTGCCCTACGTCAGGGAGTTCGTGGCCGAGTCGGTCATGGCGACGGCCGTCGGGGTGCTGAACGTCCTGGGGTTTCTGGGCGCGTTCCTGACGCCGGTGCTCACGGGGTGGCTCATCGAGGTGACTGGGGGCTACGCGGCGGCCTTCGGGTACGCCTTCGCCATCGCCGTCGCGGGGACGCTGGTGGCGTGGGTCGTGCCGGAGGCGCGGGATGCGGAGGCGTCCGGGACATGACAAATATCCTTGGGGCGTTTCCTCTGCTCTCTCTACACCGATGTCGGCAGTGATTTGATGCCGTTATAGTGGCAACGTTCCCAGTCGCTCCATTGATTGACGCTATTCAACAATAAACGAAACAGCGGACAACCGCACCATCCGTCCAACCTAAATGTAGTAAATGCGCCGATCATCTGACCGTCGGGACTCCAGATGTTCGTCGACCGCTTTGACCACATCGCCGATCCGGTGCCCCCGTTGGTGGACGAATATCACGCCGGCATGGTCGAGCTCTTCTTTCTCAACGAGGGAGAGGAAATCGTCGTCAAAGGTGAGAAGAATCCAGTCGTTATCCGCAGCGGAGGCCAACTGTTTCCTATCGGGATCGCCCAATCGGCCCTCATCACGGGCGGTTCGAATGGTCCATCCCCGGCGGTCGAGTCCGGCCGCTACCGGGAGCCAAATACTTTCGTCGCAGTACACCGGCCTCATGCGGAGGCGGATTCAGCGGGGCGGAACTCGTCGATATGGTCGTAGTAAAACGCCAACGCACGGTGGACATCCGCGAGGGACAAGTCGGGATACAGTTCCGTAATTTCGTCCGGGTCGTAACCGCTATGCTCGTAGGCGTCCGCGACGTCCTCGACGCGGATACCCGTTCCTTCGATGGTCGGCGCGCCATCACTGTGTTGCTCGTCCCGGACGATGCTCATGACAGCAAGTGAGTCGTCAATAGTATTAACGCCAAGGGTCGATTATCAAGGGCCAGAGGACCCATCAGCTTCCTCGGTTTAGGACCTGACACATTCTATCAATCTACTTCAGTCCGACAGTTGGCATCAGACGAACGCTCTCACGGATACCTTGACCGCGGCGACCAGGGCGTACCGCCGACGTGAAACGATCCGGGCAAAGCAGGGAGTGGCAATCGGGAGTAGTCGATAGTGGCCGGCGGTTATAATCTGGGGCCAGCTCGAATGCCGAGCTAACTGGTTAGGAATAGCAAGCGACGGGTACGCGACGGCCTTCGGGTACGCCTTCGCCATCGCCGTCGCGGGGACGCTGGTGGCGTGGATCGTGCCGGAGGCGCGGGATGCGGAGCCGTCCGGGTCATGAGGACGGAATCCATTCGGTCAACGACTGCCTCAGCAGCAACTACCCTTTTGTAGTAAACCGAGCTTTTTCCCCGATAGCAAATGAGTCCTGAGCTCCGCCACATCACCCTAACCCGCGAGGACGACTGGTGGGTCGCCAGGGACGACGATACCGGGATCGCGAGCCAGGGCGAGACCAGGGGGGCGGCGCTCGAACATCTGGATAAGGCAGTCCGCCTCTCCAATGCGGCGAACGAAGCGGATACCCCTACGCCGGTGCCGGACGCTCCCTGGTTCGACTCGTCGTGAATGGATTCTCGGGAGTTCTCCGGCTAGGAAATCGTGAATGCGGTACGGAAGAGGGCCTTCGTCGGGACCGAACTCGGGGGAGCCACGCGATAATGAAATATACCAACCGGGGGACAGGTCGGTGATTTCGTCCGGGTCGTAACCGCTATGCTCGTAGTCGTCGGCGATGTCCTCGACTCGAATGCCAGTGCCATCGATGCTCGGCGGGCTATCACTGTGTTGCTCGTCCCGGACGACGGTGCTGATCCGTGGTACCGGGGGCCCGGAGCCGGTCGACCTCGTGACCGACGAACCGGCACATCACTCGGCCGCCGGAAACCCGGTTCGCGGCATTCGCCAGCCGGTAGCACTGAGCGGAGGAAAGTTAATGTGGTGTGTCAACGACCGGCACGGTAGGGATGGCAGCGACCTTTCCAAGCCAGGAGTGGTTCGACGAGCTCAAAGAGCGGTTGAATGCCAACGAGACCTACTCCGAACAGGCGGCCGGGTACGGCGTGGACTTCGACGGCGATTATATCTTCACCATCGAGGCCGGGGACGGCCTCGGAGACACCGTCCATTACTTCGTCGGCCTCGAGGACGGGAACTGCACCGGGGTCCGGGCGGTCGACTCGCCGGACGAGGTATCGACGGGGTTCCAGCTCTCGGGTGACTACGGCAGCTGGAAGCGGATCGTCCGGGGTGAGATGGGCGCCATCGAGGGCATCATGGGAGGGGACCTCGAACTCGACGGCGACATGAACACACTGCTCAAGTATCAGGACGCGGCGACAACGTTCGTCAACACCTGTGCCGACATCGAGACCGAGTTCGTCTGACGTGGCCCGCCACCGCTTCGGCACCGAACGGTCCGGGGGCCCGCTCGAGGGCCCGGGCGGGCACGGGAGCACGACAAAGCGGACCCCCGTGACTGGCGGTGGGTGAACCCGTATGTCAGTCGACCGGAATGAGGTCGGCGCGTCGCTCATCGGGGGCGCCCTCGGCGGCGTGGGGCTCGTCGCAGTGCTTGCAGTCGCGGCCCGGTCAACGCTCCGGGGCGTGGGGGCCGTGATCGGCACGCCGTCGATCGCCACGGGCACCGGTGTCGTGCTGGCGACGAGCCTCGTCTTCGGCGTCGGCTATGCGGGGGTCGTCACCCGGTACACCGACCGGTACGTCGCGATCGTCCTCGGGCTCACCACCCGCTCGACCACCGCCAAGAACCTCGTCCTGCCGCTAACTCGGCGGTTCGGGATGGCGCTGGTCGTCACAACCGCCATGGGGTTCCTCTACGGCCTCGTCCTCGGGATCCTGGCTGGCGCCGTCGTTGTTCCAGTGGTCACGACGGCCGGCGGGTTCCTGGCCCCGGGACTCGTGATCGGATGCGTCGTCTATGGCGTCGTGCTCGGTGGCACGTACGGCAACCTAGTGATGGGCTGAGGCGGGCTCTATGGGCAAACGTTTTTTTATCGACCCTGTCGATTCGTCGGTACTATGCGCCTTGGTACCACAGGGCAGGAGGGCTGTCGTCGATGAGTACGGACCCGGGCGGCGACCACCAGCCCCGGTTGCTGGCACTGGACACCGGTGGGACCATGACCGACGCGTTCGTCGTCGACGCGGCGGCCAATTACACCGTCGGGAAGGCCCAGACGACGCCGGCGGACGAGGCCGTCGGCGTCCGGAACTCCGTCGACGACGCGCTGGGCTACTGGGGGATGACCCTCGGGGAGGGCGCCGACTCGCTCGCCGGAGCGGTCTACTCGGGGACGGCGATGCTCAATCGCCTGCTCGAACGCGAGGGCGAGGGCAACATCGGCGTCATCACCACCCGTGGGTTCGAGGA
>CAYOLR010000142.1:0-7347 GCA_964404815.1 uncultured Halobacteriales archaeon
GGCGAGGGGGTCCATGCCGTCGACGCGGACGCCTTCGAAGCCGTAGGCCTGGGCTTTTTGGGCGATGGTTTCGCTCGCGGTCTGGTCGTCGGCCGGGACCGAAATGGCCCACTGGTTGTTGTTACAGAAGAAGACCGCCGGGACGTCGAAGACCCCGGCGAAGTTCAGTCCCTCGTGAAAGTCGCCCTCGGAGGTGGCGCCGTCGCCGAAGTGACAGAGGAAGACCGTGTCGTCGCCCTTGAGCTTCCCGGCCCACGCCATCCCGGTCGCGTGGGGAATGTGGTCGCCGATACAGATGTTGAGGGGGAAGACGTGGCGGTCGGCGAGCCAGGCGTTACCCTCCTCGTGCCCCATCCAGTACCGGATGTATTCCGGTTCGAGCCCCCGGGTTGCCACGGCGCCGTGCTCGCGGTACTGGTAGAGGATCCAGTCGTCCTCCCGGAGGGCATGGGTCGACCCGATCTGAGCGCCCTCCTGTCCGGCCAGCGGGGCGTAGGTGCCCATGCGGCCCTGTCGCTGGAGGCTGACCATGCGCTCGTCGAAATGTCGTGACAGCCGCATCTCCCGATACATCTCGAGGAGCGTATTGTCAGAGAGGTCCGGCAAGGTCGCCCCGTCGACCACTGATCCATCGGTATCGAGAACCCGAAAAATATCGTCGTCGGCAGCCATGCCCGGCCCCAGGATGCCGGGGGGTAAGAATCCCTAGTAGACGTCCTGTTCGACCAGGCGATACGCGAGCCGGTGGGCGCCCTCGGCCGCCGCCTGCTCGGGGTGGTCCGGAGCGGTCGCGTCGACGTTCCCCTGCAGCTTCGCGGTGAGCCGTTTCTCGAACTCGTCGACGATTCCGGGGATGCAGGCCATCCCGCCGGTAAGGACGATCGGGTTCGCCATCGCGTGACCGAAGACGCGCCGGTAATCCGTGGCAAGCTTCGGGAGGAAGCTATTGGCGAACTCGTCAACGACGTCGTCGAGGTACTCCCCACACGCGTCCATCACGGCCTTCTCGATCGTGAACTCGAACGGCCCGCCATCGGGCTGTGGGACGACGTCGGTGAACGGTTCGAAGTTGTCGAAATCGGCGTGCTCTTCCTTGGACTTCCGGGCGGTACTGAGGTCGATCTCGACGTGGCCGTCGGTTTCCTCTTCGACGTAATCAACGATCCACCGATCGACATCGTTGCCGGTCACCGATCCAGTCGCATAGGTCGTGAGCTGCTCGCCCTGGCGGTACGTGCTGGCCTCGAGGTAGGTCGAGCCCATGTTGACGGCGAGGAACGTCCTCTCGAGCACCTCGAGCCCGCCGCCGACCGCGGGGATCGAACCACAGAGCGACTCGGGATAGCTCCGCGCGAGTGCACCCCCGACATCGCTCTCCTCGATGACGGCCTCCAGATTGGAGAGCCCCTCCTCGTTATCGACGGTCGGAACCGCGTACACGACCAGGCTGTTTGCGGGGAGCTCCATCCGCTCGATTAACTCGTTGAAGTAGTTCGTCGCGAGATCGCGGCGGTAGTTGTCCGGGAGCCCGGTCTCGATGATGGGTTCGGCGCGGTCGGGATATTCGGCCTCGGCCTCCTCGCCGTAGAGGGTCTTCTCCTCGCCGGTGAGAACGTCCTCGTACGTTGCTATCCGGGTCAGCCACTTCGAAACGTCGATGCCGTCACCGTCGCCGGTGGTGATGACCGTCCGGGTGCTGCCGAGCTTGACGCCAACCGGAAGCGGTTCGTCCCCGGCTCGACCGTCATAGACGGGGGCCGGAGCGTCATCTGTACCGGGTTCAGCTTTCGCCATATTAGCAGGGTCTTGACAGGTCCAATTAAAGGTGTGCCGCTATTTATCAGGACCCATAATATCAGTTCGAGGGGCGGTTAATCCTGGCTGCGCTGGGGGGAACGGGTTGAACGGAGGGAACCAAAATTGAAATTCAGCTCGTCTATGCTCGACACCGGAAAGTCGAAAAGTACCGCGGTCGGCGGTCGATCAGTACGCGCCGTGATCGACGAGGCGGGACGCGATCCGGTGGGCGCCCTCGGCGGCAGCGAGGTCGGGGTTGTCAGGTGCGACCGTCCAGACGTCACGATCCAATTCATCACTCAGCCGTTCCTTGAACTCGTCGACGATTCCCGGGATACAGGCCATCCCGCCCGTAAGCGCGATCGGCCGCGAGAGGGCGAGGCCGTAGACCTTCATGTGATCGTTGGCGAGCTCGGGGAGGAAGGTGTTGGCGAACTCGTCGACGACCTCATCGAGGTATTCGTCGCAGGCATCCATGACCGAGCGTTCAATCGTGAACTCGTGGGAGCCGCCACCGGGCTGTTGAATGATGTCCGTGAACGGCTCGAAGTCGTCGAAATCGGCGTGCTTCTCCTTGTACTCACGCGCGGTCTGGGTGTCGATGTTCACCCGGCCCTGAGTCTCCTCCTCGACGTAAGCCGCGATCCGACGGTCGATCTCGTTGCCGGTTACGGCGCCGGTCGCGTACGGTGATAGCTGCTCCCCACGGCGATAGGCACAGGCCTCGAGATTCGTCGAGCCCATGTTCACCGCTAGGAAGATCTCGTCGATCGCCTCGAGGTTGTCCCCCAGTGCGGGGATGGCGCCACACAGGGACACGGGATAACTCCTGACCAGCGTGTCGCCGACGTGGCTGCCCTCGATTACCGACTCGAGGTTCGCCAACCCGTCCTCGTTATCGATGGTCGGGATGGCATACACCACCGCGCTGTCGGCCGGAATGTCGTTCGCCTGCGTGAACTCGTCGAAGAACGTCGCGGCGAGGTCAGCGCGATCGTCGTCCTCGGGAAGGCCAGATCGGAGCATGTACTCGACGCGGTCGGGATACTCCATGGCTGCCTCCTCACCGTAAAGGACATTCTCCTCGCCGGTCAGGGCGTCCTCGTACGTCGCGAGACAGGTGAGTGACTGGACCGTGTCGGACTCCTCGCTCGTGATGACGGTTCGCGTACTACCCAACTTCACCCCGACGGGGAGGGGCGTCCCCGCGTCGGCCGACTCGTCGGCGCCGGATTCGGCATCATCGCTGCCGGATTCAGCTTTCGCCATATCCACAGGCTCCAAACAGATTCAATTAAACGTATTCCGCAAATTATCAGCATCCATAATTTTCCACCGCGGTCACCCAGTCGGGGTGACGACCTCGTTGGCGAGCGTCCCGATCCCCTCGTAGGTGATCTCGATCTCGTTTCCCGGAACGACCTCGCCCGGGTTCGGCGGGCTCCCGAACGACACGACGTCGCCGGGGATGAGTGTGAGCCGGTCGGCGAGGAACGCGATCAGCTCGAAGGGGTCGAAGATCATCCGCTCGGTCGAGGCGTCCTGGCGGACCTCGCCGTCGATCTCGGTTCGCATCGAGATGGCGGTGGGGTCCAGATCGGTCTCGAGCCAGGGGCCCAACGGCGCCGATCCATCGAACGCCTTCCGCTCCGTCAGCCCGGGCTGATCGAGCGCGTCCACGTCGTTGAGGATAGTGTAGCCCCGGACGTGGTCGGCGGCGTCGGCCGCCTCGATGTTTCGACACCGCCGATCGATCACGGCGGCGAGTTCGCCCGCGTACGTCACCTCGTCGGAAAAGGTCGGATAGGGGATCGGGTCGCCCGGATGCACGATCGAGACCGGCGGTTTGATAAAGATGGTCGGTTGGTCGGGTTTCTCGTAGCCGCGGAGGTCCACCGTCTCGGCGTAGTTCCGACCCACACAGTAGATTGCCGACGGTTCACACGGGGCCAGAAGCTTGCCCTCAGTGCCCACCTCGTAGGTCTGACCGTCAGCCTCGACCACGCCATCGTCGTACGGTCCAGTGAGAATCCCCTCCGCCGTTTCGATGCGAGCGATCTTCATGGCGGAGGCTGTCGACCCCGTCGAATAGGGCTTCGCATTCGGGCCGAATCGTGTCGGCGGCCTACGCCGAGGCGGTCCTGATCACCGCGGTCCGATCGTTGATGAGGTAGTCCTCGAACTCGCCGCTCTCCAGGAGCTCGGCGGCCCGCCGTGCCCGGCTCGGGCCGTCGACGACGACTACCAGGTCGGGCCCCGTTGGCGGCGCGTGGAACAGGATCACGCCCGTCGTGCTCGACTCGTACCCCGTGACTGCGACACGTCCGTCCGAGACCGTGATGCTATCCGTCCCGATGTCGTTGTTCTCGAGGTAGTCGTAGGTCGTTATGAGGACGTCCGACCCGTTGGGAGCCCTCGCGCCCCGGCGGAGCGACAAGGTCACGTCCTGTCCGTTCCCACGGAGCTGGTCTTCGACACGCTGGGCGGCGTCGAAAAACCGAACCTTGGTGTACCGGATGGTCGGCGATTCACCCGTCAGTGCCGGGTAGTCCGCGAGCGTCTGCCGGTAATCGCCGGCGATCAGGAACCGGGCGACGTTCTCGATGAACCGGTCGTTATCGACGACGTTGAAGTTGTCCCTGCTGAGGAAGGTCTTGTCGCCGATCGCGAGCACGTTGCCGTTCCTGGCGGCGACGGGATACTGTCCCGGCGTGTCTCCCCGAACCGACCGGTAACCGCTGGTGGTTTGCAGGACGGTCTGCCCGTTGGCCGCCGAGACTGACGTCGCCGTGTAGAACGACGTCCGGTCGACGCCGGCGACGATCGGCGAACTTCCCTTCGACTCGGCGAAAATGTTCCTGAAGTTCCCGTCGTTGTCACCGGTGTTGAAGAGGTAGCTCTCGCCGAACTCGAACCCGAAGGCCTTCGAGAGTGAGTCGAACTGGCTCCGAACCGTCCTGATCGAGATGGTGAAGAGGCCCCCGACGATCTGCGATGTTGGCGGCTCGCCGATCATGACCAGGCGACCCCCATTGTCGACAAACCGCTCGATGTTGTCGACCTCGGATTGTGAATACTCCTGCCCAGGGTCGATGACGACCAGGCCGTCAGCACCCTCGATGGCATCCCCGACCGATCCACCGGAAGCGATCTCGACTTCGTAACCGGCCGACGATATAGCTTCGACCAGCGGCTGGATCTGGTCGTGGTCGAACCGGTTTGCGTGGGTGGCGTCGATGACGATCAGCCCGCTGTGATCGACGCGCCCGAGCGCGACCTGTCCCTTGTCGGGTGCCCGATCCGGTACGAGCCCGGACTCGAAGGCGGGATTGGCCTGCTGCTGAACGCCCGGGCCGGTCAAATGGGGGGCGGCCGTCGATCCAATGACGACCACGATTACGGTCGCCAGGAAGACGCCGATTCGGAGGAGGCTATCCCGTGACAGCGGTGCCATTGGCCCTCACCCCCGTTATGTTGCCTTCGGCGTCCTCGAGCCCCTCGCGGACCACGGAGGGTGGTAACATCAGGATGTTCGGCGCGGCGGCCGATTCCGGCACCCCGACGTAGACGGAGGGGGAGACGAGTTCCTTCTGTTCGGCATCGGAGTGGATGTAGTTCGACCGAGTGATGAACGTCCGAGTACCCGCATACCCGAGTACCTTGACGTCATAGGAGGTCAGTCCGGCCTCCTTGGCGGCGTGATCGATGCCCTCCTGGAGGCCACCGTGTCGGTCCGCCATCCCGTTCTCGACCGCTTCAGCCCCGGTGTAGAGCTTCGCGTATGACAGTTCCTGTGCCGTGATCGACATCCGATCGCCGCGGTTGGTCATCACCGCACTGGTGAAGGCACGTCGGATCGACTCCGTCTTGTAATACCACTCCCGGAGGTCCGCGCCGGAGAGTTTGTTCGGCCCGGTGGTGATGAGGCCGTCGAGCGGCCCGATCTCCTGGGGGACCGTGAAGAAGACGCCGACGCTCCCGATGAGCGTCGACGGCTTCACGAAGATCGTGTCGCTCGGGGCGATCGTGTAGTAGCCCCCTGAGGCGGCCATCGATCCCACGACCGTGACTAACGGCATCTGTTTCGCCGTCCGTGCCACCTGGAGGTACATCGCTTCGCTCGATGGGGCACCACCTCCTGGACTGTTCACGTGAAGGACGATGGCCTTGATCTGCGGGTTCTGCCGTGCACGCGTGAGCCGTTCGGTCAACGAGGCGGCATTGCCACCGTTGATCCCGCCCTCGACAGGAACCACCGCCACGGTCCCCTTGACGGGTTGGGTGGCGTAGTCCGACACCATGGGAGCGACCTGTAACCCCACCACGATTCCGAGGATCAGGAGAACGACGGAGGAACGAACCGCCCACCTGACGACTGATCGAACGGTGTCCAACCGCTGTTTGCGACGGTCTCACGGAATCGTTCGAGGAAGGATTCCATGTGCTACGTCCTATCAAGGAAACGGGTTCCGCATATCTTTCGACCCCCGCGGGTCTCGCCTCCGTTCCGGTCACCGATCGACAGACCGTTACCGCCGAGTGGGCAACCGGCCGCCATGGTCCAGCAGGACGCGTCGAATTCCATCCTCAGCCATGGCGAGCAGGACGTCGCCGGCTACCTCCGGGAGCACCCCGATGCCACCGCTGCAGATATCGCCGAGGCACGTGGCGTCGACGAGACCGCGGTCGATCAGGCGATCGAACGCATCCGCGAGAAAACCCACCGGGCAGTCGTTACCCTCGCCGAAAGCCCGTTCGCGGCGGAGACTCTCCAGGGGGCGGATCCGGCGATCCGGGACCGGTTCCGTAGCGTCCTGGAGGACTAGGTGCCGGTCCCCTCGTGGAGCTTCTCGCCGTTGTTGAGCCGTTCGACGATGCGGAAGGTCTGTTCCGCCTCCCGCCGGGTCGGCGTGTGGGCGGCCAGGTACCGGGCCGCGGCGACCAGCGTAACCCGCCGTCGATGGGGGTCATCGAGGTAGCGAAGCCGTTTGAACGCCGCCTCGAGGTTCTGGTTGAGATGGACCCCGGCGTCCTCCCGGAGGAGCGCGTGACCGAGGGATCGCTTGAGACGATCCACGTCGCCGCCGATGTCGATGTATTCGGCGACGAGTCGCCCAGCACGGTCGACTTCCTTTGCGGCTTCGATCTCAAACGTCTCCATGAGTTCGTCGTGAACGGCGTCGACGGGGCGACCCGTGTCCCGCTCCTCCGGGATCGGCGTCGGCGGCATGTTGAGGAACCGGTCGAGGTAGACGTTCATCGCGGCATCGAACACCCCACGATAGACTTCCCAACCGTCGGTCCGTCGGGCCAGTCCGTCGATCGCGTTGGCGTAGCTGAACGTGTGATGGACGGTGTTCCAGTCGCCGAACTCGTTCGAGGTACCGAACTGGGCGACGCGTCGGGTCGCGGCGTCGGTAACCGCGTTCGCCAGGTCGACGGCGGTGGCGCCGTCGGCGATGGCGTCCGTCAGCGCAGCAACGATCCCGTGTGGGTCGTCCGAGAGCAGTGTCTCGGTAAACCCGTCAGGTTCGGTCCAGCTACCGTTCG
>CAYOLR010000143.1:0-7305 GCA_964404815.1 uncultured Halobacteriales archaeon
CCATCTGCATGGCGGCATACGGCGAGGCCTCGTCGCGGCTCTGCTTGACGACCGACCCGCCGCTCGACTTCGCGAGCGTCTCCGCGCCCGTCTCGTCGGTGAGCGTGATGATCGTGTTGTTGAACGATGCGTGGACGTGGGCGATGCCCCAACTGCCGTCAGTCATTGTTCGGCCTCCGTCCGCTCGGGATGCAGTTCGTCCGACAGCGGGCTGTGCTGATCGAACGCAATGGACTCCTCCTCGTCGACCTCGACCGTGTACGATGGCGACTTGACCCGTCGTTCGCCGACACGGATATGGCCGTGGGTGACGAACTGGCGGGCCTGTTTCGTCGTGTTGGCGAGGCCTTTGCGATAGACCATCGTTTGCAGCCGGCGTTCGAGGATGTCGGTCACGTCGAGGGCGAGGACGTCGCCCAGGCCGTCGGCTTCGTCCAGGATGCCGTAGCGCTGCAGCCGGGCGAGGAACGCGCCGGTCTCGTCGCCGGCCTCGAACTTGGCGAGGAGGTTCCGCGCCTCACGGCGGAACGATCGCAGTTCGGATTGGGCCCGCCACAGCTCCTCCTTGTTCTTCAGGCCGTACCGACCGATCAGGTCACGCTCTTCGGCGATCCGACCGCCCTGGAACGGGTGGTTCGGCGTCTCGTAGAGTTTAGTATTACTCCCCAGCGGCATGTTATTCGGTCTCCTCCTCTTCGGCTTCTTCCCGGATCTCCTCGATGTTGACGCCGACCGTGCCTTCGCTCCGACCCGTGGACTTGGTCCGTTGGCCGCGGACCTTCTGGCCGCGGCGGTGACGGATGCCCTTGTACGAGCCGATCTTCTGCATCCGGTTGACGTCCTGCTGGCGAACCAGCTCGACGTCGTTGCCGATCAGGTGCTCGGTGTCGCCGGTGAAGTAGTCCTTTCGTCGATTCGTCAGCCAATCGGGGGCTTCCTCGGCGTAGTGCTCGACCTGGTCGACGATCTCGTCGATCACGTCGTCGTCGAGCCGGCCGAACGTCTCATGACGGTCGACGCCGACCTCACGGGCGATGGCCCGTGCGGTGCGGCGGCCGACGCCATCGAGCCCGATGAGGGCCCGTTCGACGCTTGCCGTGCCGTCGAGGTCGGTTTGCCCGATGCGGACGAAGTAGCGAAGATCCTCGTCTTCGGCTTCGTCCTGTGGTTCTTCCGTGCTCATGGATGGTTTCGGGCGCCGGGTATCCGGCGCGGGTGGTTAACGTCGTGGCGGGGATTCGAACCCCGGAGGCTTTACGCCACAGAGTTAGCAACCCTGCGCCTTGGGCCAGACTTGGCTACCACGACGCGCCTGTTGATTAGTCGCCCTTCCGGACTCGGGACGTACGCCCCTACAGGGTATTGCACTGAACCGTATCCGTGTGCGATACTTAAGGCCACCGAAACGTCGGCCGATAATCGCCTTCTAGGCCGGCGATTCGTGGGATTCTGTCTCAATAACCGTAACCGCGATCAGATTCCTGCCGAGGCCGATTACGAGCCGGTCGATTCCGTAGGAGAACAAGCCAAACCCGATGAAGAAGCTCGTTACTATCAGCACGCTTTCGACGCTCATGGACGTGAGTCGAACCGGGTCGATGACCATGACCATGAACCGACCAAACGCCACGAGGAACTCCGTCCAGAGTGCCCAGAGGAGCATGCCGCCGAGGAGCCCGGCGAGGAACGCCTTCAGGTAGTGTGCGACCCCCGGTGAAACCTGGTCGAGAAACGCTCGTCGCTCCTGTTCGGTTTTGAACCGATGCGGATTCGCCTGGAGCTGCCGGCCGACCTGTGTGAGAACGATCAGGCCGAGCATGCCCCACAACGATATCGCGAGGCCCAGCCGGATGAGGCGTGGTGTTACCCCGAGTACGCGGGAGAAACCGCTTGAGAACGGATCGGTTGCGATCGAAACGAGAAGGTAAAACAGGCCGAAACCAAGGATCGCTTCCACTAGGCCGTATTCGGGAAGGAGCAGCCACCGGCTCCTGGAAGCTGAGCTGGTGGAGCCGGCAATCCAATCGGTGTTCATGGTAACCAAGACAGTGCCGGCCGTCTAAAGGCAGTATTACGATTCGACGGTACTGAGATCGACCGGATCTGCTGACGGGCTCAATCGTCTGCCGCGGCCTCGACCCGTGGCCCCGACGAATAGGTGTATGGCGACCGGTCTCCTTCGGTCCCGAGGTATCGCTCGTTGACCTCCCACTCGCCGTCACCGTTCCGGATCATGTACTCGCCGTAATAGGGCACGCGTTCGTCGACGGTCTGGATGAGGGCCTGTCGAATCTCGCCGCGGGTCATTTCGCCCATCGATTTCAAGTCGTCGTTCCGGTTGAGGCAACCCTTGAGGTAGCCATCGTGACTGACGCGGACGCGGTGGCAGTTCGCACAGAATGTCTCGTTCCCCACCGGGTCGACGATCTCGACCATGCCGCCGTTGACGAAGTAACGGTTTCGCGAGTGCATCTCCCGCTGTTCGATACGGTCGGCACGGTCGGCGAGCCAGTCGTGGACGCGTTCGATATCGATCGCCCACTCCGGATGTCCGGCCAGTTCTGGCATATACTCGATTAACTGGAGTTGGAGACCATCGTTTTCGGCGACATGATCGACCATGTCGGGAACGTAGCCGGCGGTCGGCTCGAATACGACCATGTTGAGTTTCACCGGCGCCAGGCCCGCATCGAGGGCGGCTTCGACCCCTTCCAGAACGCGATCGTAGGCGCCACTCTTCGTGAGTTCGGCGAACGCCTCCGGCTCGAGGGCGTCCTGGGAAACGTTCACCCGTTCGAGGCCCGCATCGACCAAGCCTTCCGCCCGACCGGGGAGGAACGTCCCGTTGGTCGTCATTGAAATTTCGAACGAATCAGGAGTCCGGCGGATGATCTCCTCCAGGTCCTGGCGGAGCATGGGTTCCCCGCCGGTGAACTTGACCGCGTCGATGTCGAACTCCGCCGCGACCTCCAGGAATCGGACGATCTGGTCGGTCGAGAGTTCGTCGTCCTGTGCCTCCATCGGCCCCCGTGTATCCCCGAGGCCCTCGTTGTGACAATAGACACAATCGAAATTACATCGATCGGTGAGGGAGATCCTGACCCCCGTCACCTCCCGACCGAACCCGTCGATTAACATTGGGGAGACGTTTGGGGTCGGAGGTGTTAAACCTGTGTCCATGAACTAGCGAATACCAGTTAACCGTTGAGGATCTCCGGATGTTGTTTCTGGTAGGTGACAACGTCCCCGTTCTGTGTCAATCCGATCCAGAGGCGATCGGTCAGGCGACGGCCATCGAGGACGTTCCTAAATCTGACGTGGAGGTACGTCGAGAGTTCCGGATCGGAGTAGGGCACCTTCACCCCGACCTCGTCCCCGGCTTCGTAAACGGTTTCGACCACTTCGCGGAGGTGTGTCCCTTCGGCCACCTCTACCCAGTGGTCGACTCTGAGATCGTTTGCCAGATCGATCGTCCGACAGGCCCGTTCGATGTTTTCCCGGGCCCGCCCTTCGATCGAACTCACGTTTGCCACCGATGTATCGATCCGGTCGGCGATGTCGGGTTGAGTGAGGCCCCGTCGGCGGAGTTCGAGCACCTCCCATTGGCGCGGCGTCAGGAACGTCTCGTCCGAATCGATGGGCGGACCGGGCATGTTTAGGTTAACTGATTTCCATTAACTTAAGCGGTCGGTCCTCGAGAGACTCCCGGCTATCCGGATCGAGAACGCCCTGCTCGTTCGCCCGGGACAGCCCGGGTTGCAGAAGCCTTAACCGCGGAACCGGGCCTATCATGATCATGGATCAGGAGGAGGTGATGCGGCTCCTTGGCGAGGTCGAGGACCCTGCCCTCGGGGACGATATCGTCTCATTAGGGCTCGTGAACTCGGTCGAAATCGACGGGGAAACGGTCCGGATCTCGTTGGCGCTGGGTGCGCCGTTTTCCCCCATGGAGACGGAGATCGCTGCGGAGGTCCGTTCGGTCGTGGAGGACACCGGCCTGGAGCCGGAACTATCGGCCGCGGTCGACCGCGAGACCGATGCCGAAAACCCGCTCTCGGGTATCCAAAACGTCGTAACGGTCGCCTCGGGGAAGGGCGGTGTCGGCAAGAGCACCGTCGCCGTGAACCTGGCGGCCGGACTGGCCGATCGCGGCGCCCGGGTGGGACTGTTCGACGCTGACGTCTACGGACCGAACGTCCCGCGGATGGTGGACGCCGACGAACAGCCCTCGGCCACCACGGATGAGACCATCGAACCCCCGGAACGTTTCGGGGTGAAGTTGATGAGCATGGCCTTCCTCGTGGGACCGGACGATCCCGTCATCTGGCGGGGGCCGATGGTCCACAAGGTCGTGACACAGCTCGTCGAGGACGTCGAGTGGGGTGCTCTCGACTATTTGGTCGTTGACCTCCCGCCGGGAACCGGCGATACCCAACTCACGGTGCTCCAGACCATGCCGCTCGCCGGGTCGGTCATCGTCACGACGCCACAGCCGGTCGCCGTCGATGACGCACGGAAAGGTCTCCGCATGTTCGGTCGTCACGAGACGCCCGTTCTCGGGATCGTCGAAAACATGAGTACCTTCATCTGTCCGGACTGTGGGTCCGAACATCCCATCTTCGGTGAGGGCGGTGGCGAGGCGTTCGCCGAGGAGGTCGAGATGCCGTTTCTCGGGAAGATTCCCCTGGATCCCGCCATCCGGACCGGGGGCGACGAGGGGATGCCCGCGGTCCTCGAGGACAGCCGCGCCGGGGAGGCCTTCCGATCCATCACGGCCAACGTCGCGGACAACGTCGGAACCGTCGCGAGACGCCGTCATTCCGACGCGGCGACGGCCCGAACCGTCCCGGAAACCCCCGAGTGAACCACCGGATCGGGACGACGACCCAACGGTTGCCGATCTTGGCCCTCGTTTGTTATCGTCCGTTCAGAAATAGCTCCAATAATCGTTCAATTCGGTAGAAACACGCCCGATATCCATTCTTCACTATCATTCTATGCTAATCTATAGCAAAGGGTTTAGTCCCTACATCTCGAAATCTTACGCACGTTGGCCACCTGGCCGTGATTATCCATGACTGATGACGAACTCATCTGGCGGATCGCGGGCGGTTCCGGCGACGGGATCGACTCGACCAGCCAGAACTTCGCCAAGGCGTTGATGCGATCGGGCCATCACGTCTTCACGCATCGCCATTACCCTTCCCGGATCCGGGGCGGCCATACCTATGCGGAGATCCGGGCGTCGGCCGAGCCGGTCAAGTCCAGGGGTGACGGCTATAACTGTCTCTTGGCGCTCGGGGACTCCTTCGGTCGGAGCCAACAGACCGACCAGGCCGTCTACGGGAACGAGGAGGTCAAGCCACTGACGGAAAACCTGGCGGACCTCAGAGATGGTGGGATCATCGTCTACGACGAAGGGTTGATCGAGATCGACGAAGTCGAGGACTTCGATCGGCGTGCCGAGGAACACGACTGGCACGTCTACCCGCTCGACCTCCGGGGCTTGGCCCGGGAGGAGGGTCGGGAGGTCATGCGGAACACCGCCGGCGTCGGGGCCACCGCCGCGCTCATCGACATGGACCTCGAGCCGATCGAGGCCCTCATGCGGGACAACATGAGCGGTGAGATCCTCGAACAGAACCTCCACATCCTCGAGGTCGCTCACGATTCGGTCAAGGAGGATTACGACACGGAGGCCCACGCCGTCAGCCTCCCGTCCGGTTCCCACGACGAGGACCAGGTCCTGATCTCCGGCAGCCACTGTATCTCTTACGGGGCGATCGACGAGGGCTGCCGGTTCATCTCCGGCTACCCCATGACCCCGTGGACCGACGTGTTCACGATCATGACCCAGCTCACCTCGGAAGTCGGGGGGATCTCGGAGCAAGTGGAGGACGAGATCGCGGCGGCGGCGATGGCAATCGGTGCCTCCCACGCCGGCGTCAAGGCGATGTCCGGGTCATCCGGCGGGGGCTTTGCCCTCATGTCGGAACCCCTCGGCCTCGCGGAAATGGTCGAGGAACCCCTGGTTCTCGTCGAGGCCCAGCGGGCCGGCCCATCCACCGGTATGCCCACGAAGACCGAACAAGGCGACCTCGAACACGTCCTTTACACCAGCCAGGGCGATTCGACACGGGTCGTCCTGGCACCCGGCGATCCCGCCGAGGCCTACGAGCAGACACGGCTCGCCTTCCAGATCGCCTACGGCTATAACCTGCCAGTGATCATCCTCTACGATCAGAAGGTCGGCGGCGAATACCGGAACATCCCCGAAACGTTCTTCGACAGAGAGTCAAATCCGGCGATGCCAGGAACCTTGTCGGAGGCGGAGCTCGAGGAAGCGCCCCACCATCCGACCGGGAAGTTCGAACGGTTCCGATACGATGCCGAAGATGGCGTGAGCCCCAGATCGGTACCCGGCCAGAAGGACGGCCGGTTCCTCGCGACGGGGAACGAACACTGGCCGACGGGGCACATCGCCGAGGATCCCGATAACCGCGTCACGCAGGTAGAACGACGGCTCGGGAAGCTCGACGCCATCCGCGAATGGCTTGACGGGAACGAAGTCCAGAACAACACCCACTACGGCCCGGAATCGGCCGACTACGGGATTCTGACGTGGGGCAGCGAGAAGGGGACTGTCGAGGAGGCCGTCGACGACCTCAACGCCCACGGGGAACGCGTCAAGGCCTTGAGCGTCAGCGAGCTCGCCCCCTTCCCGGCCAAGGTGGTCACGGAGTTCCTCGAGAGCGTCGACGAAGCGCTGGTCGTCGAGATGAACGCCTCCGGGCAGTTCCGGGGCCTGATCCAGAAGGAACTCGGTCGGTTCGGGGACAAGCTGTATAGCCTCCTCAAGTACGACGGCAACCCGTTCGAACCGCTTGAGATCGTCGACGGGTTCGAAACCCGACTGGACGGCGGAATCGAAACGCGACCACAGTTCAACACGCGGATGGAATCCGCGGCAGGTGATTAATCATGAGTAGCTTCTCGGCCATTGGCGAAGCACGCGAGCTCAGTTCCGACGAATATACCCCTGGCATCGAACCACAGGCCACGTGGTGTCCCGGGTGTGGGGACTTCGGCGTTCTCAAGGCGCTGAAACAGGCCATGCCGGAGGTCGGGCGCAACCCCGACGAGGTCCTCCTGTGTACCGGCATCGGTTGTTCCGGCAAGCTCAACAGCTACTTCGAGAGCTACGGGTTCCACACCATCCACGGGCGCTCGCTCCCGGTGGCACGGGCGGCCAAGCTTGCCAACCCCGGCCTCGAGGTCATCGCCGCCGGTGGCGATGGCGACGGC
>CAYOLR010000144.1:0-7285 GCA_964404815.1 uncultured Halobacteriales archaeon
GAAGAACGCCCTCGAGGACTGCGTCCCGATCGTCCACGTGACGGGTGACACCCATCCGGACGAGCTGGGCAAAAAGCCCATCCACGAGATCGAGGCCGACACCTTCGACAACGTCGTCAAGGAAAACGTCACGCCCGAAACCCCGACCGACCTTCCGGCGGCCATCGAACGGGGCATCACGCGGGCGCTGTCGCCCCCCTATGGTCCCGTGCGGCTGGGCATCCCGAACCGCATCCTCACCGACGAGTTCGAGGCACCACCGTCGAGTGTCGAGCCGGAATACACCGACCGTGACAACGGCGACCGGCTGGACGCCGCCGCGGACCTCCTCGCGGCGGCCGAACGCCCCGTCGTGTATGCCGGGGGTGGCGCAAGGCGGTCGCCGAACGGCACCGAGGCCGTCAGGGCCCTGGTCGACGAACTCGGTGCGCCGGTCGTCGTCTCCTATAAGGGGAAGGGACTGTTCCCCGAGGACGACCCTCGGTTCATGGGGGTGACCGGCAGCCACCTCCCGGCGGGCGCCAAACGGGTCCTTGATCGGGCGGATACCGTGGTGGCCCTGGGGACGGATTTCGACGGCGTCACCACGGCCGGCTGGGAGCTCCCGTTCGGGGACCAGCTCGTCCACGTCAACCTCGACCCCGACACCATCGGGATCTCCTATCCGGCCGACGTCGGGATCGTCGAGGACGTAGCCGTCGCCGTCGACGGCCTGCTGGACCGGCAGGTCGATCGGTCCACGGCGGATCGCTGGGACCCCGCCGCGATCGGGTCGGCGGTCCGCGACGAGTACGATGCCCACCTCGCGGACCTGGGCCTGCTCGACGACGACCCGTTCAACACGCCCGCGGTACTCCGGACCGCCCGCGAGGCCGTGCCCGACGAGGCGATCGTCGCGCTCGACGTCGGCGGGTTCCGGCTCTGGGCCATGCAGGCGTTCGAGGCGTACGACCCGGCCGACATGATCGCCGCGGGATCGTGGGCGGGCATGGGCGTGGGCCTCCCCGCGGCGATCGGCGCCAAGATCGCCCGGCCCGACGCGCCGGTGGTCTGTCTCACCGGCGATGGCGGCCTGTTGATGTGTATCCACGAGCTGGCGACCGCCGTCGAGGAGGACCTCGACATCGTCATGATCGTCTCCAACAACAGCGACTACGGGGTCATCAGCAAGAATTCGGGTATCCAGACGGCCGACGGGACCCATCCCTTCGAATGGGCCTCGCCGTCGTTCCCGACGATCGCCGAGGGCTTCGGTTGGCACGGCGAGTCGGTCGACACCGCCGCGGATCTCGAGGTTGCCATCGGGGCCGCGCTCGAGCGGAGCGGCCCGTCGCTGATCGACGTCGACATCCCGACGAAGGAACCGTCGGCGGCCGAGGCCGCGAAGTTCGAAAGCGAAATCGACCCGATCCCTCGCCCGTAGGCCGGGTTATTCCCAGGGGTGGACGGTGGCCCGATAGGCGTCGCCGCTGGCCTGCTTCTCGAAGGCGTCAGTCACGTCGTCGATCCCGACCGGATAGTTCATGAGATCCGCGTAGGGGAACCGGTCGACCGTGCGTTCGAGCAGCGAGATCGCCGTGTCGAACTGGCCCGGCGGGTAGGCGAGGCTGCCGTAGATATCGAGCTGGCGATGGATGACCTCGCTGGGGTCCACGGCGGCCTCGCCGGCCGAGAAGTAGTGGCCGACCTCGACGACCGACCCGCCGTTGTGCGGAATCTCGAGGGCCTGTTCGAACGCGCTGGGGTGACCAACGGCCTCGACCGTCACGTCCGGTCCGTCGCCGCTCGGCGTCAGCTCGGCGATGGCGTCGATAAAGGCGTCGTCCTCGTACTCCCGGAGGTCGACGAAATCGGTCGCGCCGAACCGCTCGGCCATCTCGAGGCGCTCGTCGATCATGTCGACCGCGATCACCTGCCCCGCCCCGACGGCGGCGGCCGTTCCGATGGTCAGGAGCCCGATCGGGCCGGCGCCCTGGACCACGACGCTCTGGCCCAGCCCGAGCCCCTCGCGGGCGTGGGGGATCCCCGGCGGATAGGCCCGTTCGATCGCGTGGCTGGCGACGGAAATCGGTTCAACCAGTGCCCCCAGCTCGGTGTCGACCTCGTCGGGGATCTTGTAGTAGTGGGCGCGGTCCTCGAGCAGCATGTACTGGCTCATCCCGCCGTGGACGTGCGGCGGGTCGTCGACCCCGCGGAACCCGTGGACGTCACGGTTGTTGCACGTGAGCGGCCGGGTCGGCATGTTGTCACAGTACCAGCAGTCGCCGCAGCTGATCCCGGGTACCACCGTCACCGCGTCGCCGACGGCGATGTCGCGGCGGGCGGAGTCGACGGTGGCGTTTTCGCCCATGGCCTCGATGGTCCCGACGAGCTCGTGGCCGGGGACGACGGGGTAGTTCAGATCCAGTCCGTGCTGCCACATGTGGACGTCGGAGCCACACACGCCGGAGCGCTCGATCCGCAAGAGGACGTCGTCGGGGCCGGGGTCGGGGACGTCGATACTGCGATGCTCGAGAACACCCTCTTCGGTGAGGACGACAGCCTTGGAGTCCATACCGCAACTGCCGTGGAGAGGACAGATATACCCTAGGGATTCCCCCGTGGCGACGCGAATTGACCCCCCGTTGAAGAGGGAGAATCGACCGAGAACCGAATGCCGCTCAGACCGCGTCGACGGAGCCCGTCACGGAATCGACCCGCTCGTGGATCGGGCCTTCCTGGTCCTTGAGGCGGCCACCCGCGCGGCCGTTGTGCACCGCGAGCGCCTCGGAGACGATGCTGAGGGCGATCTGGATGGGCTCGCCACCTCCGAGGTCGAGGCCGACCGGCGTCGCGATCCGGTTGAGTTCGGCCTGGGTGAGTTCCTGACCGTGGTCGGCGAGGCGTTCCTCGCGGAGCTCGTCGAAGCGCTTCCGCGGGCCCATCAGGCCGATATAGGGAACGGTGGTCTCCAGGAGCGCGTCCAGGGCGAGGCGGTCCTCGAGGAGGTTGTGTGACATGAGTACCGCGTAGGTCCGCTCGGGATCCTGGACGGCCGCCGCGGCCTCCATGGGCCGGACCGAGTCGACGATGTGAGCGTGGGGGAACTGCTCGCCCCCGGCCCGGGCGCCCCGCGGCGAAGCGACGATCACGCGGAAGCCGGCCTCGTGGCCAATCTTCGACACAGGGTGGATGTCGTTCTGGCTGCCGAAGAGCAGGAGATCGGGGGCGGGCGTGATCCAATCGAGATAGACGCCGATCTCGCCGTCGTCGGTCGAGACGGTCATCGTCGCGGTCGCCGCGTCATCCGCGAGATCGTCCGCTCGGGCCAACAGCGGGTCGAGCACCGAATCGGGGAGGCCGGCCCGGACGCCCGACTCCGTTACGGTCTCGCCGTCGTAGACCACGCGATCGCCGACGGCCACGGCGGGATCGGTCGAGTCGATGACCGTCAGCGTCGTGACCGCGGACCGGTCGGTGAGCGCCGAGACGATGGGGTCCCAGCTCTTATCGAGCGGTTCGAGGAGGATGTCGATGACCCCGTTACACCCCAGGCCGAGCCCCCACTCGCCGTCGTCCTCCATGAGGTCGAACGTCTCGACGATGGGCTCGCCCGAATCGAGCACGCGGGCGGCGAGGTCCTGGACCGGGCCCTCCAGGCACCCGGCCGTGATCGCACCGAAACTGTCCGCCTCGGGATCGATCAACATCATCGCGCCCGGCCGTCGATACGCCGAGCCCTCGACATCGACGACGGTCGCCACGACCGCCGGCGTCTCGTCGCTCCGGTACTCCGCAAGCGCCTCGTGCAGGTCCTGGGTGCTCACGCTCCAGGGATCCTGTCGGTCTGAACTGGCTGGATTGTCTGTCATGATTGCCTCGCGCCGGGCCGTCTCCGGTCGGAGTCGCCCCCTCGGTTCACGCCCGCCGATCGCGGTCGTGCCCCGTCCGCGCCGTCGCCGCGGGCACGAACGCGAGATCCCTCGACGGGTGGTCTGTGCATACTCGATCTAGCGACCGGACGGGATTGAGTGTTACGACGCGGCCGCGGCGGTCGTCCGTTAGAAGTAGGTCCGCAGGTTCGCCAAGCCGTCGCTGGCGAGGGCGTCCTGGGTCGGCTCGAGCTGTCGCCAGATGGCCGCCGCCTTCGCGATGCTCTCGACCTCGGGGGTGAACGACTCGATGATGGCCTTGTCGTCGTAGCCCGCCGCGTCCAGGGCGCCGGCCACGGCCGCCCAGTCGATGTGGTCGTTGCCCGGCGCGCCCCGATCGTTGCCACACGCGTGGAAATAGCCGATCCGGTCGCCCGCCGCCTCGATCGCCCCGGCGATCGACTTCTCTTCGATGTTCATGTGGAAGGTGTCGAGGAGGAGTCGGCAGCTGTCGTTGTCGACTCGATCGATGATCTCGATTCCCTGTTCGACGGTGTTCAGGAAGCTCGTCTCGAACCGGTTCAGCGGTTCGACGCAGAGGGTGACGCCGTGGTCGGCCGCGTAGAGGGCGAGGTCGGTGAGTTCGTGGACGATCTGGTCGACGGCCTCGGCGCGTTCCTCGTCGGTCATCTTCCACGTGCGACCGACCGCCGCGTACAGCGGGCCGCCGAGCTGGGTGGCCCCCACGCCGTCCGCCGCCTCGATACAGGAACGGAGGTAGTCACGCCCGTTGGCGCGCACGTCGGGATCCTCGTGCAGGAGATCGCGATCCTCCGACATGGCGGCCACGACGCCGACATCCATGTCGTGTTCGTCCAACAGCGCGGCCGTCCGGTCGTGATCGAACCCCACCGGATCGACCAGCGGGATCTCGAGAGCGTCGAACCCCATTTCAGCCGCCTTCGGGACCGTCTCCTCGATGTGGTCGGTAGTGATCGGTGCCCCCCATACCCATAGGTTCACACCTATCTGCATAACCGGACGCGTGACCGGCTCGTTGCATAAGTGCTCTGTTCGTGACGGGCAGTCCCCCCACGAGGATCCGGGCGATAGTGGCGGTTCCTGTGGACTTTTATTCGTACCAGCCCCACCCGAGCCCATGGACCACGAACACGACGACATGTTGTGGCGGGAGGAGGCGGTCCGCCGGGTGCTGGACCGCCGGTGGGCGGCGCTCGACCGGCAATCGGTTCGCAGCGTCGGCCTCGACGCCATCGACAAACGGGTCCTGGCCGAGGACATCGTCGCGGCCCGCGACATCCCCGAACACGACTTCGCGACGATGGACGGCTTCGCCTTCGATGCCACCCATGGCTACCCGTACACCCTCCGCGAGGACGAGGTGTTCCCGGAGGACGACCCACCGACGATAGCCCCCGGGGAAGCGCTCCGGATCGCGACGGGGGCTCCCCTCCCTGACGGCGCGAACGCGGTGTTGAAACGCGAGGAGGCCACCGTCGAGGGCGGCCGCCTCAAGGGTTCGCCGATCGACGCCGGCACCTATGTCCGCCGGCGGGGCGTCAGCGTCGAGGCCGGCGAACGGCTGTTCGCGGCGGGCGAACGGCTCTCGCCGAAGGATTCGCTGCTCCTGAACGAACTCGGCCACGAGACGGTCCCCGTCCGCGAGCCGTTCGACACCGGCGTCCTGGCGACCGGGACCGAGTTCGTCGATGACCGGGCCGCCGATCTCGACTCGCCGATGCTCGCCGGGCTGGTCCGGTCGTGGGGCCACGAGGCGACCTACGAAGGGGCGGTCCGAGACGAGTTCGACGCGGTCAGGGAAACGGTCGACCGGCTCGCCAGCGAGTACGACGTCGTCTTGACCACCGGGGGGACCAGCGTCGGGCACAAGGACTACGTCATCCGTGCGCTCGACGCCCTCGGCTCCGTCGAGTTCCACCGCGTCCGGATCCGCCCGGGCAAGCCTATCGCGATGGCCCCCCTCTCCGACCACGACGCGGTGGCATTTGCCATCCCCGGCAAGCCCATCGGGGCCCACACGATCTCTACGTTCGTCATGCGACCGTTCTTCACCGGCCAGTCCCGGCTGCCAACCCTCGGGGCCCGCCTCGCCCGGGACATCGAGACCGGCCCAGAGGGCTTCGAGTACATGGTACCGGTCACCCTCGAGGGCGAGGGGATGCCCGAGGCGATGCCCCTCGGTCACGTCGATTCGCCGCTATCGATCTACGAGCGCACGTTCGACCCGAGCGTGATCTCCTCGCACACCCGATCGAGCCGGGCCGACGGGGTGTTCGTCACCCGGGAGGCGATCGATGCGGGTGAAACGGTCGAGGTCGTGCCGTACCCCGTCCTCGAATGAAGGGTTTCTTTACTGGGACGCGTGTCAGTCATTCCCACGAGCCCGCCACGATGACCACTACCCCCCGCTTCCGTGGACGCCCGATGACCCCGGCGGCACGTCCTTCACCATGACGCGGGACGAGCTCCCCGTCGTCGAACCGAAGGCGTCGACGCTCGAAGAGCGCCGGGAAGCGCCGGTGCACGGGCTTCTCCTCGCCGCGGGGACGAGTAGCCGCTTCGGCGAGGAGAACAAGCTCCTCGTGGAGATCGACGGGCTCCCGGTCGTCCGCCGGGCCGCGGAAACCCTTGTCAGTTCGACGCTCGACGCGATCACGGTCGTGCTCGGCTACGAGGCGGACCGGGTCCGGGCGGTCCTCGATGACCTCCCGCTCGAGTTCGTCGTGAACCCCGATTACGAGGCCGGCCAGGCCACCTCCGTCAGGACGGGGCTCCGGGCGGCCGCCGACGAGGACGCCGTCCTCATCGCCCTCGGCGACATGCCCTCCGTCGCCGTCGACAGCGTCGAGAAGCTCCTCGACGCCTACCGGACCGGTGCCGGCGACGCCCTCGCGGCCGCCTATCGCGGGGAACGCGGCAACCCGGTCCTGTTCGACCGGGCGTACTTCGACCAGATCCTCGACGTCACCGGCGACATCGGGGCGCGGAACATCCTGTTGTCCGCCGAGCAGGGCGGCCTGGTCGAGACGGGCGATCCCGGCGTGCGGCGAGATATCGATCGGCCCGCCGACCTCAACGGGGCCGAGAACTGACACGGGCCACCGATCCGACACGTTCTTGGGCGGCGTTATCGACAGTGGATCCATGGCTGCACAATCCCTTCGGGAGCGACTCCTCGCCGGAGAGACCGTCGTCGGACCGTTTCAGGAGATCGCCTCGCCGCTGCTCACCGAGATCATCGGACACGCGGGCTACGATTTCACGATCCTCGACCAGGAACACGGCCCGCTAACTGCGAGCGACTGTACGAGTCTGTGTGCCGCCGCGGAGAACGCCGGGCTCGATCCGGTCATTCGGGTCCGGAACAACAGCGAGGGGGAGATCCAGCGCGC
>CAYOLR010000145.1:0-7212 GCA_964404815.1 uncultured Halobacteriales archaeon
ACCTCCTCCCGGCAGTACGGCCGATACCCGGCCGAAACGTTTGCGCAGGCGATCGGCGCCCGGGCCCGAACGGGCCGGTTCATCCCCGGGACGCTCACGAATCCTCAGTACGAGGGGTACATCGAACCCGACGTGGTGGTCGTGACGGACCCGATCGGCGACGCCCAGGCGGTCACCGAGGCAATCACGGTCGGGATCCCCGTCGTCGCGATGTGTGACTCGAACAACCAGACCAGCAACGTCGACCTCGTCATCCCGACGAACAACAAGGGCCGAAAGGCCCTCGCCGTCGTGTACTGGCTGTTGGCCAACGAGACGCTCGACCGACGCGGCGCCGAACCGACCTACGCCCTCGAGGACTTCGAGACCGAACTCTAACGGATCCGATTCTTTCCCACAGTACTGCCGGGCTCGGAAGATACAACACCGCGTAGCGCCTGGTAGTTGCAACGTTCCATGGCCGGGGCCCAAACGACGGCGAGCGAGACGGCCGGTAACGACCCCTCCGACTCGCCGCTCCGGCTGCTCGCGCTGACGGCCGGGGCGGTTCTCATCGGGTCGTTCCTCTCGGTCTTCCTCCACCTGACCGACGTCGCCGGCGGGACCGCCTGGCTCGCCCTGACGGTCGGTGGAGCCCTCCTATTGGCGACCATTCTGGCCCGACGGCTGCCCGTCCGCCGGGGGATCCTCCCGGGGCTGGCGATCCTGGCGCTTGGCCCGGTGGGCTATCTCCTTCTCGTCCCGGAGTTACACGGGGACCTGGCGTCGCCCGCGTTCGTCCTGGACCTGGGAACCTACCTGACGGGGGTGTCCGTCCTCCGCTTTCTCAGCGTCGACGTCTGGGCGATCGCCATCGCCCCCGGGCCGGCGTTCCTGACGTGGTACCTGCTCCTCAGGCGACGGTACGACCTTTCCGCCGTGTCGGGTGGTCTTACGCTGGCGTTCTTTGCACTCACTGGGGATGCCGGCCCCCTCACGACCCTGGCCGGGATGACCGGCCTCCTCGGCGTGCTCGGGATCGGGACGCTCGAGCGGGAAGGCGGCAACTGGGACCAGATCGAGCAGCTCGGCCTGGTCGTGGCGCTGTCGGTGTTCCTGGCACGGGTCCTCTCGATCGTCCCAAACGGCGGCCGGGCGGCGCGGCCCGCGACCTCGGGAACGGCTCGGTCTCAACCCGTCGCCGGTGACCTGTCGTCGGTATCGTCGGAGGCGAAGATCTTCGACCGGATCTCGCTCTCGCCGACCGTCTATTTCACCATCGAAGCCGACTACCCGGCGTACTGGCGTGTCGCCGCCTTCGACCGATATACGGGGTCGGACTGGATCCGAACCGGGGAGTCCCGACCGTTCGACGACGGACAGGGCGCTCCACCCGGCTCGGCCCGTCGTAACCACCAGACCGTCACCGTCCGGACGCCCATCGCGACCATGCCGGCCGCCTGGAAACCGGTCCGGATCCTTCGGGGCCCGATCAGTCCGTTACTGACCACCCTGGGCGGCCTCGATCCCGATCGGACGTTGGTTCGGGAGGAGTCCTATACGGTCCTGAGCGAGGTCCCGTCACGTGATCAGGGCAGGTTACGAAGTGCGGGCTGGGGCGATGCGAAAATCGACAAGCGATTCCGGCAGCTCCCGCGGAGTTCTGGCAATCGAGTCGCCGACCTGGCCGACCGCATCGCCGGTGGGGCCGACACGGCCTACGATGCCGCGGTCGCCGTCGAGCGGTGGCTGGAAGGGTTGAAGGCGTATTCGCTGACGGTCGAACCGCCGACCGGCGATCTCGTCGAGGGGTTCCTGTTCGGGATGGATCGTGGGTATTGCGTCTATTACGCCAGCGCGATGGCCGTATTGCTCCGGACGCTCGGCGTCCCCACCCGGTTCGTGCTCGGGTACACGACGGGTCAGCGAGTCGACGACAATCGGTGGGTTGTCCGCGGCCTCGACTCCCACGCGTGGGTCGAGGTCAGGTTCGACGGGATCGGGTGGGTCCCGTTCGATCCGACGCCGGCCTCGCCACGGACGGCCGTCGAAGCCAGGTGGCTGACACGGGCCAGGCGCGAGGGTCGATCGGATGTCGATACCGAGGAGAGCCGACAGCTCTCGACCCCGCCGCCGACGACGGAGAGGGTGGCCAATGAGATGGTGACACCGACCGTTGGTGCCGGCGAACAGATCCTCCCGGGTGGGGGTCGAGCCACGGCGACAGCGTCCCCGACGTCGGCAGGGAGGGGCCCGCAAGCGGACGACCCGGGATCGACGGGGGGCACGCGGTTCGTGGACGCTCTAAACCGTCGGGACAAGGTGGCCGTTCTCGCGGGGACGGCGAGCCTCGTCCTGGGCCTTCATTGGTTCAGGGTCACCGAGCGCGGCGGAAACGCCCTCAGGCTCTATCGCCAACGACCGACGGACGATCCCCGGTTCGATATCGCCAGGGCCTACGACCGCATGGAACGGGTCTTATCCCGGCGGTACCGCGACCGCCGCGAGGACGAAACCCCGCGGCAGTACGTTGGAGTCCTCTCTCATGACGACCTCGACAACCGGGCCCACCGGCTCGTCCAACTGTACGAACGCGCCCGGTACTCCGGCGAGATCTCGCGGGCGGAGGCGGACGAGGCGATCGGACTCGCCGACACGATCGTCTCTGCGGAGGGACGAATCCGCTCCTCACTCAGTGAATTGTTCTAAGCGCAGCAGAGCGGTCGAGTAACAGGATACACCCCCCCCAGGCAGATTGGGGCTTCGCAGAGAGTGAAACCGGGCGACGGCCTTTAAGCGGCGGATCCCGCTACTTATCATTAGGAGCACCTGCCGATGGGGAGAATGAGCGACCCGATCAGGGTCCTTCACGTGGAGGATGATTCGGAGTTCGCTGCGATGACTGCCGAATTGCTCGAGCGGCAGGACGATTCCATCACCATCGAATCGGTGAGGGGGGCCAGCGATGCGCTCGAGGAACTCGAGTCCCGCGAAGTCGACTGCATCGTCTCGGATTATCAGATGCCGGGCATGGACGGGATCGGGCTGCTCGAGACGGTACGGGAATCCCATCCGGATCTTCCCTTCATCCTGTTCACCGGTGAAGGGAGCGAAACGGTCGCGAGTTCGGCGATCGCGGCCGGTGTCACTGACTATCTCCAGAAACAGGTCGACGGTAAGCAATACGAGCTGCTCGCCCACCGCATCCTGAACGCCGTCAAACAGTACCGCTCCAAACGCCGGGCAACTGACCTCGATCGGATCAGGACACTCACCAGGGAAGTCAACCGGGCACTGGTCCGGGCGTCGTCCCGGGACAGTCTCGAAGCCGACGTGTGTTCGATCATCAGCAATGCCGAGCCCTATCAATTCGCATGGATAGGAGAGCACGACCCCGAGAATAACACCGTCGAAGCCCGTGCAGGGGCCGGAGTCGAACAGGGCTATCTCGACGCGATCCGGATCACGACCGACGAGCGCGCCACTGGCCAAGGACCAACCGGGCGTGCGATTCGGACCGGAAAACCGGCGTTCACTCAGGACATCGAGGATGCCGAGTCGTATGAACCCTGGCGCGAGGAAGCCCTCGGCCGTGGCTACCGATCGAGCGGGGCCATCCCACTCACCTATCAGGGCCAGCCATACGGCGTCCTGAACGTGTACGCCGACCGGCCGGATGCTTTCGACGAACGGGAGCAAGGGCTCCTCGTCGAACTCGGTGAGGACATTGCCCACGCGCTCCACGCCCTCGACGTGTTAGAATCGCGGCAAGCGAAGATCGCCAGGCTCGAGACCCTCTTCGAGGAGTCGCCAGATATGATCGACGTTCACGATGAGACCGGGACCATTATCGACGCAAACCCGGTGCTGGCCGAGAAGCTGGGCTATTCGAAACGGGAACTCATTGGCAAGCGTATCTGGGACATCGACGTGACAATCGACGAGGAGGAAACCCGTGAAATCCTCGACGAAACGGTGATCGGCGATCGCATCCAGGTGGAAGCGCGGTACCGCCGAAAGGACGGCTCGACCTTCCCCGTGGAGGTGCACATCCGTCGCCTCGATGTTGAAGGGGGCCGACGGTTCCTCGTGATCAGCCGCGACATCACCGAACAGAAGGAGCGCGAACGAACGCTCCGGGAACAAAACGATCGGCTCGAGGAGTTCGCGGGCATCGTCTCTCACGATCTCCGAAATCCGCTGGGAGCCGCGATGGGATATCTCGAGCTCGCCCAAACGGACTCCGAATCACCTCACCTCGACAAGGTGGCTAGCAACCTCGACAGGATGGAACGGATCATCGATGACGTGCTCTGGTTGGCCCGTGAAGGCCAGGGGATCGGCTCGACCGAGACGATTGACCTCCAGGAGGCAGTGGAATCGTCGTGGGCGGTTGTGGCGGGCCCGGAAAGCTCCGCTACCATCGACGTGGCTGAAGGGATCGGACCGATCCATGCCGATTACGACCGACTCCGGCAGCTCCTCGAGAACCTCATCGGGAACGCCCTCGAGCATGCCGGACCTGACGTTAGCGTCCGCCTAGAGCCGTTGGACGACGGCTTCGCCATCGCCGACGACGGTCCGGGCATCCCGCCGGACCAGCGGGAAGCCGTGTTCGACATCGGACATTCGACCACGGAGTCCGGGACAGGCTTCGGGCTCTACATCGTCCGAGAGATCGCGAACGCTCATGAGTGGGACATCGACCTTCTTGAAAGCGCCCAGGGCGGCACCCGGGTCGAGTTTACCGGCGTGAGCCTGGCCTGAATAAACCGTTAAGACCCGGGCCGGACTGCTCGGTGTATGGCCACCGCCAGCGCCCCCGGCAAGGTCTACCTCTTCGGCGAGCACGCGGTCGTCTACGGCGAACCGGCGGTGCCGTGCGCCATCGAGCGCCGTGCGACGGTGACGGTCGATCGCCGCGACGATGGTCGTGTTCGCGTCGACGCCCCGGTTCTCAGTTTCGAAGGGGTGTCAGTGGAGTTCGGCGAGGGACCCCCGAGGGTCGACGTCCCGACCGACCTGGCACGACAAGGGGTCCGATATATCGACGCCGCGGTCGATCAGGCGAGGGAGGCGGTCGACGCCCCCGAGGCGGGGTTCTCGGTCCACGTCGAGAGCGACCTCCCGATCGGCGCCGGGCTCGGGTCGTCCGCGGCCGTGACCGTCGCCACGATCGACGCCGCCACCCGTGAATGCGGGACGACGCTCGACCCGACGGACATCGCCCAGCGGGCCTATGTCGTCGAACACGACGTCCAGGCCGGCGAGGCCTCGCGGGCCGATACCTTCTGTTCGACAATGGGCGGGGCCGTCCGGGTCGAGGGCGATGACTGTCGGACCCTGGACGCCCCACCGTTGCCTTTCGTCATCGGCTACGACGGCGGATCGGGGGATACCGGCGAGCTCGTCGCCGGCGTCCGGGCGTTGAAGAACGATTACGGGTTCGCCGACGATACCGTCGCGGCGATCGGCGACCTGGTCCGCCGTGGCGAAGAACTCCTGGCCGACGGGAACGTCGGGGAGTTAGGGCGGTTGATGGACATCAATCACGGGCTGCTCTCGGCCCTCGGGGTGTCGGCCAGGACGCTCGACGCGATGGTCTGGGCCGCCCGAGAGGCAGGTGCCGATGGGGCCAAACTGACCGGCGCCGGCGGAGGCGGGTGTATGGTTGCCCTCGACGAGACGGACGCGACGGAGACGGCCCTCGAATACGCGCCCGAATGCGAGACGGCCTTCCGGGCCGAACTGGCCGACGAGGGGTTACGCCGGGGATGATCGTCCTGAAGCTTGGCGGGAGCGTTATCACCGAAAAAGCCAGCCCCGAGACGGTCGACGACAGCGCGCTCCGCTGGGCGGCAGCGGCGTTGGCGGGCGTCGGTGAGGTCGTCCTCGTTCACGGCGGCGGGAGTTTCGGCCACCCGGCCGCGAGCGACCACGGTGTCACGACGACGCAGGGGGCCCATGATGCGGCTGCGATCGTCGAGATCCACGACGCGATGGGGCGGTTGAACCGGCGGGTCATCGACGCGTTACATGCGGAAAACGTCCCCGCGGTCCCAGTCCATCCGCTCTCGGTTGCCAGCCGGGATTCAACCGGCGAGCTCGTGCTGCCGGTGACGGCCGTGAATCGAATGACCGACGAGGGGTTCGTTCCCGTCCTCCACGGCGACGTGATCGTGCACGCCGACCAGGGGGCGACCATCCTGTCCGGCGACGAGCTGGTCGTCGAACTCGCCAGCGGCCTCGACGTGGACCGCGTGGGCCTGTGTACGACGGTCCCCGGCGTCCTGGACGGGACGGACACGGTTATCCGCCGGATCCGATCGATGGACGAAGTCGACGACCTCCTCGGTGGCGCCGGGACGACGGACGTCACCGGCGGGATGGCGGGCAAGGTGCGAACCCTCCTCGAGCTGGACACGCCGGCGTCGATCTTCGACCTCGAGCGCCTCCCGGCGTTCCTCGATGGCGAGGATCCGGGAACCCTGATCGGCTGATCGTCTAAAAGGTGATGACCTCGTAGCCGTCGGCCACGAGCTGTCGGACGCTCGGATGGCGGTTGAACTCGGCGATCCGCTCGACCTCGCTTTCGTCGATCTCGTCGCTCACGTGGAACGCATCGGTACAATAGTCGCAGACGGCGACGATCTCGGAGAGCGATTCGAAGAGGGCGTTCGAGGGATGGTCCGGGTCCTCCAGTTCGGGGACCCATTGGGTACCCGCTCCGTCGAAGATCAACTTCACCTCGTCCCCCTCGTCGTGGAACTCCTTGGCGGCCTGGAGCGCGTTCACGACGCGACCGAGGTCAGCGTGCGATTCCGTATCGGCCAACACGACGATCGCTGCCTTGATCATACCACGTCACTCCCGGCCGCGAAAATAGGGCCTGAGGAGGCGGCGAGATCCGCCATTACCGATCGCCCGGGATTCACTCACTTTTTAACAGCGGAGACCATATGCCGATTTAACCGAGCATTTGGCCGCCCAGGGACGGTCGTGGGCGGCCGGCTAGTGGATTACTCTCGCCGGTCGTCCGCATCGGACCCTCCCGCGGCGGCTCACTCGGAGCCATAACCATGGAAATCGAAATCGCTACGATTGGAGGATACGAGGAAGTCGGCCGGCAGATGACGGCCATCCGTGCCGGCGACGACGTCGTCATCTTCGACATGGGCCTGAACCTGTCGAAGGTCCTCATTCACGACAACGTCGAAACCGAACGGATGCACA
>CAYOLR010000146.1:0-7150 GCA_964404815.1 uncultured Halobacteriales archaeon
CCACGCTAGGATGAGATCCCGCAGCTCCAGCCGGGTGAACCGTAAGCCGCCGAGGACCGAATGGGCGGATTCGCGCCGGGTCATCCAAGCGCCCCGAGCACGAGTTGGAGACCGACGTTCGCCCCCCGGATGATCGCGTCGGTGACGGCTGCCACGCCGCCGATCTCGGGCGCGAGCCAGGGGATTACGATGATCGGGAAGAGGACGCTTGCAATGAAGCTCCCCACGTTCGTCAGCGCGACGACCATGATGAGGCGGAACAGCGGGACGTCGATCATCCGGCCCATCACGTCACGCATCGGGCTCTCGTGATCGTCGAGGATGTCGTTGAGCGTCCCGATATCGCCGACGGATACCGTGGTATACTTCAACTCGACATAGCCCGCGAACCACCCCGGCGCCAGCAGCGGGTTGACGCTCGTCAACCAGGCGACCAGCCCGCCGACGGTCGCGCTCGTCCAGTGGGCCCCACCCAATTTGGCCAGCCCAAACGCGAACACCCCATTGAAGAGGAACCATGCCGCGAGGACCTTGATGAGGAAGTCCTGGTTCTCCGCGCCGATCCCCAAGGCCAATAGGACGAAGAACGAGAAGAACGCCAGCGCCAGGAGATAGCCGAACGCCTTGAACGGGGTGATCCGTCTGGTCGACGCCCGCTGCTCCAGATCCTCCATGGATGGCAGCTCGGTCGGGTTCTCGAGGTAGCGTTCGATCCCCTCGACGTGGCCCGCCCCGACAACGGCCACGACGCTGACGCCGGATTCGGCCAGCGCGTGCAAGCGATGGGCGATATAGGCGTCACGCTCATCGATCAGCGCCTCCGCACCCCCCGGACTGAAGTGTCGAAATTCCTCGATCATCGCCGTTACGACGTCGGTGTCGGTCAGCTCCTCCATCTCGATCCCCTCATCGCCGGGATCGAACCCACCCATCGCCAACATGAGCTGCCACACCAGGCGGAGCTTCTCGAGGAAGGTCAACCGGGTCCAGAAGCGCTGGATCGTGGTCTGGATGTCGCGGTCGACCAGCGCCACGTCGATGCCGTACGATTCGGCCGTGTCGATGGCCGCCTTCATGTCCGCCCCCGGCTCGATATCGAACCGTTCACCAAGCCGGGTTTGCACGTACGAGAGCAGCCAGTACGCGAGGAACTGAAAGACCGTATTCCCCTTGAGCAGATCACGGGGGTCGATGTCCTCCGGGGCCTCGCCCTGGAGCTGCCGATACCGGGATTCGTCCAGTTCGACGGCGACGACGTCCGGCCGTGCCTCCTCGATCTCGCGTTCGACCTCTTCGACGGAGTGGGAGGACACGTGGGCCGTCCCCACCAGCCGGATCCCACCACCGTCGGATGTCGTCATCGGCGACTCTTGCCGTGCTCGCGGTTTACGCTTGTCGCACCCGATCGATCACCGCCTCGGGGTCCAGTAGACTCATTCCGGTCGCGGTCGAGTCGGGGCTATGACCGACCTGCTGGAGACCGTCATCGAGAACCGGGTGATCGTCCAGCCCAACCACGCCAACTCGCTCGGAACCGCTCACGGTGGAAACGTCCTCAAATGGATGGACGAGATCGGCGGGCTGTCGGCGATGCGATTCGCCGGCGAGACCTGCGTCACGGCTCGGATGGACCAGGTGAACTTCCGCCGCCCGATCCAGGTGGGCGATACTGCCCTCATCGAGGCTTACGTCTACGACGCCGGCGAGACCAGCGTCAGGGTCAGGATCAGGGCGGCCCGCGAAAACCCTCGGTCCGGGGAGACCGAGCGCACCACCGAATCCTTCGCCGTCTACGTGGCGATCGATGACGACCGACGCCCGACGCCGGTTCCCGAACTCTCGGCCAGTTCGGCCGCCGGCCGGGAACGACGCGAGCGCGCCCTGGAGGACGAACGCCGGGGCGACTAACCGATCAACCTTTCCTTCGCCCCGGAATAGCCCCGCCCATGTCTCTGGACGTCGAGCGGCCCGCACCCCCCACGCTCGAAACCGGTGTCGATGCCGCCGAGTACGATGACGCCGACGTCATGGGCGGGACCGATTACCGACGGGAGGAACTCGAGGGGTTCCTCGAAGGTGGCGCCTGGGCGGAGGCGTTCGACCGGTGGGCTGAATCGACTGACCTGACCGTCGAGGAGTTCGACATCGCGATCGAGCTCGAGCTCTTCGCCGAGTTCGACTTCTTCTGGGACGACTTCGCCGACCGGGTGGGCTACCACGCCCCCGGCATCCCCGAAGACTGGAAGGAGCGGGAGTTCCACCCCCGACTCGACTCCTGGGAGACCGTCTCCTCGATCAACGCCTCGCTCACCGAACTCGGACAGATCGTCTCGGACGTACTCAAGGACGAGTACGTGGACTGGGAGTCCGAGTTCGAAGCCCCTGACGACCTCCCCGACTTCGGGTGACCGGCTGAGCGGGGTGGACATTTTTTTGAGTCACGGCCCGAAGCCGCGGTATGGCCCGGCTGATCCTCGGCAGACGAACCGTCCTGCTCGCGACGCTGGGGGCACTTGCGGGCTGTTCGGGATCCGGACCTGACGGCGCGACGCCGACGACGGAGGAACAGAACCCGGCCGTGGGTGACGTGACTCAGCGCGGTTCGCTGTCGCTCCAGAGCCCGGTCTTCGCCGACGGCGAACGGATCCCGACGGAATACGGGTACGATCAGCGCAACGTCAACCCCCCACTCCGGATCGCCGGAATCCCGTCCGAGGCATCCTCGCTCACCCTCATCATGGACGACCCGGACGCCGTCGAACCGGCCGGCAAGGTCTGGCTGCACTGGCTCGTCTGGAACATCCCACCCGAAACCACTGAGCTCCCCGAGGGCTGGAAACCAACTACCGCGATCCAAGGCACGAACGACTTCGGCGAGACCGGCTACGGCGGGCCCGCACCCCCGGACCGGGAACATACCTATCGATTCAAGCTCTACGCGCTCGATACCGAACTCGACCTCCAGGCGTCGGCCGACAAATCGGCCGTCGGCTCGGCCATGGCCGGGCACATCCTGGCCCGAACCCAACTCGAGGGCACCTTCGCGCCGTGAGCCGATCTTAAGTAGTTCCGGTGAGTCCGGTAGCGTATGAGCGATGTCCAGCTTAACCCCCCGACGAAACGACGCTGTCTCAGGTGCGACCGGGAGGACGTCTGGGACGAGGCGGTCGAGGACTGGTCGATCCGCGAGGTCGACGGGGAGAAGCTCGCCGGCAACCGCTTCTGTCTCCACGAATGGGACATCACCGGGACGCATCGACCGATCATCCACTGATGCCGACGGCCTATATTACCGCCCCCCGGGAGACAGGGGCTGACCTCGCCGATCTCCTGGTCGAGGAACGCCTCGCCGCCTGCGTCAACCTGGTCGAGTGCCGATCCACCTATCGGTGGGACGATGCGGTGCACCGCGACCCGGAGAGCATCCTCCTGGCGAAGACCACGGAAGACCGATTCCCGGATCTCGTCGACCGGGTCGAGGCTGAACACCCCTATGACGTCCCCTGTATCGAGCGTTTCGACGAGGACCAACTCCTTCCCCGGTTCGCTCGATGGCGTGACGACGCGGTCGACTAGCCCTCCGCCGGAAACCCCGTACTCACCATATCGAGCGCCTCGAGGAGGCCATCGGCGTACGCAGCGTCGGTCACCCGGTCGGCCCGGGCCCGGAGGTCGGCGTCGGCGTTGGCCACCGCGATCGACGCCCCGGCCGCAGAGAACGTCGACAGGTCGTTCTCGGAGTCGCCGATCGCCACGAACCGCTCGGCAGCGATGCCGAGCTCCCCAGCGACCGTCTCGAGCGCAATGCCCTTGCTCACGGCCGGCGACTTGACGTGATAGGCGAACTGGCTGTCGATCACCTCCAATCCGAGCCGATGGGCCTCTTCGTCGATTACGGCACGGGGGATCGACCGATCGATCGCCACCTCGGTCTCCCGCCAGCGGTTGACGAGATCAGCCTCTCCCCACCCGAGACCGTACCCACGGTCGGCGAGGGCGGCGACAAACCGGTCCGTGTCGTCATCGCTGCCGAGCACGTGGACGGCATCGTCGACACAACAGACACCGCCGTTCTCCGCGATGATCCGGATGTCGATCCCGATGAAATCACACAGCGCGACGGGATACGGAAAGGCCTTGCCGGTGGCGATCACGACCGGTCCCGACCAGTTGAACAGGCGGTCGATAACCCGTCCGGGGATGGAGCGATCCGGTCGGGACATCGTCCCGTCGATATCGACGACGATGGGCGTGGTCATTCGGTCGACCTTTTCCCCTCGAATGAAAGAACCTACCGACAGCGGCCGCCGTCGACAGGAAGGCCTTTGGCGTCGGCAGGGGCAGGCACTGCTAATGGCCGACGCCGATGACGTCTGCGTCCTCATCCCGACCCTCAACGAGGGCGAGACGATCGGGAGCGTCATTCGCGGCCTGCAAGACGAAGGGTTCGACTCCATCCTCGTCATGGACGGGGGATCGACCGACGGAACCCGCGACATCGCCGCCGACCTCGGCGCTCGGGTGGAACGCCAGTCCGGCCGTGGAAAGGGCCAGGCGGTCCGTGAGGCCATCGGCATGATCGACGACGAGGTGATCCTGATGCTGGACGGTGACGGAACCTACTCTCCGGAGGATGCCCCGGCCATGCTTCGGCCTATCCTCTCCGGCGAGGCCGATCACGTCATCGGGAACCGCTTTGCGGACATGCAGCCCGGCGCGATGACCCGGCTCAACAAGGTCGGCAACCGGCTGATCAACCGGGCGTTCGGGGCGATTCACGGTCGCAACTTCAAGGACATCCTCAGCGGCTATCGGGCGTTCACGCGGTCGACGGTGCGCCGCTTCTGGCTGACCGCCGACGGGTTCGGCATCGAGACGGAGTTCGCCGTCGAATGTGTTAAACACGAGGTGCCGACGGCCATCGTGCCCATCACCTATCGGGCGCGCCCGGCGGAATCGAGCCCCAACCTCCATCCGATCCGTGACGGGGGGGTCATCCTCGTCACCCTGTATCGGTTGGCGAAGACGAACAACCCTCTCTTCTACTTCGGGAGCCTCGGGTCCGTCAGCGCCTTGATCGGCCTCCTGATCAGCCTCTACGTCATCGTCGAGTGGGTGACCCAGGGGGTCCCCCACCAGGTCCTCACGCTCGTAGCGGCGATCGCGGTCCTCTTCGGCGTGCAATTGGTGGTCTTCGGTGTGCTGTCGGACATGATCCTCGCCCTCTACCGTGAACAGTTCGACCAGTCCCGGTGATCAGAACGGGAGCAACGTCCTGATCGATCCGAGGAGCCCCGTGGTAGTACTGGCCCGACGTTCCTCGAAGACCGGATGGAGCGCGTCCAGGAGTTGCCGCTCGGATTCGAATTCGGTCTGCGGAACGTCCTCCAACGCCGTCGACAAACGGACAGAATTGCCTTTGGCATCGATCGGAATCGATGGATCACCGAGTCCCTTTACGAGGTCCCGATCGGACACCGGATACGATATCTCCGTTCCGTCCAACCGATCCGCGAGGACAGGGATGCCGAATTCGATCGGGTCCGGACCACCCGAATCTGATTGCGACGGTCGAACGCCCATGATATGCGGTCATCGACAGTGTCCGGGTAAAAAAGCCCGGGTAACGGGTATTCCCGATATTCTGAACATTGCGTAGGGGCCCCGAAAGTACTCTATCGTCGGTTAACTTCGGTATCGAAAATAAACATTCGAAAAATATTTGCTATGTGATAACACGTCTGAGCGTGTATGTCTTCGAAAACCGTCGGCGGTGCCGAGTCCGAGTACAGTGATTCGAAGGTTGCCAGCTACCTCGTCGAGAACCCACGGATGATCGGGGTGCTGTTTACGATTCTCCTCCTGCTTTCTCAGGTTGGAAACGTTTCTGCAGGATCTTCTGCAACAATCGCCGGCCCCTAATCTAGTTCAAAACTTTCGCTCCACTCCAAGGAATTTTTATATAAAATTGGCATATTTTCTTTCTTCAAAAAGTCATTTAATTCAGATTTTTCTAGTGAAAAATTACCTGTGATACCTGAGGACAGATAATATTCATTATTTTTTGTTATGAAAGGTATTGTTAACGAACCGATAGATTTTTGTTGAGTAGGGAATGTATTGTATTCTAATTTATATTTCTCATTTTGAGATTTTAGATCACACATAACTGCTATTCCGCTTTCCGTTTGGGTGATATTAATTCCAGGATCCCCAACTACTAGATAATGGCCCCCCATTATGCTTTGGTTTTTAGCTATATCCAACGCAGGCTGAATTGGGAACCCTCTGTTCAGCAACATTGCAAGAGATTCGCCAATTCTCTCAGCCCCACTGTTAATTACTTCTTGATGTGTAACAACACCTGCTATGCTTCCTGCCCGTATTAGGGACTTTCCTTGATAATATGAAGAACAAGCATTTAGAAAGAATATATCAATTCCTGTACGTTCAATATTGGAAGCATCAAAATACCCATCTACACACTCGAAGCCCGATTCATCCACATGTCCAATATAGTGAAAGAAATCTATATCTGATTTCAAAATATTCTCAAGTTCGTTACAAGTCAATCGCCTATTGACATTAACTTCAAATGGTAACTCTTCTCGAGTTCCGTAGATTTGATTGACGATATCCCTCTCATTTTCCATCGCTTTATCGTTACAAACAACAGTTATACCGATATCACTTTTTGAAGGATTCCGATTAAGACGATTAACATATGCGTCTTTCAATGCTTTGCTGATTCCCATTGCAATACCCTCTCCGATCCAAGTTTCCTCTAAAGCGTCAGAGTTGTCGACATCTACTAGTGAAGGTTGGGGCGGAGCATCTGTACTCGCTCGATCTCTGGTACTTCGAGTGAACGAGGATTTGCGAGTGAAATTATCAATGGTCGTAGAAGTGATATTATTTTGATCAATATCCTGATGTTTAACCGATTTGCAAATGGCGAGGTCATTTATAATATATGGAATGAATTCAATATTTTCTGGTATTGTTGTGATATGTGCAGTCAAAACCCATTGAGGAATTTGAGGCTCGACCATGGAGTAGGGAACTTCGAGGTATTGTTCCAATTGCCGTTCAATCGGCTGATCGTACAAAGCTTCAAAATCCAGGCTGACCTTGTCCTCGATCTGGTTCC
>CAYOLR010000147.1:0-7132 GCA_964404815.1 uncultured Halobacteriales archaeon
CAGTACTCCGGCGGAAATCCGGTTCCGGTGCTCGTTGGCGTTGGCCTTGGCGTCGTGTTCCTGGACCGGGCGGACCTCCTTGTCCCGCACGCCCACTACCTCCTGACGGGGCGACGACGGACCGACGCGGCTGATCCGCCCGGAGACCTCTCGTTGATCGACGACCGGTTGACGCCGGTGATTCTGTTCATCCTCGCGATTACCCTTCACAACATGCCCGAGGGGTTGGCCGTCGGCGTCGGCTTCGGCTCGGGTGACCCCACGGCCGCCATCCCGCTCATGCTCGCGATCGGGATCCAGAACATCCCCGAAGGGCTCGCGGTCTCCGTCGCCGCCGTCAACGCCGGCCTCGATCGACGGCTCTACGCCGCCTTCGCGGGGCTCCGTTCCGGGGCTGTCGAGATCCCCCTCGCGGTGCTGGGGGCGTACGCCGTTACGGTGATCAAGCCGTTGCTTCCGTACGCGATGGGGTTCGCCGCGGGGGCGATGTTGTTCGTCATCTCCGACGAGATCATCCCGGAGACGCACACCCACGGCCACGAGCGGACGGCCACCATCGGGGTGATGGCCGGCGTGATCGTTATGGTCTTCTTGGACGTCAGTTTGGCATGACTGATCCGCGACGGGGGTCGCAGGCCGAAGACTGAAGCCGACGCTGGGAGCCATGGCCCGTCATGGCAATCGAACTCGATGAGGCGGAACGATGGCGGCTCCTCGAGGACAACATGGTGATGCGGCTGGCAACGGTCGATCCGTACGGGTTACCGCACGTCGTGCCGATCTGGTACCTCGCCCACCGCGAACTCGGCAGCGTCTTCTTCTCCACGCCGACGGACTCGCGAAAGATCCGCGACCTCACGGAGACGCCGAAGGCCTCGCTGACCGTCGACGAGGGGGAGTACTACTTCGAGCTCCGTGCCGTCGTGGTCGAAGGTGATGTCGCGAGAGTGAAAGACGATGACCTCCGGGAGGAGGTGGAACGGCGGTGGTGCAGGAAATATTTCGACCAGCCCGACCGGCCCGACTTCATGGCCCTCCTCTATCAGGGGCGACCGTGGGACTGGTACCGGGTGGACCCGACGCGGTGGATCAGCTGGGATAATTCACGGATCGACCTCGACCGGCTCCGTGAAGCAAGTGGGTGATCCCCGAAGGCTGGGGTTGATCTGCCGAACTGCAGCTCGTACCATCCCGCCCGGACCGATCGAATATCCGTCATTCCGCGCCGCCAACCCGGAGTCGATCGTGTCATGTGGCCCCACCCCATACCGAATATATCAGGCACCACCCCTATGGTTTAGGGCAACCTAAATTTCCCCGTGAGCAGCATGCACGATGTGGATCGAGGCGCGTGGCCCCTGAGATGCCGGGATCGGCGGGGACTCTTCCGCCGATGACGCCCAGCGTCGTCGTCCTCGGGGCGGGATATGGAGGGGCCGCCACGGTCGCCGACCTCCAATCCCGGCCGGTAGACATCGACCTGACATGGATCTCCGAGGCGCCGTACCATTCCATCCGACACGAATCCCATCGGGTGATCCGTGACCCGGCCGCCGCCTCCGTCCTTCGAGTACCCATCGAGGAGATCGCCGCGCCAGACACTCGGTTCATTCGGGGCACAGTGACGACGGTCGAGGTCGACCGCCAGGCCGTGACGTTGGATTCCGGCGACAGCGTCCCGTACGATGTCCTGGTGTACGCACTCGGAAGCCAGCCCGCAGACTACGGGATTCCCGGGATTGCCACACACGCGTTGACGCTCAACAGTCTCGCCGATGCTCGGACCATTCACAATGCGATCGTCGATGCCGGTACTGCCGCGGATCAGGGGGAGCCGGCATCGGTCGTCGTCGGGGGCGGCGGCCTCTCCGGCGTCCAGGTCGCGGGCGAGATCGCGGAGCTCAGGGACGAGGCGAGGTATGCGATAGACATCAGCCTGATCGAAGCCCGTCAGCGAATCCTTCCGGCGGAAGATCCGGAGCTGAGCCGGGTGGTGACGGAGCGGCTTGCTGACCGAGGGGTCGAGGTAATCACCGGACGGCCGATTAGCCAGGTGACCGATGAATCGGTCGAACTTGACGGGTCCGAGTCACACCCGGGGGCGGTCACCATCTGGACGGGTGGGATCAAAGGGCCGACCGCCGTTGCCGACGGTGGCCTCGATTCCGTGTCCGGGCGATTGCGGACAGCGCAGACCTTGCGAACCACCGATGACCGGGTATTCGCCCTGGGCGACGCCGCCGTGATCGACGACGGGGGCCGACCGGTTCCGCCGACGGCGCAGGCAGCCTGGCAGGCTGCGAAGGTGGTTGTCGACAACGTGATCAGAACCATCGAAGGTCGGCCACTCACTGCGTTCGAGTTCCGTTCGAGGGGCACACTGTTGTCCGTTGGAGAGGCGGCGATCGCCCGGGACGTATCGATGAGTCCGGTTCGAACCCTTACCGGGCTGCCCGCCGAGATCCTGAAGAAGGCGGTCGCCGCGCGATGGATCGCCTCGATCACCTCCTGGTCAAGAGCCAGGACCGCCTGGCCGTTTCTATAGGGTCACCGCCCCGGATCTGGATCGTTCGCTGGCTCGAATCGAGCCGACGCTCTTGGTCTCCGTTCACTCGGATTTTGGATGAAGTTTGGCGAAGGTTCAACTATCTGTTGTACTCCCTGAACGGTATGGATCGCCGAACGGTATTGCGACGGTCAGCTGGTATTGTCATGGCTGGGCTCGCCGGATGTACTGGCGGGACCGACGGGACCGGCGACGGGGGCGGCGGTGAGTCGACTACGGAGCCATCGAGTCCCTCCCCAACACCGTCGCCGACGGCAAGTCCCGAACCGACCCCGACCGAGACGGAGACGCCGCCCATGGAGACGGCCGAGCCGATGGAAACGGAGACGGCGACACCCTCGCCCACCCCGACGCCCGAACCGACCGCCGCGGCGGGACAAACGGTCGAAGTGGCTCCGGACGGATCGTTCCGATTCAAACCGGAGGAGTTCACGATCGCCGTCGGTGAGACCGTCAGATGGGTTTGGCGGGCAGGCGGTCACAACGTCAAGGTCGAATCGACACCGGCCGGGTCGGATTGGGGCGGAACTCCCGGCGGTGAATCGGACACGTTCGGGGAGGGCCACACTTACAGCTATACCTTCGACGTCGCCGGCCAGTACGAGTACTACTGCGCGCCCCACCGGAGTCTGGGGATGACGGGCCAATTCACGGTCGAATAACCCTTGGGAATCTAAAGCGCGTTTCTTCACACCTTTAACCCGGGATGGACTAGCCTCAGGTACCAATGAGCGGACCACACATCCTCATCCTCGGTGCCCCGGGGGCGGGCAAGGGCACCCAGAGCGCCAATCTCGTGGCGGAGTTCGGCGTCGACCACGTCACGACAGGCGATGCCCTTCGGGCGAACAAGGACATGGAGACCGACTACGGGACACCCCGGGAGTACATGGAAGCGGGGGAGCTCGTTCCCGATCCCGTTGTCAACGAGATCGTCAAAGCCGCGCTCGATGACGCCGACGGATATGTCCTGGACGGCTATCCCCGGAACCCGGAGCAGGCAAACTACCTCGACGGGATCACCGATCTCGATGTCGTCATCTACCTCGACGTCTCCCGTGAGGAGCTCGTCGACCGACTGACCGGCAGACGGGTCTGTGCTGAGTGCGGGACCAACTACCACGTCGAATACAGCCAGCCTGCGGAACCGGGGGTCTGCGACGAGTGCGGGGGCGAACTCATCCAGCGGGACGACGACACCGAGGAAGTGGTTAACGAGCGGATCCGGGTCTTCGAGGAGAACACGGAACCCCTGATCGAGCACTACGAGGAAACCGGCTCGCTCGTTCGTATCGACGGTGAACAATCCCCCGACGAAGTCTGGGCTGCCGTGAAGGCAGCGGTCGAGGCCGAAATCGCGGGGTAAAAGGTTGATGAACGCCGAGCGATAACAGAAACCGATGGCACGGACCGCGCAGAAGGTGGAGTCGCTGATCTCCGAGGACCCCGCGCTCGCCGAGGCGCTCACGATCGTCCTCGAGGAGACCGACGACGGCTCGGAGGAGGTCGCCTGGGCGGACGTCAGGGACGACCTCAGCAGCGGGCAGTGGGGACGCCTGATCGAACAGGGTGTCCTCGTCGACGGCGAAGACGGCTTCCGACTGGCCGACCCCGAGGAGGTGAAGGCAGGGCTCGGCCAGGGCGACGGGGCCGACACGACGGCATCGACCTCGGCACCCGACGGCGAACCGCCCGAAGTCAACTGGTCAACTTACGACAAGGCGGCCGGGGTGGCGAGCCTCGGGCTGTTCGCTGGGTATTCGATCCCGACAGTCAGAAACGCGATCGGGACGGTGCTCGACCTCTTCCTGGGGCCGCTCGATACCCTCCTCCCGTTCTACGTGGTTATCATGGCGCTCGCCGTCTTGACGGGACTCTACTCGACGCTCCTGCAGGCGAACCTGATGGACATGGAGATAATGGGTGCCTATCAGGGGCGGATGAAGGAGATCCAGGAACGCCAGAAGGCGGCCAAGGAGCGGGGCGACGACGAGGAGCTCGAGAAGATCCGCGAGGAGCAGATGGACGCCATGGGCGATCAGCTCGGCATGTTCAAGGCGCAGTTCAGGCCCATGGTCTGGATCATGCTGTTTACCATTCCGGTCTTCCTCTGGATGTACTGGAAGATCCTCCCGGGAGCGCAAGGGACCGTCATCGACCCGGCCGATGTCAGCGTGGTGATGCCGCTCGTCGGCGAACTCGGCGAGAAGGGCTGGACCGCCGGCGTCCTCGGTCCGATCCAGGCGTGGATCCTCTGGTACTTCCTGTGCTCGATGGCCTTCACGCAGGTCATCCGGAAGGCCCTCAATATTCAGACCACACCGACGTAGGCCCGATACCTATTTTCGCACCGGGGCTGCGTTCCGGACTATGGACGACTGGTACGCCGACGCCCACTCGGATATTCCTTCCGCGGTGATCAAGGAACGGGCCAGGGGTCGCGACCACGTGATCGCCGAGGATTTTCTCCCCGGCATGCGCTCGGGATCGATCGGCTTCCGGGTGATGGCCACCATCGTCGACGACGATTACCTGCCGGAACTCGGCCTTCGCCGCGGTCTGAAGACGTTCGTCGCGATGCATCGGGAGATCACGACAACGGACGGGCTCGAGCTTGCGACGACCGCAAACGACGTGCGCCAAGCTGGGTCGACCGGACCGGTAACCGTCCTGTTGTCCCTCGAGGGTGCGGAGCCACTGGCCGGCGACCTCGACATGCTTGACGTGTTTCACGAATTGGGGTTACGGCTGGTAACACTCACACATAGCCGGCGGAACGCTGCAGGTGACGGGAGTTTCTATTCGCCGCAACCCACAGGCTCCCCAGGTGGAATAACGGATTTCGGTGTCGAGCTCATCGAGCGCCTCGAGGAGCTGGGCATCGCCATCGACGTTTCTCACCTCAACGAGCCCGGGTTCTGGGACGTCATCGAGTTCACCGAAGGGCCCGTGATCGCCTCGCACTCGAACGCCCGGCAGCTGGCCGATCACCCGAGGAACCTGTCGGACGAGGCGATCGAGGCCATCGCAGCCACCGGTGGGCTTGTCGGGGTCATGGCGATCTCCGACTTCGTGACGCCGCCTGGTGAACCGGCGACGCTGGAGGATGTCATCGATCATATCGAACGCATCGTGGACTTGGTCGGTATCGACCACGTCTGTCTCGGGTTGGATTTCTATGATTACCTCGCCCCGTATCGGCCGGATTGGGACGCAGACGATCTCCCGTTCGGTGGCCTAGCAGCGGGACTTGATGGGGACCCAGCGGTAGCCGACATCGGGCCCGCCCTCCGGGACCGCGGCTTCGACAACGACGCGGTCGCCGCCATCACACATGCCAACCTCGTTCGCGTTCTCTCGGCCGTGCTTGACGGCGAATAAGGAAACTCCTTTGAACGCCGCCTGCGCAGGCTGGCTATGTTGGTCACGATCTCGGGACCGCCGGGAAGTGGCAAGAGTACGGTCGCCACCGCGGTCGCCGACGCTTTCGATTTCGAACACGTGAGCGGCGGCGATATCTTCCGCTCGCTCGCCGCGGAACGCGGGTATTCCCTCCAGGAGTTCAACGAGCTCGCCGAGGAGGACGACCGGATCGATCGCGACCTCGACCGGCGGCTCCGGGAGACCGCGAAGGAGCGGGATGGCGTGGTGCTGGAATCCCGGCTATCGGGCTGGATGGCGGGCGAGTACGCCGACCTTCGGGTCTGGCTCGACGCCCCCCTCGAGATCAGGGCCGCCCGAATCGCCGACCGGGAGGACACGGACGTCGAGGTGGCCCTTTCGGAGACCCGGGATCGCGAGGAGTCCGAGCAGAAACGCTACAAGGAGTACTACAACATCGATTTCGAGGACCGCTCGATCTACGACCTCGGCGTGAACACGGCCCGGTGGACGGCCGAGGCGGTGACCGGCCTGGTCGTCTCGTCTGTGGACGCCTACGAACCCGACCGCGACGAGGGCAGCTTCCCGGTGCAAGCGAATTACGACTTTTAAGATGACGCTCCGGCCCCCGCCCGAGGACCGCACGCCGGCCGAACTCGTCGAGTTCGGGGTAGTCAACCTGGACAAACCGCCGGGGCCGAGCTCCCACCAGGTATCCGCCTGGATCCGTGAGCTGGTCGACGTGGATAAGGCCGCCCACGCCGGCACCCTCGACCCCAAGGTGACGGGTTGCCTGCCGGTCCTGCTGGGGGACGCTACCCGGCTGGCGGGGGCGCTGCTCGGCGAGAAGGAGTACGTGGCCATCCTGGAGCTGCACGGGGAACCGCCGTCCGATCTGTCGGCCGTGATCGGCCGGTTCGAGGGCGAGATCTATCAGACGCCACCCCGGAAGAGCGCGGTCGCCAGACAACGGCGGATCCGGGAAATCTACGCTCTCGACGTTCTCGAGCGTTCGGGGCGGCAAGTCCTCCTCCGTATCCGGTGTGAGAGCGGGACTTACATCAGGAAGCTCTGTCACGACCTCGGACTGGCTCTCGGGACGGGTGCCAACATGGGCGACCTCCGGCGGACGGCCACCGAGCCCTTCGACGACACCGCACTCGTCACGCTCCACGACCTGGCCGA